>CAYXBY010000067.1:0-8282 GCA_964463325.1 uncultured Lachnospiraceae bacterium | reverse complement strand
CCTTACCGCCGGACTGACGGACATACTTCATATCCACGTCGGCCTTGCGTCTGATGGTCTCCTTATAAGCGACCTGCGGCTTACCGACGGTAGCCTCAACCTTGAACTCACGCAGCAATCTGTCAACGATGATCTCAAGGTGAAGCTCGCCCATACCGGCGATGATGGTCTGACCCGTCTCCTCGTCCGTGTAGGTACGGAAGGTGGGGTCTTCCTCAGCCAGCTTGGAAAGGGCGATACCCATCTTGTCCTGACCCGCGCGGGTCTTGGGCTCGATGGCAACTCTTATAACAGGCTCCGGGAATTCCATGGACTCAAGTATAACAGGGTGCTTTTCATCGCAGAGCGTGTCGCCCGTAGTAGTGTTCTTGACACCGACCACCGCAGCGATATCACCGCTGTAAACGTGATCCATATCCTTACGCTCGTTGGCGTGCATCTGGAGTATACGTCCCATGCGCTCCCGGGCGTCCTTATTGGAGTTATATGCGGTCTGACCGACCTCAAGCTGACCGGAATAAACTCTGAAGAAGCAGAGCTTGCCCACGTATGGGTCGGTCATGATCTTGAAGGCGAGGGCGGCGAAGGGAGCGTTATCATCGGACGGGCACTCGACCTCCTCCTCGGTATCGGGGTTGGTACCCTTGATAGCGGGGACATCGGTAGGTGCGGGCATGTAGTCGATGATAGCGTCCAACAGCTTCTGAACGCCCTTATTTCTGTAAGATGTTCCGCAGACCACGGGAACGATCTTGTTTGCGATAGTCTCCTTACGGATGGCACGCTTTATTTCTTCGGTAGTGATCTCCTCCTCAGCGCAGAACTTCTCGAAGAGTGCCTCGTCGCTCTCGGCGACAGCCTCTATCATCTCGTTTCTGTACTGCTGGGCCAGCTCGAGCATGTCCTCCGGAATGGGCTCGACGCGCATATCCTTGCCAAGCTCATCGTAGTAGATGTCGGCCTCCATGTTGATAAGATCAATTATACCTCTGAACTGATCTTCAGCTCCGATCGGCAGCTGAATCGGCACCGGGTGAGTGTGAAGTCTGTCCTTCATCATCTCGATAACTCTGTAGAAGTTAGCTCCGGTGATATCCATCTTGTTCACATATGCCATGCGGGGAACTCCGTACTTATCAGCCTGTCTCCAGACTGTTTCGGACTGAGGCTCAACACCGCCCTTGGCGCAAAATACTGTTACCGAGCCATCAAGCACTCGCAGTGAGCGCTCGACCTCAACGGTAAAGTCCACGTGGCCGGGGGTGTCGATGATGTTGATACGATGCTGCTTCCAGTAGCAGGTGGTAGCGGCAGAGGTGATAGTGATACCTCTCTCCTGCTCCTGCTCCATCCAGTCCATCGTAGCGGAACCATCATGCGTCTCACCCAGCTTGTGGGTTTTGCCTGTGTAGAACAATATTCTTTCTGTCGTAGTCGTCTTACCGGCATCGATGTGAGCCATAATACCGATATTTCTTGTACGCTCAAGTGAATATTCTCTGGGCATAAATACGGGTCTCCTTTTTTAATAACGGTAGTGAGCAAACGCGCGGTTCGCTTCTGCCATCTTGTGTGTCTCTTCTTTTTTCTTGAATGCTCCGCCGGTGCTGTTCTTTGCATCCATTATCTCGGCTGCAAGACGGTCTGCCATGGTGCGCTCACTGCGCTTTCTTGCGAAAGTGATGAGCCAGCGAAGTCCAAGCGTCTGACGTCTTTCGGGTCTGACCTCCATAGGAACCTGGTAGGTAGAGCCGCCTACGCGGCGAGCCTTGACCTCGAGCTCGGGCATAACATTCTCGAGTGCCTCCTCGAATACCTTCAGCGGATCCTGCTCTGTTTTAGCAGCCACTGTGGCAAATGCGTCATAAACGATCGTCTGAGCGACGCCCTTCTTGCCGTCCAGCATCACGTTGTTGACAAGCTTTGTTACAAGCTTGGAGTTATACAGCGGATCCGGCAGAACGTCTCTCTTGGAAATTTTTCCTCTTCTCGGCACGGTAACTTCCCTCCTTCATTAAATTTGATGAAATCACAGGTACTCAAAAGCATACTTCTGTTTGCGCCGTACAGAGGCTCAAGCATTGAATCTCTCATATACGGACGGGCTTGTCTGCTTTATTGTTTAACCTTGTTGTTCGGACTCCGGCTTATTTCTTAGGAGTCTTTGCGCCGTACTTAGAACGGCTCTGCTTACGGTTTGCAACGCCCTGGGCATCCAGAGTGCCGCGGATGATGTGGTAACGAACACCAGGCAGGTCTCTAACTCTGCCGCCTCTGATGAGAACGACGGAGTGCTCCTGAAGGTTATGTCCGATACCCGGAATGTAGGTCGTAGCCTCCAGACCGTTGGTAAGTCTTACTCTTGCGATCTTACGGAGCGCGGAGTTAGGCTTCTTGGGGCTGGTGGTGGAAACCTTTGTGCAAACGCCTCTCTTCTGAGGAGACGGCAGATCGGTGGCTGCATTCTCAAGCGTGTTAAAGCCCTTCTGAAGCACAGGTGCTTTGGACTTATAGGTCTTGTCGTGGCGGCCCTGTCTGACTAACTGGTTAAAGGTTGGCATCCTCGTGTAATTCCTCCTTCTTCGAAAATTCAATGCTTTTTGGCGTGCAATATGCCTCTGCACGCCTGCGTATAGGCATACCTATCCCAAGGTACGTAAACACGCGTATAATATTATACCATCGCAACGGCCGTTTTGTCAATAATCATTATCCGCAGTGAAAAAATTCTCTTTTTTGCACAAACCGGGCTGCAAGATGATATATTATTTGCGCTATTTTTCAGTGATATTCGGCATTATGCCATAAAAACGTGCAGGGGTTGCCGCTCTCGGACGAGAGCAGCAGCCCCAAATGATTATTGTGTGGTGATCAGATCGCCTTTTCAGCGTTGTCATCATTGACGGCTCCTGCCTTTTCGACATCTATGCCGCGATAGCAGGCCATACCGGTTCCGGCCGGTATAAGCTTACCGATAATGACATTTTCCTTAAGTCCGAGCAGGTGGTCGACCTTGCCCTTGATGGCAGCCTCGGTGAGCACCTTGGTGGTCTCCTGGAAGGAGGCTGCGGACAGGAAGGATTCGGTCTGGAGCGACGCCTTGGTGATACCGAGCAGCACGGTCTCGCCGGTTGCGAGGTGTGCCTCGCCGCCCAGCTCTGCCGCTGCGGCTGCCGCTGCGTTGTTCTTTTCCTCAAACTCAATGGCATCAACCATCGAGCCGACCAGCATATCCGTATCGCCGTTGTCCTCGACGCGGATCTTGCGGGTCATCTGGCGTGCGATTATCTCGATATGCTTATCGTTCACGCTAACCGACTGTGAGCGGTAAACGCGCTGTATCTCCTTGATGAGGTACTCATAAACAGCGTCAAGACCAAGTATGCGCATGATATCGGCCGGCGCCTTGTTGCCCTCGGTAAGAGCCTGACCGCGCTCGACGTGGTCACCGTCGTTGATGGCGAGACGTGTGCCATAGGGTATCTGATATTGCAGCACCTCGGCGGGTCTGCCGTCGGGAAGCGTCTGTCCCTCATCGGGAACGATGTCAACGACGTGAACATTGGCATTCTCGCCAATGTTGACCTTGGCGCGACCTGCGACCTCGGCCATGATGGCGGCCTTCTTGGGCTGTCTTGCCTCGAACAGCTCCTCGACACGGGGAAGACCCTGTGTGATATCCGAGCCTGCAACACCGCCCGAGTGGAAGGTTCTCATGGTCAGCTGTGTACCGGGCTCACCGATGGACTGTGCCGCGATGATGCCGACGGCCTCGCCGACGCTGACCGGCTTGCCGGAGGCAAGGTCTGCGCCGTAGCAGTGAGCGCATATGCCGTGCTTAGCATGGCACTGGATAACTGTTCTGATATAAACTCTGTCAATGCCGGCCTTGACGATCCTCGAGGCCATATCATCGGTGATCATGGTGTCGTCGGGCACCAGCACCTCGCCGGTGGTGGGATCGACAACGTCACCCATGGTATAGCGTCCGACGATACGGTCGGTCAGCGGCTCGAGCACATTCTTGTCCTTCTCGTCGACGACAGCCGTCACCCATGCGCCCTTAGTGGTATCGCACTTCTCTTCTCTGACTATGACCTCCTGCGAAACGTCGACCAGACGACGTGTCAGGTAGCCGGAGTCTGCGGTACGCAGTGCGGTATCGGACAGCGACTTACGCGACGAACGCGCGCCCATGAAGTACTCGAATATCTTCATGCCCTCACGGAAGTTGGATTTGATCGGGATCTCCATCGTCTTACCGTTTGCAGCGAACATAGGTCCGCGCATACCGGCCAGCTGACGCATCTGAGTGATGGATCCGCGGGCGCCGGAGTCAGACATGATCTTGATCGGGTTATACTGATCGAAGCTATCCTGAAGGGCGGCAGTGACATCAGATGTCGTCTGCTCCCAGATGGCGACGACACTCTTATAGCGCTCCTCCTCAGACAGGCGGCCGCGCATATAGTGCTTGGAGATGGCGTCGACCTTCTTTTCGGCCTCGGCCAGCAGTGCGCTCTTTTCCTTGGGGATGGTCATATCGTAAACGGATATAGAGAAGGATGCCTTGGTGGAATATTTGTAGCCCATGGCCTTGATATCGTCCAGCATATTTGCGCAGACGGCGGCGCCGTGGCGCTTGATGCAGCGGTCGATGATCTGGCCGAGCTCCTTTTTCTTTATGACAAAGGCTATCTCAAGCTCATGGATGCGTGTATAATCGCTGCGATCCACAAAGCCGAGATCCTGCGGCAGTGCGCGGTTGAATATCATACGACCCAGCGTTGCGCGGATAATGCCGGTATGCTTGTAGCCTACCTCAATAACATCACCCTCAACAATGTTGCTGAAGCCGTTGATGAGCAGCGTGCACTCCTCACCGGACTTGGCCTCCTCGCGTCCCAGCAGCGTGGTAGTGTTGTCGCGGTAGACCTCCTCACCGTCACGCAGCACTCTGACGTAGGTATAGCCACATGTGCGGCCGGCCGGCGTGATGATGCGTGCAACCGGAACGGTGAACGTCACCTCAGCGCCCTTGTCGGTGCGGATGATGCTGAAATCGGACACACTGCACAGCGCAGTCTCCTCGCTGTCGGTGGTGCGAACGAAAATAGGTGCATGCAGACCGAGCTGGTGGTTCTCATACGCCATCTCAGCCTCATCGAAATCGCGGAAGACTCTGTCCTCACCGGCCTCACCGCCCTTGTCCATGGTGAGGTAGTAGGAGCCGAGTATCATATCCTGCGTAGGCACGGCAACGGCGCGGCCGTCGACGGGCTTGAGCAGGTTGTTGGCGGAAAGCATTAAGAATCTTGCCTCAGCCTGCGCCTCGACAGACAGCGGCACATGCACAGGCATCTGGTCACCGTCGAAGTCGGCGTTGAAGGCCGTGCAGACCAGCGGGTGCAGCTTTATTGCGCGTCCCTCGACCAGCACCGGCTCAAATGCCTGAATAGACAGACGGTGCAGTGTAGGTGCGCGGTTGAGCAGCACGGGGTGCTCCTTAATGACGTTCTCAAGCGCGTCCCAGACGCAGGCATTGGCCGGGTCATAGGCGCGATCTATCTTTTTCTGTGCGTCCTTGACATTGGTGGCCTTCTGAAGCTCGACCAATCTCTTGACCACAAAGGGCTTGAACAGCTCGATGGCCATTTCCTTGGGCAGACCGCACTGATATATCTTAAGCGAGGGGCCGACAACGATAACCGAACGTCCCGAATAGTCGACGCGCTTACCGAGCAGGTTCTGACGGAAGCGTCCCTGCTTACCTCTGAGCATCTCAGAGAGCGACTTGAGCGGGCGGTTGGAGGGGCCGGTGACGGGCTTGCCGCGGCGGCCGTTATCGATGAGGGCATCAACAGCCTCCTGAAGCATACGCTTCTCGTTGCGTATGACTATCTCGGGGGTGTGTATCTCCATCAGCTTTTTGAGACGGTTATTACGGCTGATCACGCGACGATACAGCTCGTTGAGGTCAGAGGACGCAAAGCGTCCGCCGTCCAGCTGCACCATGGGGCGAATATCCGGGGGAATGACGGGCACGACATCAAGTATCATCCAGTCGAGGTGATTGCCCGACTTGCGGAAGGACTCAATGACCTCAAGACGCTTGATAATACGCGTCTTTTTCTGGCCGGTGGCAGTCGTCAGCTCGCTCTTAAGCTCGTCGGCCACGCGGGCAACGCCAACGCGGCACAGCTGCTCAAGCTCCGCGGTCTCGGCCTCGTCCAGCTCATCCTCGCGCGCCTCCAGCTCGCGGCGACGCGCCAGCTCGGCGTCGTCAAGACCGACGCCCTGCAGCAGCTCCTTGACTGCCTCAGCGCCCATTCCAACGCGGAAGCTATCACCGTACATCTCGCGGTACTCATTATACTGACGTTCGGTCAGCACAGTGCCCTTGAGTATGGGTGTGATACCGGGATCCAGCACCACGTTCTCGGCAAAGTACAGCACCTGCTCCAGCTGCTTGGGCGACATATCGAGCACCAGTGCCATTCTTGAGGGAATGGCCTTGAAGTACCAAATGTGCGACACCGGCGAAGCCAGCTCAATGTGCCCCATACGCTCACGACGAACCTTTTTGGTCGTTACGTCAACGCCGCACTTCTCGCACTTATGGACCTCCTTGCTGTGCGAATTTTTATACTTTCCGCACATGCAGGCACCGTCCTTAGTCGGCCCGAATATACGCTCGCAGAACAGACCGCCGATCTCTGCCTTTAATGTTCTGTAATTTATTGTTTCAGGCTTGGTGACCTCGCCGTATGACCATTCTCTGATCATTTTCGGGGAGGCAAGACCGATCTTTATGGAATCAAATTCATTATGCTCCACAGCTTTTCTCTCCTGACACATCAATTAATTTTCGCCGCCGTCGGCATAGTCGTCATTATAGTCGCCGTCCTCATAGACCTCTTCCTCGGGGGGAAGCTCGTCGTCATCCTGATCGACGGTATCTCCGTTCTCGTCCTCGATCATGAAGGAGCGACGTATCTCATCAGTCAATTCATTCTGTCCCAGTGCCTCGTCAATAGCAGATGCATCCGCGCTGCCTCTGGAGTAAGGACTGCTCTCCTCCTCCTCGCAAAGCGTCGAAAGCTTGACCTCCTCGCCGTCCTTGTTGAGCACACGAACGTCGAGCGCCAGCGACTGCAGCTCCTTGACCAGCACCTTGAACGACTCGGGCACGCCCGGAGTCGGTATATTCTGACCCTTTATGATAGCCTCATATGCCTTGCGGCGTCCGTTGATATCATCGGACTTGACCGTAAGGATCTCCTGAAGCGTATACGCGGCGCCGTAGGCCTCAAGTGCCCAGACCTCCATCTCACCGAAGCGCTGTCCGCCGAACTGAGCCTTACCGCCCAGAGGCTGCTGCGTTACCAGCGAGTAGGGACCATTGGAGCGCGCGTGGATCTTATCGTCAACCAGATGGTGCAGCTTGAGATAATACATGATACCAACGGTAACAGGGTTATCGAAGGGCTCGCCGGTACGGCCATCGTAAAGTATGGTCTTACCGTCAATTACCTTAAGCTTTTCCTCACCCGTCACAGGATCGACAGCTACGAATGTCTCCTTGCCCTCAAGGCGGTCATCGGAGCGTGCATCGCGGTTCATGTTAGCCTGCTTCATGCACTCCATGATGTCCTTTTCGGTTGCGCCATCGAACACAGGGGTCATTATCTTCCAGCCCAGCTTTTTAGCGGCCAGTCCGAGGTGTACCTCAAGCACCTGACCGATATTCATACGTGAAGGCACGCCCAGCGGGTTAAGAACTATATCCAGCGGAGTGCCATCCGGCAGGAAGGGCATATCCTCGGGCGGCAGTATGCGGGAGACGACACCCTTGTTACCGTGTCTACCTGCCATCTTATCACCGACAGATATCTTTCTCTTCTGTGCAATATAGACTCTGACCACCTTATTTACGCCAGTCGGCAGCTCGTCGCCCTGTGCATGTGAGAAGACGCGCACATCGACAACGATACCCGACTCACCGTGCGGAACCCTGAGCGAGGTATCTCTGACCTCACGCGCCTTCTCACCGAATATAGCGCGCAGCAGTCTTTCCTCGGCAGTCAGCTCGGTCTCGCCCTTGGGCGTGATCTTGCCGACAAGAATATCGCCGGCTCTGACCTCGGTACCCTTTTTGATGATACCCTCAGCGTTCAGATCCTTAAGCGCATCCTCGCCGACGTTGGGTATCTCGCGGGTGATCTCCTCCGGCCCCAGCTTGGTGTCCCTGGCCTCGTGAGAATATTCCTCTATATGAAGTG
>CAYXBY010000066.1:0-8358 GCA_964463325.1 uncultured Lachnospiraceae bacterium | reverse complement strand
TTTGTTTGAAAGTTTTGCGGGGTCTGGGGGGCTTTTTCAAAAGCCCCCCAGCGGGGTTCGGGGCAGAGCCCCGCATAAGCCCCCCAGCGGGGTTCGGGGCAGAGCCCCGCATAAGCCCCCCAGCGGGTGCAGGGCGGAGCCCTGCATAAGCTTATGATACTCTTGTAACTATAGCTGAGCCGGTGTTATAGGGGATGGGTATGGTTACTGACTCGCCCTCGCGGCCGGAGACGAAGTACTCCTTAAAGTTGTTATTTGAGCCGCCCTCGGACGTGGGATACAGAACGTTGTTATAGGCCTTTGCCTTGCGGGATGCATATGCCTGATGTCCGCTTGGCCACAGCAGCGTAGCTGGCGAGATAAGCTTATAAGCGGAGATAGTGCCGGCGTCGTTATCCCATGTTTTGCAGCCGTGGTGAGCGACCTGAAGGATATCGCTTTTAAGGTAGCTGCCGTACATTTTAGCGGCGATCTGGAAGGCGCCGCCGGTTGCATCGCCGGTCATCATAAAGGTGGTACCGTCGTCGAAGGTGAATTTAATGATCAGCGAGGTGGTGTTCATGGCGTTGCAGACCTTGGGTGCATAGCTGTCAATGGTATAGAGCACCTCCATAGTCACGTCGGCCATATAGAACACCTGCCCGACGCGGACATATCTCACGTCGGTCTCGAGCGCCTTAGCGGCTTTGAGAACGCCCTGATATTTAGTGGGATCGGCGCTGGAATAATTCTTGCCATAGGACGAGGACAGCGTGCTCATAAGCGTGCGCGGCGCCATGAAGTTGACCAAAAACTGCTCTATCTTCATGCCCTTGAAATTGCCGTAGGCCTTTTCGAGCATGCCGCAGTGGTCGCCGTGAGGATGGGTGATGATCCAGGCTGCTATGGTGATCTGCTCGCCGCTTGACAGATAATCCTTGGACTGCTCCTTGAGCGCCGAAACCAGCAGTCTTGCGTCCTGGCTGGCGCGCCCGGTGAAGCCGCCGTCGACAACGATAAACCGTCCGTCTGCCAGGCGAATGAGCATGCTGAGCCCTATGGTGGTGTCGCTGTCGACCTCGAGCCCCAGCATTGTTATCTGCGGAGTGGTGCGCTTTTGGTAGACATTGTCCTCGCGGAGCCCCACGGGCGTGACGAGCGGCTCTATGATTATGCGGGTGGACTTTTCGTAGGCATAATAGCTGACGCTGACGGTGTAATTCGCGTCGGTCAGTGTGGTGAAGGTGTTTTCGGTGATGGTGTGGGTGGTGTAGATGTCGTAGCCGGACTTCTCAAGCTCGGCAACATAGCCTGCATAGGCCTCGGGCGTGGTGGAGGATATCAGCAGCCCTGAGCCGTTTCCGCCGCAGTCGTAGGTTGAGGAGAAGGTGCCGCCCTGGTAAATCGGCAGCGTGTTAATGGTCTCGTTGGCGACGCCGGTGATGTTAGTGTCGGCCGGAATAACAAGCTGGCCGCCGCTCACGGTGCTGCCGATCAGCTCGCGCAGCTTGTCGCAGGCCGTGCTGACGGCCTCGTCTGTGTAGCCCGCGACGACCAGCTTTTTGCCGATGACACGCACGGCATACTCACCGTATCCGAGGCTGCTCATTGCCTCCGCAGATTCGGGGTAGTCGGTGTTGCCGACCAGTATTTCAAGCGCCTCGTGATCATATTCCTCGCCGGGCTTTTTCCAGTCGTTGCCGATGCCGGGCTCGTTGCCGGACGTCAGCGCAGCGGTCTCGATTATGTATTGACGCAGCTCGGACGCGGCCGAAACCACGGCTGAGTCCGAACGCAGCTCGGAGTCGCGCACGATGGTGAAGGCGGCCTTGCCATTAGCTATCAGCTCGAGGTCGGAGGCCTCGGCGGTGGGCTCTGAGGAGGTGACCGGCGGTATGTCGTCGGGGCCGTCAGGGCTGTCGGGACTGTCGGCTTGGCAGGATGTCAGCGAGAGGGCGGACATCAGCGTCAGCAGTGCCAGCAGCAGAGCCAATAATTTCAGATTTGTCTTCATAGTTGATCTCCCTTCGGAGTATTTTGCCGTCGCGCGGCCTTGTACTTAATCTTATCACGTTTTGCACCATTTTTCAATACATATATCAAAAAAGTTGCTTTTTAAGCACAAAAAAGGGCGCTGTGCACAGACAGCGCCCGGTATATGGGCAATTATTTGATCTCGGGAATGTCGGCGATGACATAGCTCTCGCCGGCCTCGAGTGCGCGGCGCACTGCGGCCTTGCCGGTGACGACAAAGTGGCGATGCTTGTAGGGGATGATGGTGATGGGCTCGTCCGCGCCGCCGTCGGTGTCGCCCAGCAGCGTCAGTGAGCGGGGAGATATGTATATGCGGCGGCGATAGGCGGCAGGGTCGGCGTTGTAGGCGTCGAGCGCCTCCTTGATGATGGGGAGGTAGTCCTCGATGGCCGAATAGGTGGTGTCGAGGATGAGGTCGTAGTTGGCGTAGTCGTAGTTATCGACGCCGTAGATGGTGCGGAAGCGCAGATTTTCGGTGTCCGAGCGCAGCACCAGCTGCTCTGTGGCCTCGCGGGCGCTGGTGTAGGGCTCCTCGGAGCGCGGATTGGCAAAAACGCGCTCGCCGGCCACGGCGGGGTCGATGGATATAAATATTTTGAAGGATTTGACCGCAAAATGCCATGCCATGCGTGAGTCGAATATGATATTGTCGTCGGCGCGCTCGCGGGATACACGCTCAACCGTGCTGTCGATCAGATGGTCGTAGGACAGGTTGTCGTTCATGATCTCGTTCATCTCGACCATGTTGACGCCCATCTTGAGCGCTATTTCGCGCTGATATTCGCCGGTGCTGTAGCGCTCGTAGCCGAGCTCGTCGCGGATGAGCTTGCTTATGGTCGTTTTGCCGCTGCCGGTACGGCCGGTAATGGTAATGTGCATGTCAGCCTCCATTGTGTCATTTGATTGATATGTTATTATACTCCATTGCGCGAATTTTGTCAAGAGCTTTTGCGCCGGACGCAAAAATATGCGCAAACTGTCAAAAATGTGATTGACAACGGCTGCATTTGGCTTTATAATATACTTAGATAAATATTACCCGGAGGAAAAAACAATGCAGGTAACAAAAGAATCTCTGATCGGCGACGTTCTGGAGTACGATGTAAACACGGCAAAATTCTTCTTTGAGATCGGCATGCACTGCCTCGGCTGTCCCGCTTCCCGCGGCGAGAGCATCGCAGATGCCTGCGAGGTGCACGGCACCAACGCGGACGAGCTGGTCAAAAAGCTTAATGAGTATCTTGCCTCTGTCGGCAAATGAGCGCACACCTACCACGCCTTGACGAGCGCCTGGCCACCGCTGCGGAGTATGTCCGCGGCGGCCGCCTGGCCGACGTCGGGACCGACCACGCCTATCTGCCGGTTGCACTGGTGCTTTCGGGGCGCTGCCGTGACGCTGTTGCGTCCGATGTGCGCCGCGGGCCGCTGGAGCGAGCGCGGCAGACGGTCGAAAAATACGGTCTCGGCGACCGCGTACAGCTGGTGCTGACGGACGGTCTGCACGGCATTGAGGCCTATGAGCCCGACGACGTCGCCATTTTCGGTATGGGAGGCGAGCTGATAGCGTCCATAATCGAGGCGGCCGGATGGCTGCGCGAGCGGCGGGTACGGCTGATACTTCAGCCCATGACGCGCCGCGCCGAGCTGCGGGCATATCTGCTGGGGCACGGCTTCGATATATTGGATGAGACCATGTCCTGCGCCGATGGGCGCATTTATCAGACCCTGTGCGCCGAGTACACAGGGCAGTGTGAGCAATACTCTCCGGTCGAGCTGGAGCTGGGCCGGTGTAATATACATAAGGGCGGGGCGCTGTTTGACCGCTATCTCGGGCAGCAGTGCCGTCACCATGCCGCCATTGTGCAGGCGCGGGGGCTCGACCGCGAGTCTGATGCTCCCGAGGCGCAGCTTTTGCGTCGGCTTGAAGGACTACAAAAGGAGACCGGAATATGAATGTTCGCGAGCTGTATAACTATCTTGAGAGTCGCATCCCGCGCTCGCTGTCATGCAGCTGGGATAACGACGGCCTGATGTGCTGTCCCGATCCCGACCGCCCGGTGCACCGAGTGCTGGTAGCACTGGATGTCACCGGCGAGGTGGCAGATGCCGCAGTTGACGGTGATTTTGACGCGGTGGTGTCGCATCATCCGCTGATATTCAGCCCGCTGCGCAGTATCAGTCCCGACGACGGTACCGGCGCCAAGCTTATCAATCTCATTCGCGCCGGCGTCAGCGTCATGTCCTTTCACACGCGGCTCGACGCACTGGACGGCGGCGTCAACGATATGCTGGCCGAGGCGCTCAGCCTTTGCAACGTCGAAATGTTCGGTGACGGCGAGAGCCCGGCTCCCATGGGTAGACTGGGACAGCTGGAGGAGCCGGTCGAGCCGGCTGAGCTGGGGCGCATGGTGCGCACGGCGCTGGCCGCACCCGGTGTGCTGGTGGCCTCCTGCGGGCGCAAATGTCGTCGCGTGGCGGTGCTGGGCGGCGAGGGCAAGGATTTTATTGCGGCGGCACGGGCTGCGGGCGCTGACACACTGGTCAGCGGCAGGCTGGGCTATCACAACATGATCGCGGCCGAGGAGATAGGCATAAATCTCATTGAGGCGGGGCACTTTTTCACTGAGGATCCCGTCTGTGACCGTCTGGCCGAGATGATAGTCGCGGCTGATCCCGGCATTGAGACCGAATATATGAAAAGCTGCTCGCTGCGGCTGGTTTGAGCCTGCGGCGGCGAAAGGAAACTGTAAAATGACATATGTAACTGCAAATCTGCACGGCTGCTATACCAAATTCATGGAGCTGCTGCGGCAGATCAAATTCAAGGATAAGGACGTCATGTACGTGCTGGGCGACATAGTCGACCATGGCGACGAGCCCATGGAGCTGGTGTGCGACCTCAGCATGCGCTACAACGTTTACACCGTTGCCGGCGAGCACGACCTGACTGCGCTGCGCATGCTGAGCGGCTTTGAGCGCATGCTGAAGTCAGGCGAGGCGCCGAGCGCCGCCTTTAAGAGCGACATGATAGCCTGGATGGCGGACGGCGGTCAGCCGACGCTGGACGGCTTCCGCGGTCTCGACGCCGAAATGAAGGAGGGTGTGCTGGATTATCTGTCCGACATGGCGCTTTACGAGACGGTGACGGTGCGCGGGCAGGAATACGTGCTGGTGCACGCCGGTACGGCTGAGATCACAGATGACGAGGTCTGCGACGCAGAGGAGCTATTCCGTGAGCCGCTGGATGTGACGGCGGCACGACCGTTTGAGGATAAGACTGTCATCCTCGGGCACATACCGACGTCGTCGCTGCCCGGCGGCGAGGATGGCTGCATCTTCCACGGCGACGGAATGATAGACCTCGACTGCGGCGCCGGGCGCGGCGGCAGGATAGGCTGCCTGCGGCTGGAGGACGGAGCGGAGTTTTATGTCTGAGCGGCTCGCGCGCGGAGCGCAAATAGAGCTGGAGCTGACGGATCTTAACAATCTCGGCTGCGGCGTCGGAAGATACGACGGCGCAGTCGTTTTTGTCCGCGGCGGCGTCACGGGCGACCGCGTCCGCGCGACGGTCATCAAGGTCAACAAAAGCTATTATGTAGCAAGGCTGGACGAGGTGCTGCGTCCCTCGGAGCATCGGCTGAGCGAGGACGTATGCGACGCACCCGAGTGCTGCGGCGGCTGTGTTTTCAGGCATATTACATACGAATACGAGCTTGAGCTCAAGCGCGAGCTGGTGCGCGAGGCCTTCAGACGTGCCGGTGTCGCGACCGAGGTGCTGCCGGTGCGCTCGACAGGGCGGCTGTGCGGTTACCGCAACAAGGCGCAGTTCCCGGTCGAGAGGGGACGCGACGGACGCCTGCGGGCGGGAATTTATGCAACAAAAACGCATAAAATTGCAGGCGGCTGTGATTGCCGTCTCCAGCCCGAGATATTTGGACGGATAGCGACGTGGATATGCAGCTTTGGCGATGAGCAGGGCTGGACGCCCTACGACGAGACTGCCAGCTGCGGCCTTTTGCGCCATATTTACCTGCGGCGCGGCGAGGTCAGCGGCAGAATAACCGCCTGCCTGGTGATAAACGACGACCGCCTGCCGGGCAGCGACGAGCTGTGTCGGCGTCTGACGGCGGAATTCCCCGACATCAGCGGCATTTTGATAAATGTCAACAAAAAGAACACAAATGTCATACTTGGCAAGCGTTTTGAAACGCTGTGGGGCGAGGCCGAGCTGCCCGACACGCTGTGCGGACTGGATATCCGCATCGCGCCGGACGCCTTTTATCAGGTCAACCACGACTGCGCTGAGCTGCTGTACGGTATCGCGGGCGAGCTGGCCGGCGAGGGCGGCACGCTGGTCGACCTGTACTGCGGCGCCGGGACGATAGGACTGTCCATGGCGGGGCGCTTTGAGCGGGTTGTCGGCATTGAGATAGTGCCGTCGGCCGTCCGATGCGCATATGAGAACGCGCAAAGAAACTGCATAAACAATGTATATTATTCATGTGGCGACGCCGCTGAGGCGGGCGGTCTGCTGGCACGCGCCGAGCGTGAGAGCGGAGAGCGCATCGAGGCTGATGTTGTTGTGCTCGACCCGCCGCGCCGCGGCTGCGACCGCAGCCTGCTTGAATACCTCGCCGCGCGAAACGTGCCGCGCATCGTCTATGTTTCCTGCGACTGCGTCACGCTGGCACGCGACTGCGCCGTCCTCGCCGAACTCGGCTACGGCCTCAGCGCCGTCACGCCGGTGGATATGTTCCCGAGAACGGGGCATGTTGAGACGGTATGTCTCCTGTACCGGCTCTGAAAGCCTCGCCACACAGCCATATTTTAATGTAGGTAGTTGCGGCTCGCGGCCGGATGACGCAAGTGCGGCGGTGGAAATGTCGTTTTAGAATGAAATTATTAACTAAAAAGCCGCTCCGAATGGCGTAAAAACCGCTATTTTTTACAAAAACATCTTGACAAACGCTTGAAATTAATGTATCATAACGATACAATCTTTTTTTGGAGGAATGCCATATGAAAAAGCTTATGGTTTTTGTCACCCTGTTTGCGCTGCTGCTCGCGGCTACGGTGCTCCCGGCATCTGCTGCTGTAGTTGACGCATCTACTCTCGAGAAGCCCGAGGACATCACGGCTGATGTCAAGTGGGTTACTCTTTACGACCTGTATGCTCAGAAGCTGCCTGTCGTTCGTGCTGATGCACAGCTCATTCTTGCGAATGACTACGATATGGCATTGGTCGGCAAGGCTGCATCCGGCCAGGCCCGTACCATTCAGATCACCGACTGGGCAGAGAAGGGCTTTACTTCCTTCTTTGACAACTACTTTGATCTTGCCGACGGCGACTTCTGCTTCGATTCCGCCACCTGGGCAAACAAGGTTGATGGCGACACCTGGGATGACCGCGCCCGTCTGACCTACACCTTCAGCGTTGATGAGGCTGGTACATACGAGCTGGTCTTCATCGGCTGCGCTGAGATCAAGGCTGAGAATGTCGACAACGACGCTAAGGACCGCGGCTTCGCTTTCAGCGTTGACGATGGTAAGATCCGCCAGGTCAACATCTCCGATACTCGCGGTATCTTCAGAGGCTACAACTACATCTACTCCGGCGCTGACCTCGAGAGCAAGATGGAGACCACCACAAACGGTGTCAACAGCGGCTTCTATGAGCCCACCTACTACTACGGCATCACCGTCGATCTGACCGCCGGCTCGCACACCCTTGAGTTCTATCACCTGTTCTACAGCGGCGACACTCAGATGACCGGTAACGGCGCGCGCCTCAACTTCATGGGCTTCTATGTCGAGAAGTATCTCTCTGACATCGAGTTCGACAGCTATGTCTACCCCGTGACCACTCTGCCCGACACCACCCCCGCTGCTCCGGCTGTCACCACGACGACCGAGAAGAAGGATACCACTCCGGCTCCCACTCAGGACGAGTCCACCACCCCTGCTCCCCAGGAAGATACCACTACCCCGGCTCCCACTCCTAAGGATACCACCACCGCCGCTCCCACCACTGAGAAGAGCGGTTGCGGCTCCGTTATGAGCCTCGCAGCGCTGGCGGCTATTATCCCCGCGGCAGTAGTGCTGAAGCGTAGAAAGAAATAAAATTTGTTTGCAGGGCTCCGCCCTGTACCCGCTGGGGGGGCTTTTGAAAAAGCCCCCCAGACCCCGCAAAACTTTCAAACAAATATAAAAGAAGAAATCCGGTTAAGGTTGAGAACGTCTAAAGCGTTCGTCACCTTAACCGGTTTTTTAGCGCTTTCCGCGCGAAGCTGTTGAAAGTTTTGGGGGTGCAGGGGACTTTTTCAAAAGTCCCCTGCCGGGGTTCCG
>CAYXBY010000065.1:0-8398 GCA_964463325.1 uncultured Lachnospiraceae bacterium | reverse complement strand
AAGCAGAAGTGGGGGGCTCCGGGGGGAGGAACTTAAGGGTTCCTCCCCCGCGGCGCACTCTTTCGCCCTTTCTGCTGCGTTGCAGAAAGGGCAAAATCATCGATTACCGCTGACAATCGGTCAAGCCAGCCCCGAAGCATGCAATACTTCCCCCCAGCCCCGAGGCTGCAAGCCTCACTCGCGCTGAAGTATGCAATACTTCCCCCCTCCAAAAATAACAATTTGTTCACAAAAAACTAATGCACTATTCAAATATATATGATAAAATAAACCCACTACACCGAGAGGTGAGCGTTGGCGGGCGTGAAACCCGGTCGGCGGCAACAAAGTCGAAAAAAAGCCAAGGGAAATGGGATAGTTTACAATTTGTTAACATTTTTCTAATGCGCTATTCAAAACTGTGTTGTACAATAAGTTCACAAATCTAAAATATGGAGGCATACTATGCTTACGAACAAGAAAATTAGCATTCGCGTATTTGCACTTGTCCTTGCGCTTCTGATGGCAGTTGCAGTATTCGCTGGATGCTCCTCCGATGCTCCTGCACAGGACGATCAGGCTCGTGCAGACGCCGATAAGGCTCAGCAGGCAGCAAACGAGGCTAAGAATTCTGTTGACTCCCTCGCCAAGGATCTGGCCGAGAAGCTTGACGCTCTCAACGGCGCTATCGCTGGCGTTGGCGACAAGGTCGACAAGAATGACAAGGAACTTCAGGATCAGATCGATAAGTGGCACAGCGGCGAGACCACCGCTGACCCCGATGCCATGACCAAGCCCGGTCAGAACGAGGTTACTGACAAGGTTTCCGAGAAGGTTCTTGCTAAGTTCACTGAGCTCAAGAACAAGTTCCTCATCACACGTGCTGACTGGTACACTGTAGAGAACTACACCAAGCTCTCCGAGATCTTCGAGACAGCTTCCTTCGAGCTTTACAGAGTTACCACCGAAGAGGGTGTTGAGGCTCTGATCGCTGACACCGAGACCAAGGCTAACGCTGTTCCTAACATTGTTAGCGAGGGTAACGCTGTTCAGGCTCTCATCGCTAAGTTCGGCGATGTTCCTACCCAGCTGTTCACCACCAATGAGTCCATGGTTATAGCCGCTCGCACTGCATTTGACAAGTGGGTCAATGACTATGCAATTCGCTTCTTCGAGAAGAATGGCTTCACCTTCACCAAGACCGCTAAGGGTGTCATCGACATCGCTGGTACCGGTGAGAGAAAGATCGTTGATTTCGCAAGAAAGACGACCGGCAACCTCATTTACATCAACATTAACGAGAACACCAACTCCCTGCTCTACGCTGAGGCTAAGCTGGCTGCTCTGTATGCATACGCTGAGGACGCTGCTAAGAGCCAGATGGTCGCTGAGCTGATGATCAGCGGTGGCATGTCCCAGTCTGAGGCTGAGGCAATTGTCAACGTTCTCTTTGATGAGAACGCTACCAACGTTGATCTCAACAAGGCTATAAACGACTACAAGGTAGTTAAGGCTATTATCGCTAAGAATGGCGTCACCTACAAGGAGTGCAAGGCTAACGCTAACATCATCGAGAACTGCTACGAAGTTTACAGAACCTTCTGGAACGCTAACGGCGGCGATGATACTCCTATCAAGGACGCTCATGGTCTGCTGACCGGCACACAGTTCGTTCAGCTGTTTGTCATCTGCCTGTACGACAACGCTCTGGCAGATTACCAGAACCAGATATTCAACTACTACGTAAACGAGATCGTTCCCTTCTTCCTCAACTCCAAGGATGCAACCGCTCACGTCTCTGACGTTAACGTTCAGGCTCCCGCTTGGATCGAGTACCTCGGCCATCTGCTTGGCACCGTGACCGGCTATGATAGCAATGATTACTATCACGTTCTGGGCATGATGGGCAGTAAGGCTACCTTCTCTGTTGAAGAGTTTGCTATCGACGTTTACTATAACGGCGCAAAGCAAGTCTCCATTCCTGCTAACGGCATCACCATTGAGAGAAATCTCAAGGCTATCGTTGCTGTTGCTGACGAGAAGGTCCTCCAGAAGGACTACTCCGCTGATTTCAAGGGTAAGAAGAGCCTTGAGCAGGCATTCACCGAGATCGACCAGAACGTTGCTAAGTCCCTGATCGATATGTTCCAGGTATACTACAATAACATCATCGTTCCTTACCTGAACTACATCTCCAATGAGTATGTCGACATTATTACTAACGCTTATGCCAACACCAATGGTAATGCTCCTGCTGGCTATAACTACACCAACAAGGCAAACGTTAACCCGGTGAGCGCTTACTACAACTCCGATAACGAGTTCTATCTCCAGGCTAAGGCCATCATCGAGGCTGCTAACAAGAAGTGGACCTCCGTGACCTTCAAGACCTACGACGAGCTCAACTCTGTTGACAGCAACGCTACCAGCACCAAGAACATTTCCAACCGCAAGGTGTTCAATGCTATCTTCGATGCTAACGGTGCTTTCGATCACATCGAGCTCAACACCACTAACTCCGCATTCGAGACCGTGCTTCAGGCCGCATTCAAGACTCTTGACGCTGCTGTTGCCGAGTACCTCGACACAGTCTACTATGTAGATGAGGCTGCTGGAATTCACGACCTCGCTATCGACTATGCTATCGAGATCGATGAGCTGGCTGGTATCGCCGTTAAGGCCGATGCTACTGACGCTGCTTGGATATGGACTGTTGAGTCCACTCTGATCAATGACTACGGCGCTGCTTACAAGTCAGTTGTTGGCTCCAAGAACTACAGCCTTAAGAGCGTATACGGCAAACTGGTTGCTGCTCGTGACGCCGCTGTTAAGGATATCCTCTCCGTTAAGCTGCTGAATAACGACGGTAGCCTTGCAATCGACAAGGAGACCTACGCCGCAGTTGACGCTAAGGGTAAGGCATGGTATCATGCTAATACCGCTACCTTCGGTACCATGACCACCGACTCCAAGGACAACGTTGCCGTTCAGGTAGTTGTTGATCCTGAGATCGTGGCCGAGTACATCATGATCGAGAAGTTCGCTAAGGGCGCTGACGCAGTTGTTCTCGCATTCTGCGATGCAACCCGCGCTGAGATTAAGGCTACCCTCAGCTCCGACCTCGAGTTCTACGGCACCAAGTACTTCGGTGACCTCGACCATGTTAAGCTTGAGGCTGACATGAAGGCTTACATCGAGTACCTCAACGGCCTGACTGAGTTCGCAGGCATTGGCAGCGCGTTCAAGACCGCTTCCTTCAGCCTTAAGAACCAGGCTCTTGATAAGAACGCAACTGGTATCGACGATATCATTCACAAGTACGACAGCGAGACCAAGATTAACAGCTACGTTCTCCACATCTATGACATGGATCGTGATACCGATGATATCACCGGTCTCGTTTCCAGCACCTACGAGGATGCTTGGTACAACAAGACCAAGGGTAAACTCGACACCTACTTCAACATTAAGAATGGCACAGTTGTAAGCGATGGCCTGTTCCTCGTCAAGCAGCTGAGCTACAAGAAGGACTACCTGAAGGACGGCGATTCCGCTGTTAACGTTGAGCTCAATGGTAACACCTACAGCCCGATCAGCATCGTGTATGCTAAGTACACCGGTACTGTTAAGGATGGTAAGTTCACCGTAGCTCCCGCTACCGGCTATGAGTACGTCCTCGGCACTCAGCGTACTGCCCTCTACCTCAGCGAGCTCGCTAAGGTTAAGGCTGCTATCACTGAGAAGGTCGTTGCAGTCAACCTGCTCGATTGCGGTGTTAAGGATGGTGCTGATCCTGCAGATGCTTACGCTGCCGCTATCGATGCTCTCGAGGCAATCATGCTTCAGGCTGAGAATGGTATCTCTGACGGTCTGAAGGCTGACAAGTCGCTCGACGACTACAGCTTCCCGATCGCTTGGAGCAGATACTACGACGACAACCCTGCAACCGCTTACGACTGGACCAACTACAAGGGCTAATTCAAGCTTAGCTTAAGTAATTAAATCCAAATAAGCAACCCCCACCCGTTTCGGCGGGTGGGGGATTTTTGTTGCAATATAATTTGAGCCATGTAATTAATATGGGGCTCCGCCCCAAGCCCCGCCAAGGGACCTTTTTGAAAAAAGGTCCCTTGGAACCCCCAAAAACTTTTAAACAGCTTCGCGGATAGATCAATAAAAATCCGGTTAGAATGAAGAACGCTTTAGACGCACTTCACCCTAACCGTTTATCCTTCGCGGATAAATCGATAAAACCGGTTAGGATGAAGTACGCTTTAGATGCACTTCACACTAACCGGTTATCTTAATTCCTAATTGTTTGAAAGTTTTGCGGGGTCTGGGGTGTTGCCCGGCAATTTATTTGGGGCTCCGCCCCAAGCCCCGCCAAGGGACCTTTTTGAAAAAAGGTCCCTTGGAACCCCAAAAACTTTCAAACAATTATAGATAAAAAATGGTTAGAATGAAGAACGCCTAAAGCGTACTTCACTCTAACCGGATTACTCTTTTCCACTTGTTTGATAGTTTTACGGGGGTTCGGGGACTGTTGAAAAAGCCTGCTGCACCCCCCAAAAAACTTCCAAACAATTATAGATAAAAAATGGTTAGAATGAAAAACGTCCAAAGCGTACTTCACCCTAACTTGTTTTTTTCGATCTACCCGCGAAGCTGTTTGAAAGTTTTGCGGGGTCTGGGGTGCTTTTTCAAAAGCACCTCAGCGGGGCCCGGGGCAGAGCCCCGCATTCCGTCCCCAGCGGGGCCCGGGGCAGAGCCCCGCGTTTTCCCCCAGCGGGGTCCGGGGCAGAGCCCCGCGTTTTCCCCCAGCGGGGTGCGGGGCAGAGCCCCGCCGTCCGCGTCCCCAGCGGGGGCCGGGGCCGAGCCCCCGGAGAGGTTCCCCAATCACAGCACGGCGGCAAATAACCAGAGGTAGTAGTCCTCGAGCGAGGGGGCAACCGGCTGCGCATCGGGCGACGGTCGCTCGTCGGACAGCACGCGCAGCACAACGTCGCCGGACTGCTCGTCGCGCGCAATGTTGGTCACCCGATAGGCAGCTTGCATGGCAACAACGGCACTCTCGTCAACCGTCACGTTCCACACGCGCCCCTCGATCTTGGCAATCAGCGCCGCGGGCGGGGCACTGTCGATCACCACGCCGCGCTTGAGCATAATGACGTCCCGCGCGATAAATTCAATATCCGACACCACATGCGTTGCAATAATTACAATTTTGTTCAGCGCAATGCGCGAAATGTAGTTTCTGATCGAGATCCGCTGCTTGGGATCCAACCCCGCCGTCGGCTCGTCTAAAATCAGTATTTTGGGGTCGCCTAAAACCGCCTGCGCCAGCGCCAAACGCTGCTTCATGCCGCCTGATAACGCCCCGATCCGCCGCCGCGGCACGTCGTTGAGCTCGACCGCCGTCAAAATCTGCTCGATCTGATCGCGGATGTACTCCCGCCGCTCGTGCGACCGCATGCCACGCCCAACATCCTTGAGCGATGCCATGTACCACATAAAGCGCTCAACACTAAAATTTGGATACATGCCCGGGTACTGCGGCATGAAACCCAGCTTCTCACGGAATCGAACGCCCATCTTGAGCACGTTTTCGCCCTCGTCATCGCCGTCCGAATAGCGTATCTCGCCCGAATCAGCCTTGAGATTGTCGGTGATTATGTTCATCAACGTCGATTTTCCCGAGCCGTTAGGCCCCAGCAGCGCGTAAATGCCCGGCTCCAGCGTCGCGCTGAAGCCCGATAGCGCCTTGTTCGCGCCGTACGACTTGCTTATGTCCTGGATGGTCAACCTCATGTTGCGCTCCTTTCTTCAATCTCGAACCCGTTGCACTGCATTAAAATGGTACGATAGACTAAAAATACAATCATTTTTGTCGCCTCACGCCCTTCTGCGCTGTCGCGGCGCCCCACGTGTGAACAGCCAAACCGCGCATATGTCGATCGCGGCCGTGAGCACCAGTGCGCACAGCGCAAAGCCCACCACGCCGGTCAGATCCCCGCGCCAAGACGCCGAATCGAGACACAGCTGCGCCCCCGAAAGATAACGCGTCATGTCGAAACGGCCGGCCGCACCCAGCCCGAGTCTGCCCAGCATGAAGGGAAGCAGCGTCACGCCGACGCTACAGCTGAGCACCGCAATGTGCCGCCGCGCCAGACCCGAGATGCCCGCGATCAGCAGCGCCAGCGTCAGCGCGGCCGCCAGACGAAGAAAATATATCAGCGCCGCCATTTGCGACAGCGTTATTTGTTCGCCAAGGTCGCCAAGCAGCAGGATCGACTGCGCCGCCGCGCCCGGCGAGGGCAGAACGACTCGCGACAGCTTGAAAATAAGATCAATTCCGTCCAAAACGACGCACACAGCCGCGCCCAAAAGCGCTGCCGCGCCAAGCTTCGCCCGGCAGGTGTCGCCGCGACCGCGAGTAGCCGTTCTGAGTATGCCCGCGAAGGCGCCCGACGACGACCGCCCGACATATTCGTCCGCAAAGCTGCCCGAAAGCAGCAGCATCAGCAGCACGATCAGAATAAAATTGGGCTTGATGTTGAGCAGCGCGTTCCAGCCGGTGTCGTAAACCAGCTCGGCCTCAATGCCGCGCTCGCGCAGCGCGGTCAGATGCTGCGCATAGGCCTCGACCCGCGAAAGCGGCTCGTTGTGCAGGCTGGCGTAGTTGTATTCGGTCAGGTAGACGACGTAATCGTCATAGCTCAGCTGCCCGGTGCGGTAGTCGAGCAGCATTTGATCGTATATGTCAAGCGCCGTGTTGATCCGCTGCCGCTCCTCGCGCAAATAATCCTGCTTTTGTTGCGTCAGCTCGCCCGCAAGCGAGGTCATGTAGTCGCAATAGACCTGCTCCGTCGCGGTTTCCATGCTCCGCACGACGCCGTCGTCGTTATAGGACACCGCCAGCTGCATCGCTATCGCCGCAGCCAGCAGCAAAAGCATGCGCGACGCCATCAGCCGCTTGTAGCACTCCTGCCACATAAGGCCGCGCGGGCGAATTATCCGCGTATGTGGGGCAGGGGAGGGAGCTGAACGGGGTGAGACGCCGACTCTACTGTCAGTAGAGTCAGTGGGATCGCCTTGTGCCACAAGGCTTTTCGGATTTTTTGCAAACAGATTGCGCCGCGACGAGCGCCGCACCGTGCCGCCCATGGTGTGCACCAGCAGAGCGCCCGCGCAGCCAAGCATCAGCAGCGCCGCCGTCCCGACAACGGCCAGCGTCATAAAGCCGCACACGCCGCCGAACAGCTCAAGCGAGCGATAGCGCACTGCCAGCGGCTTGACCGCCGACGCGGCAAAAAGGTTGAGGTTGCGTATGACGCCGTTGGCGTTCGCCAGACGGAGGGAATACATGAAAAAGCTGAGCGCGACCACGCCGAGTCCCGCTGCGCAGGCAGCGAGATAGCGCCCGGTCAGCGCGGACAGCAGCAGACACACCGCCGTCAGCGCGAGTGCGGCGAGCAGCCGCAGTGCCAGCGAAAGCGCGATATACTGCCCGATCGTGATGCTGTAGGGGCAGTAGGTGAAGTCGCCCAGCACCTGAATGGCGTTCTCCGGCGACGAAAAGCCGAGTGAGAGACCAAAAACCGCAATTGTCGTGACAAAATAGGCCGCTACCGTGCCAAGACTTATTATGCCGCCCGCGGCCAGCTTGGCCAGAGCGGTCGTTGCTCGACCATGACGCGTAGTGCGCAGCACGCTGACAAAGCCCCGCTCGCGCTCCTCGGCGAAAATGACCGACGCAAACAGCGCCAGCGTCAGTAAAATAAACAGATTTACAGTGTCATAGCCCAAAAACGGGCCCCATCCGTGAACATATTCTACCTTTATGTCCACATTATCTCGCACGGTCTGGTAGACCTGTATGTATTTCTGCTGACTGCGGAGGGCGTAGCTGTCCTCGGGGAGGCCTTTGTACTCCAGCTCGGTCAGGTTGGCGCGCGCCGCGCGAATGACGCGCCCGATATCGGAACGGTATTGCTCCGGCGCTGCGGCGGCATCCTCGTAGATGGTGAACAAAAGCTTGTCGGTGTAGCTGCCTGAGCCGTAGCGATCCTCCCATTTTTGGAGCTCGTACTCCTCGCCGCGGCGCATGGCCTCGACCCACAGCAGCGATTGCTCGTCCTGAAACGAGGTCATTTGGTCGTAATACGCCTGCATGCCCTCGGGATCCTGCTCACACAGATGGAAAAAATCAGTTATTTGGTCTGCGTCGATGCCATCGAGGCGGTAGGGCGCACTGACGGCAAAGGCGACAATGCAGTTTGCAGCCAGCAGCAGCGCCGCCAGCAGCCAGATATAGCGCAGCCCGAGCAGCTTGTGCAGCTCATGACTCACGAGCTCGGGCAGCCGGCCCGCCCCGCCCTCCCGCGAGTGGCGCGACAGCTTAGATGACATAAGCGCCTCC
>CAYXBY010000064.1:0-8507 GCA_964463325.1 uncultured Lachnospiraceae bacterium | reverse complement strand
GGCGATACACAAACAAGAACAATATCGATTAAAGAGCACTCTTATGGGGATTGGACAGTAATAAAAACCGCTACCTGCACCGAGGCTGGCGAAGAAGCAAGATACTGCTCGTGCGGCGATACACAAACAAGAACAATATCGATTAAAGAGCACTCTTATGGGGATTGGACAGTAATAAAAACCGCTACCTGCACCGAGGCTGGCGAAGAAGCAAGATACTGCTCGTGCGGCGATACACAAACAAGAACAATATCGATTAAAGAGCACTCTTATGGGGATTGGATAGTAACAAGACCCGCTACCTGCACCGTGGCTGGCAAGCGAGAAAAAGTTTGTTCCTGTGGCGATAAACAGACATGGAGCATTGCGGCGGGACATTCCTATGATGAAGGCTTTATAACCAATGCTTCCACTTGCATTGCAAGTGGAAGCCGGCTGTTAACCTGCACTGTATGTAATGCTGCGAAGAAAGAGTTTATGCCCCCTCTTGGGCACAGCGTAAATAACACAGGGAAGTGTTCAAGATGTGGGTTTGTGGCCTTAAACATGACAAGCGCCGATGTTATAAATTCCAAAAAAATTGAAACCATGTCATATTCGGTTTCTGAATTTAGTGATGAAATTTACATCAATATAACTCTGAAAGACGATAAGTCGTATTCTTTGCAAGTCCCGGTTTATGTGGACGTTAAGATAGTAGATGATAATGGAAATATTTTATATTCCAACACTATTGTAAAAAAATCTTCTCAAAGCAAAGTTACCATTGACTACGATGAAATAACAAATGCATTTACCAATACAGGTACTCTGTATTACTCTGTGCACAATGATTATTGTAGGTTTGACACAATAAGTGAAGAACTCAAAAAAATTCCGTGGACAGTCACTATTGAGCTGCCTAATGTACCTCAAAATATTTCACACACCGGTTATCATAGTGCATCTTCGTGCAAAGTTACAGGAATTACATATAAAGTGAGTGGCGACAATGTAACTTTTTATTTTACTGGTGAAAAAACATATGACAAAGAGAGTAATAACTATAGCCAGTCATGCAAAATTGGCTGGAAGCTATATGACGATGATGGATATGTTGTTGCCAACGGAACTTGTTATACTACATCCATTAAGGTTGGAGAAAAATTTAAAGACGCAGATTGTGCCGCCTACGATGTAATAGAACAAGGAAAAACGTATCGTCTCGTTATTATGAATGTATCATAAAAATATGCACCTCCAAAACTACTTAGTTTTGGAGGTGCTATCTTTTGGCCAACTTTAATTTATGGCAAAAACTGTCCTTAAGAGTACGTCCCCTTTGAAAAGGGGATTTTTTGATGGGTTACAGTGCTATCAACGCAGAAGCTATGTTCACCGCGCCGCTCAGCGCCATTATGATATAGACCGTGCGCTTGACTCGGGGGCCGTCCAGCCTGTCAAACACGCGCCCGCCGACCCACAGCCCGGCTACCATGCCAATAAGGCCAATTGCAAAGCATAGCAGCACATTTGTCGTCACAAAGCCGGCCGACAGCTTGACGCCGATCGAGTAAATGTTTGCCAGTGTGAAATACGCCTGTATGGTGGCCATGTAATGCGCGGCGTCGGGCTCCGATTCCGAATAGTAGACCACCACCGGCGGGCCGCCCATCGAAAACATACCGCCGAGTATGCCTGAGAGACTGCCGCTCAGCAGCCCGCCGTACCAGGTCGGGCGGATGCGTATCTTGCCAGCAAAAACGATAAAATAGACGCTGAGCAATATCAGCGCAATGCCGAGCAGTAGCTTAAGCAGCGCATCGCCCTGACCCTTCATGAACGTGACCACTATGTATGTCAGCACCATGCTGCCGATGAGCGGGAAAATGAGGTTTTTCCAATGTACCTGACGGCGCATGCGCCATGCCACGGCCAGCGACATAAGCATCGACAGCATCGAGCTGAGCACATTGGCCTCTGTGTAGGCGCTCATGATGTATGGAAGGAAGGTCATTGCAAAAATTCCAAAGCCAAAGCCGGAAACGCGCTGGATAAAGCTGGCGCCAAAGGCGATCAGAACGATCAGCGTCAATTGGAGAGGTAGATTGTCCATGTTTTACACGTTCTTTCTTGAAAATACATAGTAATGTTATCACATTTCGTGCCCGTTGTCAAGTCCTCGGAACATAACATTGCGCCCCGGAGCAATGCGCTCCGGGGCGAGATATTATACGCTGTCAGCAGTACATTGAATTTTTGCTCATATAGTCATACAACAGCTTGCCGTGCAGCTGCTCCTGCTTTTGAATGATGTTGAGCGCGGTGCGCGCCTGCTCGGAGCAAAATTCAAAGATGCAGGTGTCGTAAAGATGCGAGGCGTGCTTCTCCGTGGCCAGCAGATCGGTGCAGAGATAGGCGTCGGCCTTTTTTTCGTCGGTCTCGCCGGGGCCGTATATGGTGGTAAAGCTGCCATTTGGCGCCGGCGCGTCGCAGACAGATGCCGGAACTGTCCCGCCCTCAATTGAGGTAATGGCCTTTAGGTGTGCACGCTCGACGTCGGCTAACTGCCCGAACAGCTGCTTGAGCTGCGGATCGTGTGCCGCGTCGGCGTGCTTGGTGTATTTTTCAATACAAAGCTTTTCCTGATCCTTGAGATCCTTGATAAGACCGATTTCTTTTTGTGTGAGCTGCATGTTTTTTCTCCTTTATAAAAGCTTACAGCTCTATTGTGCCCGGCGGACGGCGGTTCTATGCCTTATCTTACCTCAAAAGCGAAAATATGCGCTTGTGCGCTGCCGTATGTGTTCCAGAGTGAGTCGGAGAAGTATGTTGCCAGCGGGATCAGGCGGACAGCGGTCGTGTCGACATTGATATCGGCACGTATCATGCGCTGGTGATTGGAGTCGGTCTCGTAAACAGTGTGCCAACTGCCGTCGTCAGCCATGGCTTCAACACGGAAGGATTTTAGCATGCAGCGCGGGAAGCCAAAGGTGGTGAAGTTATAGTCACGGCGGCGGTAGAGCGTGGTAGAGATGTTCAACACGTCGGGGTTGCCGTCGACAAATTCGCGGTCAAGATCGCTGTCGACTATGAGACGGAAGGAGGTAACATGCGTCTTTTCGGGGAATGTGTAGGTGATGGCGCGGTTACACATGCCGAAATAGCCGTTGTCATTGCCCCAGATCTTGCGCTCCATTCCGTTGTGAAGGACAGAGGCGTCACCCCAGTCGGCAGTGAGCGTGGCCTTAAGCGACAACGGTGAGATGGCGCGGCGCAGGCCAGGCAGGAAGCAGTCGTCCTCCAGCAGACGCGCCTGAATTGCCTCGATACGGCTCTGTGCGGCTTCGCGGGGCAGCAGGCCGTGCTGAACGGCATCGGCTGCTGCTGTACCCACAGCCTGCCCTATGACGCCGCAGGTGCCCATGACGCGGGTCGTGCTGAAGGCTATGTGGCTGGCGCTGATGTTGCGTCCGGCAAACATGAGATTGTCGATATTTTTGGAGTAGAGCGAGCGCAGCGGGATTCCGTACGGCTCGGTTAAGCGGCGCTTTTGCAGATGACCCTCACCGTGGCCGGTCATGTAGAAGCCACCTGGCAGGTGGTTGTCTATCTGCCAGCCGCCGTAGGCGACTGTATCGGGGAATTGGCGCCCGGCCTCGACATCCTGCTGAGTGAGAATGTAGTCGCCGACATAACGGCGGCTTTCTCGCTTGCCGGGCAGGAAGCCGACCCAGTCGAGCTCCCAGTTTTCGGCGCCGTGGTCTCCTTGATTCTTGATGTGATCCCATACACCGAAGGCGATCTTGAGCAGCTCGTCGCGCGTGGTCTCAGTGTCGCGGATGGAGTCCTGCATGCCGCCAAGCTCGATCCAATAGAAATTTGTATTTATCTTTTCAAGACATTCGTGCGGTTTGAAGTTCATTTCTTCGTCCGTGTGATATGTATACGCCCAAACCGGGGGGACATACTCACACGGATGATCAGTCTCGTGTGCCTGTATCATGAGGCTCATGCCCATGGTGTGACGGTCGGCGGCCTCAAGCCCGAATTCCTCGCCAAAGGTGTCACGAGCCTCGCGACCAACCATATATTCTGCATCGGTGAGCTCGGAAAGTATGCTGTCGCCTGAACAATCGACAAAAATCTTGGCCTCAACGGTGTGCCAGGTATAAGTCGTGAGTTGGAAGCCGGTGACGCTTTTTATGTGTCCGGAATCGGATACGGCGTCACAGGCGGCACAGTTGAGAAGCAGCGTAATATTGGGTTCTGACATCACTTTTCCGTAAAGTAGGGCATCCCAAAGGGAGAAATTTCGTTCTTTGTTACCATACATGTTGTCAAGAAGGATTTCCTCCATGAGCCCTGTTTCTTGCAGGTTGCGCACGCGGCTGCCGGCGCCTGACACCCACATGCGTATCTCGGACGAGCAGTTTCCGCCGAGGACCGGCCGATCCTGCATGAGAACGACGCGGGAACCGCACCTTGCGGCTGAAATTGCGCAAAAAACGCCGGCCAAACCGCCGCCAACGACGCAAATATCGGTTTTGTGAAGCTTTTCAAGTTTTTGTTTCATGCATATTTCCCCATATTTTTATTTTATTTTTGTTTGCCTGTTGACAAATCGAAAAAACTGTGTATAATAATTATAGTGTTCACGGTGAAACAAATCAACGTGAATTACGACAAATAATTGTGGAAATGTGATATGATTATGAAAAACTACATCAAGCAGCATAACGAGCAGCACTCATATGAGTCTGAAACTCCCGAGGCAGGGTACATCTATACCAGCAAAAACGGCTGGCGCGATTTCATGGTGAATGACAGCATGATATTCTCATACCGTGACAACCAATACACGTCTGAGACCTTTTATGAGGGCTTCCACAGCCATGACTATTATGAGGTGGTCTTTTATCTTTCGGGACGTGTGGAGTATGTCTGCGAGAACGATGTTTTCAGACCCTGCTGTGGCATGGTAGTTGCAACTCTGCCGGATGCTATGCATACCGCGCGTTTGGTCGAGGATAGTCGTTATGAGCGCTTTGTACTATATTTTAAGCGCGATTTCTTCAGCTTTTGCGGTCAGGAGCGCGCGCTGCCGGCATTTTTTGAGGCGAACGGCAGTCATGGCGTTTTCCAGCCAGACGATGCAATGTGCAGCCGTATGCATCAGCTGCTTCGTGAGGCAGCTGCGGCTGCCGAGCTGGCAACCCCCGAGGGGCGTGTGCTGGCGTACAGCTATATAGTTCAGTTCTTTGCTTTGATGAGCGGCATTTCTGTTGATGCGGCGGGGGAGAACGACAAGCTGCCCGAGAACGTAGCGCGTATCAAAAAGTACATAGATACATATTACAGCTCCATTGAGGGCGTCAGTGAGATAGCATCCTATTTCTTCTACAGCCGCGAGCACGCGTCGCGCCTGTTCCGTCAGTACTTTAATATCACGCTGTCTGAGTACCTCATGCAGCGCCGTGTTGCCGAGAGTGCACGCTTGCTCAGCGAGGGGCAGAGCGTGACGCAGGCCTGCTATGCCGTCGGCTTCCGCAGCGTTTCCTCGTTTATTAACGCCTTCCGCCGCATTATGGGCTGCCTGCCGTCTGAATACAAACGCAGAAAGTGACTTGGCAGCACGCTGCACATCTTGCTAAACAATGACCAACGGCGCCGTTTGATTATTGCCAAACGGTGCCTAATTATTTGCCCGATTGTTAGCACTTGCACGATACGAGTGCCAATGTTTACAATTTGGACATGAAATAATGTATAAATGTTCATAAAAACAGCGTACAATAATATGCGTCAGAAATGGCAGAAAAGCAGAATAGGGAGGCAAATTATGAACACACAAAAATTGACGCAAAAAAGCATTGAGGCTGTCAACCGTGCTCAGAGCATTGCCGCAGAAAACGGTAATCGTCAGCTTGAGCAGGCGCACTTCCTTTCAGCACTGATCAGTCAGGAGGGCGGTATCGCCCGTGAATTGATAAAGAAATGCGGCGGCTCCCCCGAAGCCATGGTTGAGCAGCTTAATGAGATCATCGGCCGATATCCCAAGGTGAGCGGCGACGGAGGCGTCTACATTTCACAGGCGGCCGACAAGGCGCTGAACGAGGCCGAAAAGCTGGCAGCGCGCATGGGGGATGAATACACCTCGGTTGAGCATTTGCTGATGGGTATTGTCGACTGCGCAGACAAAGACATAAAGCAACTGCTCAGTGAGGCCGGCATCAGCCGTGACGCGCTGCTGGCGGCGCTCAAGGAGCTGCGCGGCAATCGGCGCGTCACGGGCGACAACCCCGAGGATACCTACAACGCGCTTGCAAAATACGGCACCGATCTTGTCGAGCGCGCACGGGCGCAAAAGCTTGACCCGGTGATAGGCCGTGACGAAGAGATACGAAATGTTATACGCATACTTTCGCGCAAGACCAAAAACAATCCTTGCCTTATCGGTGAGCCTGGCGTCGGCAAGACCGCGATTGCCGAGGGGCTGGCGCAGCGTATCGTCCGTGGCGATGTGCCGGACAATCTGAAGGATCGCAGCGTTTTCTCGCTGGATATGGGGGCGCTGATCGCCGGTGCCAAGTACCGCGGCGAGTTTGAAGAGCGCCTCAAGGCAGTGCTCGAGGATATCCGCAAGAGCGACGGCAGGATTATTCTGTTTATCGATGAGCTGCATACCATCGTCGGCGCGGGCAAGACCGAGGGCTCGATGGACGCCGGCAACCTGCTCAAGCCCATGCTGGCACGCGGCGAGCTGCACTGCATCGGTGCGACGACGCTTAATGAATATCGTCTGTACATCGAAAAGGATGCCGCGCTCGAACGCCGTTTTCAGCCTGTCATGGTGGACGAGCCAAGCGTCGAGGATACGATATCCATTTTGCGAGGACTTAAGGAGCGGTATGAGGTGTATCACGGCGTAAAGATCCACGATAGTGCGCTGATAGCGGCGGCGACGCTGTCCTCACGGTATATTGCAGACAGATTTTTGCCGGATAAGGCCATAGACCTTGTTGACGAGGCGTGTGCACTGATCAAGACCGAAATGAACTCAATGCCGGCCGAGATGGACGAGCTGCAACGGCGAATTATGCAGCTTGAGATAGAGGAGGCTGCGCTCAAAAAGGAGACTGACCGACTGTCGGTCGAGCACCTGAGTGAGATACAGAAGGAGCTTTCCGAAAAGCGCGAGAGCTTCAATGAGATGAAGGCAAAGTGGGACAACGAAAAGACGACTATTGACAAGGTCGGCGAGCTGCGCCGCAAGATCGAGCAGACCAATGCTGATATCGAGCGTGCGCAGAACGAATACGACCTCAGCCGCGCAGCTGAGCTGAAATACGGTGTACTTCCGGGGCTTGCCCATGAGCTTGAAGCTGAGGAGGCCAAGAGCGGGGAGGGAACGGAGCTACTGCGTAGCAGCGTCACCGAGGAGGAAATAGCCAAAATAGTGGCGCGCTGGACTGGCATACCCGTAGCCAAGCTGTTGGAGAGCGAGCGCAAAAAGCTGCTGTCTATGCCAGAGATACTTCACCGCCGCGTGATTGGGCAGGACGAGGCTGTCCGCATCTTCAGCAATGCGATATTGCGCTCACGTGCCGGCATACAGGATCCGAACCGCCCGATTGGCTCGTTTATGTTTTTGGGGCCGACCGGCGTTGGCAAAACCGAACTTGCTAAGGCTTTGGCAGAGGCACTGTTTGACGACGAAAAGAACATTATTCGTATCGACATGAGCGAATACATGGAGAAATTCTCGGTCTCCCGCCTGATCGGAGCGCCTCCCGGATATGTGGGCTATGATGAGGGCGGTCAGTTGACGGAGGCCGTGCGGCGTCGCCCGTACGCAGTTGTGCTGTTCGACGAGATAGAGAAGGCGCACCCGGATGTGTTCAATCTGCTGCTCCAGGTGCTGGATGACGGCCGCATTACTGACAGTCAGGGTAGAACGGTTGATTTCAAGAACACCATCATCATAATGACCTCCAACCTCGGCTCCGACATCATTCTTGACGGCATCACTCCCGATGGAGCCATAAGCGAGCAGGCGCGTGCCGGTGTCAACGAGCTGCTGCGACGCAGCTTCCGCCCGGAATTCCTCAATCGTATTGACGAGGTGGTATTCTACAGGCCGCTGACGCGCGATGATATTTATTCGATAGCGGGACTGCTGTTTAACGGACTTCGCGCCCGCTTGGCGGATATGCGTTTGAAGCTTGAGGTCACCGATGCTGCTCGCGACTATATAATTGAGTCGGGCTTTGATCCGGTCTACGGCGCGCGTCCGCTCAAGAGATTTATTCAGTCGCGAGCGGAGACAGTCGTCGCCCAGTATATTGTGGCTGCCGATCCTGCGCCGGATTCAACGCTTACGCTGGACTACAATGGCGAGGAGCTGTTTATCAAATAAATATCAGAGCCGGCAGGCCCCACATTGATATAATCCCCTTAGAGTAGACACTTGAAAAAACAAAAAAATTCAAGACTACTTCAAGGGGGTTATTTTATGCCAAGAAGAT
>CAYXBY010000063.1:0-8673 GCA_964463325.1 uncultured Lachnospiraceae bacterium | reverse complement strand
ACGCACATCTGGATTACAGCTCAAAGCTGACCTCTGCTGATGCAATGCTCAATGGTTTGGGACTTGTTTCAAACTAAAAGAAAAGCCAGCAGCCGGAAGCCCGGCTACTGGCAAAATCTCTGGCGGAAGCGGTGGGATTCGAACCCACGGACCCTTGCGGATCAACTGATTTCGAGTCAGTCCCGTTATGACCACTTCGATACGCTTCCATAGCTTGCGACCCATGTCGCAACAAGAGTATTATAGCACAGATCGCTGACAAATGCAATAGCAAATTTGAAAATTTATCGTTAAACCGCAAATTTTCTTTTGCACAGGAGAAAAATCATCAGCGATCTGTACTATAGCTTTACACGTCCTGACCGGAAAGCACGCGACTCATCAATCTACTCGATTTTGTGAGCCGCCTGATAAATACACACGGATATTTTCCGCTATCACGCGCAGGCAGCGTTCACGCGCTTCAACGGCTCCCCATGCCGCGTGCGGAGTCAACAAAACGTTTGGAAGCCCCTTGATCGCGTTATACGGATGGCCTTCATCAAACGGCTCAATGCTGTACACATCCGCGCCGAACGCAGCTATTCGTCCGTCGGATATCGCCCGTGCAACATCTGCTTCATTGACCACCGCGCCTCGCGCTTCATTGACAACTATCGCAGACGGCTTCATAAGTGAAAGCCGGGCCATGTCTATAATGCCACGAGTGGATGAGTTAAGCGGGCAGTGTATGGACAAAATATCACTTGTGCGGCAAAGAGTATCCAGATCAACGGTAGGATATCGTGGATGCGTATGCCGTTGATGAACCAGCACCTGCATGCCAAATGCTGAAGCAATCTCCGCAACTCTACCTCCAATGCTCCCGCAACCAAGTATGCCCCAGGTAAGCCCGGCCAGCTCGTGATAGGCGGGCACTAACCTGTTGGGACGTCCCGATGACGCATATTCTCCGCTTGTTACATAATTGTTATATTCCCGCAAATGGGTCACAAGCGCCAAAGTCGTTGCCAATGTAAACAGCGCGACACTTTCGGTTGAATATGCCGGAACATTGCACACGGCTATTCCCTGCTCTCTCGCAGCGTCAAGATCAATATTGTCATATCCGGTCGCGAACTCACAGATAAGCCGCAGCTGAGGGGCGCATTTCAGCGCATCGCGTGTCAGTCGCACCTTGTTCACGATCAAAATCTCGGCATCCCGTATATGCTCAATCACCTCGTCGGGTGCAGTCGTGTTATATACCGTCACATTTCCGAGTTCTCCAACTGGTGACATGGATATGTCATGCCCCATCGAATCATAATCAAGTACAGCAATATTCACTGAGTATCCGCCTCATTTCTATTGATATGTGATCACTTAAGCAGCCCGTGCTGTTGGATAAAAGCAGTCAAAAGCTCTGCAGTCTTAAGTTGTCCAGCGCACGTCGGATGATTGCTAAGTCCACCGCGATTTTGAACGGTCTTGAGCACATACAATCCAGCAGCTTCGCCGCCCATATCAGTCAAGGTCTTTTTAATGACAGTCTGGTATCCATCGTTCATGGCGTTCACAACGAAAATGATAGGCAGATCAGAACGCCCATAGTCACTACGTATGCGCTTTATCCATGCCTGCGTGTCAGAAGCAAATCTGGCGTCACCAATAGAGGCAGAGTAATCATTCGTGCCAAGATTAATTACAATCACATCCGGCACGCGGACGCTAAAATCATATTTTGCGCCGCCACGGTACCAGTTGATAAAGGGATAGCATGTCTCGGGAATGGCCGACGAATCCCCTGCGAGGCGCCAACCTGATACGCTGACCATAGAGTAATCGGCATTAAGCGCCTCAGCAGTCAGGAAGGCATATGCTTTCGTCCCATCGCAATAATATGCATCATTGTTGGCCGTACCTGCAACCGATTTTACATATTCACTGGCCAAACCATATCCACATGTGATGCTGTCTCCATAGAATTCAATATAATGTTGCCTGTTTTCGGGGCGTTCACTTATAGTTCCATTTAACGAAATTGTCGTGATAACAGTGCCCGAATGTGCTACATGTGACTGCTTGAGCAGACGGAAGGTATGGGTTCCGCGTTCAAGCCCTGCGGCCAGCAGCAACTGTACCTCATCGCCCGGCTTGACCTCCAGTCGCGTTTCAACGCGGACACCGTCGACATATGCAGTAAAATAAGAATCCCCATCGTAGCTGCTGCCGCTGCTCGACTTTGAGGAAATAACACCAACCATCACCTCGCCCTCGCAATCGGCAGTGAATTCAATACCGGAGGCGGTCCAATCGCATGTAATTCCGTTTTTCGCCTCGGAATAGCGGCCAATTATCTTTATCTTATCCTTAACATCCAGCACTTTTATCATATTTGTTTCCGAAACATAGCGCTCATCTATTTCCGCAGGGACTGCCAGCCGCTCCCTTCCCTCAACATACTCTTTCATAAAATGATCAAGCGCGGCAACCACCGCGGCCTCACTCCCCCCGTTAATGATCAATTTTTGACCAACCATAGTGATATACCAATCGTAACCACCGAGCTGATCGGCATATGTAGCTGATTCGGCGCGATTTGTATTACCAATAACTATCTCACAATCGGCTATATCAGACTCGTTTTTATACCAATCATTTTTAATTGTGATGCTACCGTCGATCATACTGCATATATTGGCACGCAAATCCTTGACCTTATCCAGCAAGGCTTGACCGCAATCCTCCGGGCGGATCAACACATACTTTGGAGCCTCCCCCGGAGCGGCAAGCACGATTTCGGATGCCGCGGGCGGTCCGCTACTGTCAACTGCACTGCTCGACATAGGATCATCGGTATCATTTGGTTGCTCAGGTACATTAGCACAGCTCAACAAAAGGCCTAAGCAGGTAAACAGCGTTAATAGCAAGCACAAAAGTCGTTTCATATACTCTACCTCCAAAATAATTGTGACTTATCATAGCCGTCGACGTCATTATAGCATATTTCAAACGCAATTACAACAACAATTCCGCTATTAAGGCCAAAATCTCAAAAAAAGCATGGCCACCCACCACAATGAACTGCCCCAAATTGTACGGACAGCACAAAAAGCCCCTTGTGGGTAGCATATTTGATAATTAAGCAACGAACTGACATCGCTTTTCGAGAGGTGTCAGTTTTGTTTTGAGTTGTATACAAAAATATTTGATATATCCAACACTAACAATGTTACCACCATTTGCACGTTGCCGTTAGATAACATGTCCAACAAGGCAATAGGAAGCTTGTTGACAATGTAGCGGTTATAGCCCTTGCCATATTGCTGATATTTCAGCAGCCTACTGATTGACTCACCACCGTTTACAATAAGGTAAGATTAGGGAGCTTTTCCTCTTGCAATTTACAGAGATTTCCACAATGCTGGCATCAAAGCTTATCACGCATTTTTGGCAAATGGGAATATGGAAGTACAGATTGTCCAGCGTATATTATGAGCTCTCCGACGTTCGAAAAATGTTTCAAAGATATTGACTTGAGTTAGTTTATGTAGTAAAATATACTTGATCGGCCGCAATTGCCGAAATATTAAACGGAGGCGTTTCAAAATGGGAGCCTTAATTACAGTATTAATAGTTCTTGCCATAATCGTGGCAATAATCGTCATCTATCTTGTCTCGACGCAGCGCAAGCTGGTCAGCCTAGACGAGAACATCAACAACGCCATGTCGCAGATCGGCGTGCAGCTCAACTCGCGTTGGGACGCTTTGACCGCGCTCTCCGACATGACCAAGCAATTTGCCTGTCATGAGACCGAGGTTTTCATGGAGGCGGTAAAACTGCGTCGTCAGCTTTCGCCATCCAGCACTGCCGCCGACATCCGTGCGCAGGAGGCCGCTTTGGAAAACGCTATGACCAGCATCAACGCCGTCGCCGAGGCTTACCCAGAGCTGAAATCCAATAGCATTTATCTCAAGACAATGGACAGCATCAATAAATACGAGGACACCGTCCGCATCAGCCGCATGGTCTACAACGACAGCGTCACAAAGCTCAACCGAGCCTGCCGCATGTTCCCCTCGTCCATTGTAGCGTCCATGCTTCGTTTTAACATTCGCGACTACCTTGACACCCCAGCCGACAAGACTGATATGCCATCAATGAAGTAAAATGAATCACAAAAAAGCAAATTCGACATTAAAATCTCTGATAATTATTGTATCCGTGATGTGCGTATTGCCGTTGATGCTATTCCCCGTCATTGCCAAGAACAGTGTCCCGGATATGCAGATAACTGTCGAGCTACAGCCCAATGGTGATGCCAGGATAACACAGATCTGGACTGGCAGCTTTCACGAAGGCACCGAGGTGTATCTGCCAATTGAAAATCTTGGCGATATGGACGTAACCGAGCTTGCCGTATCGGACGCTCACGGCGCATATGAGAACATTGGCGCATGGGATATCGATGCCTCCTTTGAGCAAAAGGCACGCAAATGCGGCATAGTCACAACAGATGAGGGCTATGAATTGTGCTTTGGCATCTCAGAGTACGGCAGCAATACCTACACCTTTTCATACACAGTCACCGGTCTCGTTGGCCGCTATTCCGACGGTGTGGACGGATTTCTGTTTCAATTTGTCAACCCGGGAATGTCAATCTATCCAACAAACGTCGTACTGCGCATCATAGCGCCGAACGGAATATTGTTAAGTAGTCAAAACAGCGGCATTTGGGCGTTCGGCTACGAGGGCACGATCCTTTTCGACAACGGCACCGTAGTTGCAAGAACCGATCTTCCGCTGGAGGAGCATGATGGCTCAAGCTGCATAATATTACTGCGTCTTGACGCCGGTCTGCTCGATCCGCACCGCGAATCCTCGATGAGCTTTGAAAAGCTTAAGGAAAATGCCTTTGAGGGCAGCGCATATGAAAAGAAATTCGATGTTCTGACATTCATATTCATTATCATTTTTGTAACAGCCTGGCTCGCGCTCGTAGTCTACGCCATATATCGCGGTGTGCTGAGATCACAGGCACGGCGCCACATAAAACGCGCAGATTACTACCGCGATATTCCCTGCGGTGGTGACCTCGGGGTGTCATACGCCATGGCCAAGCCGTTTGGCATGTCGCATGGTCAGTCACTGCTGAGTGCATCGCTGCTTCGCATGATATCGCATGGAAATATTGCAACGTCACAGCAGCCAGATTCGCCCCAAAAAGCGCAAATGACCTTCATTCACGAGCCCGCCAAGAAGGATAAGCTGCTATATAGCCTCTATCGCGCGTTGGTCGGTGCTTGCCCAGAGGGCAGCAACACAGTTACCGAGAAGCAGCTCAAAAAGCACATAACCGACCACTTTACACCCATAGAGGCTGCGCTGAACACGGCTGAATCCTTTGGCCGCAAGGCTCTTCGGGAATATGACTGCTATACTAAGCCCAAGAAATCCGATCAGGTGCATAATCTTAAAGATTTGACGCCTGCCGGAATAGCCGTGCTCGATCAACTGGCCGGATTTAACAATTATCTTCGTGATTTTACGCTGATAGATGAGCGTACTACGTTTGAAGTCGCATTGTGGAAGGAATATTTGGTCTACGCTACGCTGCTTGAGGCGGCTGACACCGTCATCGAAGAGTTGCGTCGGCTTGCGCCTTACTATGACATGACTGCGACAACCGAGCTTGAGTCATTTGACAACAGCTTCACCTGCTTCCTGATGCTCAACAGCGTGCTGCACAGCTCGTATAAAGCAGGCTACTCCGCCACACATTCAGCAAATTCGAATGGTAGCGGCGGTGGCTCGTCGTTTGGCGGTGGAGGCGGCTTCTCCGGCGGCGGCTTCGGCGGTGGAACTCGATAAACAGCAGCCGTACAGGGCTTCCCCGCGCAAACGCCAAGCGTTCTTCGTAAAAAGCTCTTGACGTTCAAAAAGCTTACACTAAAAGGCTTATATGAGGCAACGATGCTTCATATAAGCCTTATTATTGTGATCCATATAACATAAAGGACTCATAAAACGTTTGCAAAGCGTTCATGAGCCCTTTTCATCAGCGTTTGGCAAATTTCGAGGACAAACCTCGAAAACCACTTATGCCATTGCTTTTACAGCCTTGACCACGCGGCTGGTACCAAGACGAGACGCACCAAGATCAAGAAAATCCTGCGCATCGTTCAGGTCGGATATACCGCCCGCGGCCTTGACCTTGACGCCTTCGCCAACATTGGCAACCATCAGCGCAACATCCTCGCGCGTAGCACCTGCGGTTGAGAAGCCGGTCGAAGTCTTGATATAGTCAGCGCCCGACTGCGTAACAATATGGCACATGCGCAGCTTTTCGTCCTCGGTCAGCAAGCAGGTCTCGATGATGACCTTGAGTACCTTGTCGCCGCAGGCCGCCTTCAACTGACGAATCTCATCCAAAACAACGTCATCCTGTCCCTGGCGCAGCGCACCGATATTAATTACCATATCGATCTCGTCAGCCCCCTGCTCCAGCGCGTCGCGCGTCTCAAAAAGTTTCACAGCAGTCGTGTTATAACCGTTCGGGAAGCCTATAACAGTGCATATTTTGAGGCGGTCGCCAACATACTGCTTGGCCTGCCCAACATAACACGGCGGTATGCAGACAGACGCCACACCATACTTAATGCCATCGTCGCAGATAGCCCTGATCTGCTCCCAGGTTGATGTCTGAGCAAGCAAAGTGTGATCACATTTTGATAAAATATTGTTGATATTCATATAATAACTCCTTATTAGTGATGTGATTAAGCAAGAATTGCGTTTAGTCGAGTACAACGTTGTTGCCCCGCAACGTATCGCGCAGCAGGCTCGTGCTCAGCTCGCGCGCATCACCATTGCAGGACAACGCTGCTGCCGTTCCAGCTGCCTCGCCCATACCCATGCAAGGCGGCATGACACGAATCGCCCCAGCGGCATCGCTCTCAGCCGATACACACCGGCCAGCGACAAGTAGATTGGAGAAATCTGGCGTCACAAGACAGCCGTAAGGGACGCCATAAAATTTATCCTCAGGCAGCGCGATATATTCGTTGGAGCGCGGACCGAAGCGGCCATGCACATCCACAGAATTTGCAGCCAGCAAAATAGCATCATCGGGTACGCGGCACTGCAAAAGATCATCTACGGTCAACATTTTCAAACCGTGGATATGTCGCGTTTCGCGTATGCCCAGCGTGCTCCCGGACGCCAAAAGCCGCGCATTTTCGCAGCCCGGGACATATTTTTTCAAGAAATTAAATATCTCTCTGACCTGTTGACGCCCCACGATCTCGCCGTTTGTCAAGCTTGCCGGGTCAGTGGCATCGACGCCCATGATCCGCGAGGTGTTGACGCTCCATTCGTCCTCGTCGACACCACGGAAAAGTCCGATAGAGACACGATCGAGCGTCCAGTCCCCTGCCTCGCGCGCCCGTGACACCCACCAGTGCAGCGAACGGTAATTAACACCATCCTTGCGGTAGAAATTGTCGCGATTAGCCTCAATGTCGGCGTCGATCTTGGGGGTGTCGACATTCCCAATGCGAAAAAACATGGTTGCCGGCTGTATGCGTCCGGCGCCATTTCCCATAGTAAATTTGGCGCCAGCGGCCGCCGCCGCATCACCGTCACCGGTACAGTCTATCACCGTTTTGGCCGATATCGCGTGCAGACCGTCCTTAGCCAGCACGATTACGCGCTCAATGCGGTCGCCGTTGGTCTGAGCATCTACAAAATTAGTGTGATAAAGCACATGAACTCCCGCTTCGGCTAACATTTCGTCAGCTAGCCGTTTCAGCCCCTCAGCACGGAATGGCGTGACATGTATATGTCCGATCGTTATGTATGACGTAAATGCAGATGATGCCGGCACGGTAGCCGGATCCAAGGCATCGCCGACCGCCACCATACGATCAACTATCTCCTCAAAAAGTCCGCGTATCAGTCGGCGGTTTCCTCCGCTGTCGTAGCAGGTCATAAACGGCGCGACCAGCCCGGCCGTAGCCATTCCGCCGCAAAAACCGTTTGACTCTATCAGCAGCGTATCGGCGCCACCGCGAGCCGCAGCAATGGCGGCACAAAGGCCGGATGGACCTCCTCCGAGCACAAGAACATCACACGAGAGATCCTCTGCAATTGCTTTGGTATAGGCATACATTTATTTGTCCTCCATTTGCGCGTATAGGCGACATCATTCGCCGTTGACATTAGGTGTGAATATTGAATGAGAACGAGATCAGACGGTTGTTGGTGTCATACTGAGAGCTGTTATAAGTATACCACATTTCGGTCAAATTTGCAATCATGAATAATGTATAATAGCTACCAAGATGTAGTTTATGTGTTTATCGAAACCGTTTTACAATGCTTTCACAGTTTCTATAAACTGGCCCATGCTGACCGCACCGGGTAGGAGGTCGTCCTCTTCCTCAAACACCATATAATACCGATATTTGCTGCCTGCGGCATGACGCCAAGCGTCACCGAGGGCGATTTTTTCTCGGCTGTCATCATTTTTCAGGTGCTCACCCTTGGTTTCTACAAAGATGATTTTGCTGCTTTCGGTCATCAGCATAATATCGGGATAGTGCTTGATAAAGCCATTGATCGCAAATCCGTGTCTGGAAATATTTCTGTGCCACCAGCGAACATTGGGGAGTGCAGTCAATTCCATAATC
>CAYXBY010000062.1:0-8749 GCA_964463325.1 uncultured Lachnospiraceae bacterium | reverse complement strand
GGGCGCCCGGGCAAACAGCGCCGCCTCGGCGAATTGTGCCGCCGTCATTCCCAGCGAGACGGCGAAATTCTCGATGAACGAGCCGCAGCCGGAGGAACAGGCCTCGTTTAGCAGTATGCTGTCGACGGTGCCGTTTTTGATGCGGATGCACTTCATGTCCTGGCCGCCGATGTCGAGCACGCAGTCGGTGTCGGGATCGAAAAAGCGGGCGGCGCGGGCGTGCGCCACTGTCTCGACCTCGCCGTCGTCCAGCGAAAATGCCGACTTCAGCAGCTGCTCGCCGTAGCCAGTGGAGCAGGAGCGCAGTATGTGCGCGCCCTCTGGCATGGCGGCGCGGAGGCTGCAAACGGCGTCGATGGCGGTGCGGACGGGGTCGCCGCGGTTGTTTTGGTAGTCGTGGAACAGCAGCTGACCGTCCTCACCGATGAGCACCAGCTTGGTGGTGGTGGAGCCGGCGTCGATGCCGAGGTAGCAGCCGCCGCGGTAGTCGGCGAGGCTGCCGCGCTTGACGCGTGCGGTGCTGTGGCGCGTCTCAAAGGCGTCGAGCTCGGCGCGGTCGCGGAAAAGCGGGGCGAGGCGTCCCATCTCATAGCGCACGCCGGTCGCGCGCTCAAGCAGGGCGGACAGCCGGCTGAGCGTCATAACAGCGCCGTTCGAATCCTGCATGGCGGCGCCCATGGCGGCGAAAAGGTGGGATTCCTCGGGGTCGATGACCTGCTCTGGCGTCAGCTTTAGCGTGCGGATAAAGGCGGCCTTGAGCTGCGGCATAAAGTGCAGGGGGCCGCCGAGAAAGGCGACGTTTCCGCGTATGGGCTTTCCGCAGGCGAGGCCGGAGACCGTCTGGTTGACGACCGCCTGAAAGACGGATGCGGCGATGTCGGCGCGGGAGGCGCCGTCGTTTATGAGCGGCTGGATGTCTGTCTTGGCAAAGACGCCGCAGCGCGAGGCGATGGGGTAGATCTCATGGGCGTCGGCGGCCGCCGCATTGAGGCCGGAGGCGTCGGTTTGCAGCAGCGCGGCCATCTGATCGATGAAGGAGCCGGTGCCGCCGGCGCAGACGCCGTTCATACGTTCCTCAAGCCCGCCGTTGAAATAAATGATCTTGGCGTCCTCGCCACCCAGCTCGACTGCCACGTCGGTGCGGGGATAGAGCGTGCGAAGTGCCGTCGCGACGGACACCACCTCTTGCACAAAAGGCAGGGACAGTGTCCCCGCCAGGCTTATTGCCCCCGATCCGGTCATATGCAGGTCGAGCGTGACGTCTCCGAGAGCAGACCTTGCCTCATCGACCAGCGCCATCAGCGCCTCGCGTGTTTGTGCCATATGCCGGCGATATTCACCAAACAGCAGTTGACCGTCGTCGCCGAGGACGGCCAGCTTGACCGTAGTCGAGCCGATGTCGATGCCCGCACGCAGCGGGGTAGTTGTTGTGTTTTCCATTTATATTACCTCTAAATAATTGTAGCATGGGGGAGAGAGCAGGGGGTGAGGGGGCGGCGAGACACGCCATGCCTCAGAGCGCGCCGCGTGCGCCGTGCGCTAAACGCGCTGAAGCATGCAATACTTCACCCTGCCTTACCCTCGGCGAAGCCGAAACCTGCTTTCCTCGCCGTGCAGCAAACGGACAATGTTGCCACGATGCCGCACGATCATAAACACCACGCAGGCGCTGTACATCAAGCATACCGGCAGCTCTGCGCCAAAAATAACAACAAATATCGCGCCCACAAGCATGGCACTCATGGTTGCCAGCGACATGTACTGGAATATGAGCAGCAGTACCACCAGCACCAGCGTCGCAATGCCGCCGGCGGCCGGGTGGATAAACCACAGCGTAGAGAGGCAGATCAAAAAGCCCTTCCCGCCGTGAAAATGATACATGACCGGAAATGCGTTGCCCAGCATGGCAAACATGCCGGCAAACGCCACCCCTGTCTGCCGTCCGTATCCGGCTGCCGCAAACAGCAGCCCCGCGATGACGGATATCACCGCCCCCTTGCCGATGTCCAGCACGAACACCAGCCAGGCGTATTTTTTGCCAAAGACACGTGCGAAGTTGGTAAAGCCGGGGTTGTGGCTGCCCTCATCACGAATGTCCTTGTGGTATATGGCTTTTGAAAGCACTATAGCAGGGTTCAGACCCGCTATGAAATAGGCCGTGACGGCCACTGCGATAAAGATCAATGCGTCCATTTTATTATTCTATGATGAACATGTAGTGGTAAATATCCTGGCCACCGTCGATAACATAGACCTCGCAGCCGGGGTGCGTCGCGCTCAAATGCTCGCGTATGACCTCGGTCTCGCGGGCGTCGGCGTCGTGCCCGCATATGACGATGCACACCTCGTGCTCGCCAAAATCTATGGTGTCGAGCAGACGCCGCGCCGTGTCAGCACGGTCGTTGTCGGCGGACAGCACGTGATCGCCCACAAAGCCGATGTATTCGCCGCGGTAGAGCGACAGCCCGTCGCTGTCGGTGTCGCGCGAGCAGGTTGAGATGGCAGCGGTGATTACACCCTCCATGGCAGCGTTCAGCTCCTCGACGATGCGGTCGGTGTCGCCGGACGAGGTGTCGAGCATGGTGATGGCGGCATGTCCCTCGCCGATATTGTGGCTCTCGATGACGCGGACGTCGGCGCCCTCGTACATGCCGGCAGCCTGACGCGCTGTCAGAACGACATTGCCGTTGTTAGGCAGCACGAATATGGTGTCGGCGTTGACGCGGCGGAAGGCCTCGAGAAAGTCGGCCGCCGAGGGGTTCATGCTCTGCCCGCCGTTGACCACCACGTCGGCGCCCAGCTCGCGGAACATGTCCTGTATGCCCTCGCCGCAGGCGACAGCCACCACGCCGTAGGGCTTGTGCTCGCTCTCGGCGCCGGGCACGCGCTCAAGGCTGTTGTGCTGGAGCGACATGTTTTCTATTTTGACCGTCAAAAACTCGCCATACTGCTGGCAGAAGGCCAGCACGCGGTCGGGCGTTTTGGTGTGCACGTGCAGCTTGACGGCGCTGCCGGTCTTGAAGGTAACGACCGAATCGCCAACTGTTTTAAGGTAATCGGTGATCACGCTGACGTCGAAATCACGTATGCTGGTCTTGGCGTTTTGCAGGCGCAGCAGAATCTCGGTGCAGTAGCCGAATTCCAGCACGCTGTCCTCGGTGAAGCGGCTGACGTCGACCTGCTGAGCGCTGCCGGACGTCACTTGTGTGTCAAGCAGCGCGGTGTCCTCGGCATCGCCGCCCTCGAGCGCACGATAGGCGCCCTCGACTATGCGTATGAGTCCCGCGCCGCCCGAATCGACGACACCGGCATGCTTGAGCACCGGCAAAAGCTCGGGCGTGCGAGCCAGCGAGCGTCCCGCCTCCTCAAGGAAGGCGCCGGCCAGCTGCTCGACCGTCTCGGCGTTTTTTGCAATGGCAAATTCGGTGGCCTCACGGGCAACGGTGAGTATTGTGCCCTCGGTAGGCTCCATGACGGCGCGGTAGGCATGAGCCACGGCCTCGCGCAGCGCTTCACCAAGCTGGGGAATATCGGCCGTCTCCAGCCCGTCAAGGCCGGCGGCCAGACCGTCAAACAGCTGCGAGAGTATGACGCCGGAGTTGCCGCGGGCGGACAGCAGCGTGCCGTCGGCGATGCGGCGAGCAGCGATCCCCAGGTGGTCGCAGCCGTCGATATCGACTGCCACTCCGCCCTGAACGGTCAGCAGCATGTTGTCGCCGGTGTCACCGTCGGGGATGGGAAATACGTTGAGGTCATTGACGGCGGCGGCGTGGCGGCGCAGGCAAGCTGCGCCGGCTGCGACCATGCGTCCGAGAGTTGGGGCGTCGAGAGTATATGTAGTCATAAATGTTGTGATCCCTTCTGTGCGGCCGCTGTGAGCGGCGGCGGTTGACTTTAGGTTAGTTGGCTTCGCTTCGGAAGGTGACAGGCTGGCCGAGGCCGAGTATGGCGACGGCGTCGGGGCCTATCGAGGCGCCGATGATGGGGCCAATGTAGCCGACGGACACGTCGCGGCAGGGTATCTCGCTCTTTATCAGTGTGCACAGCTGCTCGACCTCAGCGTCGGAGCAGTCGGCGTGGGCGAGGTAGATGGTCTGATCCTCGGGGTTCTCGATGGACGCCTTGAGCAGCGTCACCATCTCGCGGAAGGAGTTTTGTCTGCCCTTGACCTTTTTGAAGGCGGCCTGAGCGCCGTCAAGGTCGGCTATAATGATGGGCTTGACGCCCATGAGATTGCCAAAAAAGGCGGCCGACGCCTTGACGCGGCCCGAGCGGCGCAGTGCGTCGAGCGAGTGGACGGTGCAATATTCGTTTACGCGCTTGCGTATGCTGATGGCGTAGTCGGCGACCTCGCGGGCGGAATGCTCGCCGTTGTTGAATTTGGCGGTCTCGATAGCCAGCAGCCCCTCACCCATGGAGGCGTTGAGCGAATCCACGCTTATGATGGTGCGCTCGGGGTGCTCGGCCATCAGCTTGTCGGCCAGCACATGCGCGGTGTTGACCGAGCCGGACTGCTTGGATGAGCAGGCGATATAGACGATGTCGTAGCCCTCGTCGATATAGCGGCCGAAGACGCGGTTAAATTCGTCTACGGGCACCTGCGTGGTGGTGATGCGCCGCCCTTGACGCATTATATTGTAAAATTCATGCACCTCGTCGGGCGTCCAGGCGAGATCCGCCGGCTTGGTCACGCCGTCGAGGACAGTATTCATCATAGCATAGTCAATGTCGTAGCGAGCCATGAGCTCCGGCGACATATCTGAGCAGGAGTCGGTGATAATTTTGACCTTGTACATTTGGTTCCTCCAGAATTTCCGGACAGCATCCGGCAGAATACACCTGAATGTTACTATTTATTTCTAAACTGAAAAGAAACAAAACGCAAAAATCCCCGCGATAAATTCAAAAAAACTATTGACAAACGCCGTGTCGGCTGATATAATTGTCGTATAAGTTTTCGGAGGGACGACATGAGAACGATTTGCATGAACAACATGTTTATGGCTATGCGCATGTGCTCCATGCGTATGTTTTCTCGTGCTCACAATACGTTTCCCGCCGAATAAGGCAGCTTGTTATATAACACGGGAGGCGTAAGGCTTCCCGTTTTTATTTTCAGAAAGGCAGACACCCCATGATAGAGCTTAAAGGACTTACCAAAACCTATCACAATGCCGCCGGCGATACCACCGCCATTAGGGACATCGACCTCACCATCGAGGACGGTGATATTTTCGGCATAATCGGCCTGAGCGGCGCCGGCAAAAGCACGCTGGTGCGCTGCATCAACTACCTCGAGCGTCCGACTGAGGGACAGGTCATTTTCGATGGCGTTGACCTCGGCACGCTGGACGATGCCGGTCTGCGCACAACGCGGCGCAAAATGTCCATGATATTCCAAAGCTTTAACCTGCTCTCGCAGCGGACGGCGCTGCGCAATGTCACCTACCCGCTCGAGATCTCGGGCGTGCGGCGGGCGGACGCGGTGCGGCGGGCGCGTGAGCTTTTGGCGCTGGTGGGACTGGAGGACAAGCAAAATTCCTATCCCTCACAGCTGTCCGGCGGCCAGCAGCAGCGCGTCGCGATAGCCCGCGCACTGGCGACCGATCCGCGGGTGCTGCTGTGCGATGAGGCCACCTCGGCGCTTGACCCCAACACCACGCGCCAGGTGCTCGAGCTGCTTAAGCGCATCAACGCCGAGATGGGCGTGACTGTCATCATCATCACGCACGAGATGCGCGTCATCGAGCAGATATGCAACAAGGTGGCCGTCATAGACCAAAGCCACATAGTTGAGCAGGGGGCGGTCAAGGACATATTCCTCGCGCCCAAATCGCGCATCGCTCGCGAGCTGATACTGCCGCAGAGCGAGGCAGTGGCGCAGGTCAGCGGCAAGACCTGCCTGCGCATAGTCTTTGACGGTAACTCGGCCTTTGAGCCTGTCATCTCCAACCTGACGCTGGAGTGTCATACCGCCGTCAACATTTTAGGCGCCGATACCAAAAATATCGACGGCCGCGCCTACGGTCAGATGATCATTCAGCTGCCCGACGACGAGACATCCGTCCGCCGCGTGACCGAATATCTCAAACGCATAAATATTTCTTACACGGAGGAAACGCTGCATGAGTGAGTTTTTTGCGACCGCCTTTGGCGGTGAAATGCTGGCCGAATACGGAAACGGCCTGCTCGTGACGCTTTATCTGACGCTGGCCTGCACGGCAGTGGCGTATCTGATCGGCATACCTGTTGGCGTGCTGCTCTGCGTCACCGACAAGGACGGCATCCGCCCCAACCGAGTGCTCAACACCATCGTCGGCTTTATAGTCAACGTCTTTCGCTCGATACCGTTCGTCATTCTGCTGGTGGTGGCGCTGCCGTTTACCAAGCTGGTGGTGGGCACCAAGGTGGGCAACACGGCCTTTCTCGTCCCGCTGATACTTTCTGCGGCGCCCTTCGTGGCACGCATGGTCGAATCCTCGCTCAAGGAGGTGGACAAGGGGGTCATCGAGGCGGCGCATTCGATGGGCAGCACGGATATGCAGATAATTACCAAGGTGCTGCTGCCTGAGGCGCGGCCGTCGCTCATAGTCGGTGGCGCTATCGCCATTACGACCATATTGGGCTACACCCCGCTTGCCACGCTGGTCGGCGGCGGCGGGCTCGGCGCCATTGCCGTCCAATACGGTCTTTACCGCTTCAAATATGCTATAATGTACGTCGCGTCCATCATCATTATAGTGCTGGTCGAGATACTTCAGGAGCTGGGGCTGCGGCTGGCCAAGCGCGTCGACAAGCGCATACGCTGAGAGGCGTCTATTTACCGAAACTTTTTTCACAAGGAGATATAAACATCATGAAAAAGATCATTTCACTCATTCTGGCAGCCGTGCTGCTGACACTCACACTTGCGCTGGGCGCATGCAGCGCGGATGGCGACAAGACCATCGTTGTCGGCGCCAGCTCGACCCCGCACGCCGAGATACTTGAGCAGTGCAAGTCCGAGCTTGAGAAAAAGGGCTACAAGCTGGATATCCGCATCTATGACGATTACGTCCTGCCCAACACGGCGACCGAGGACGGCGATCTCGATGCCAACTACTTCCAGCACACTCCCTACCTCAACGATTTCAACGCCAACAACGGCACGCATCTGGTGTCTGTCGCGGCCGTCCATTACGAGCCGTTCGGCCTTTACGCCGGCACCTCGAGCTCGCTGACGGGTCTGCCTGCCGGAGCCAAGATAGCCATTCCCAACGACGGCAGCAATGAGGCGCGCGCGCTGTTCCTGCTTGAGGCCTGCGGGCTGATCAAGCTCAAGGAGGGCACCGGCTTCACTGCCACCAAGCAGGACATTGCCGAGGACAACGGCTATGAGATAGTCGAGATGGTGGCTGCTGTCATTCCCACCTGCCTTGATTCGGTCGATTTGGCGGTTATCAACGGCAACTATGCCATCCAGGCGGGGCTCAAGATAGCCGATGCACTGGCGACCGAGGACAAGGACTCCGAGGCGGCTAAGACATACGCAAATGTGCTGGTCGTCAAGGAGGGCAACGAGAGCAACGAGGGCATCAAGGCGCTGGTCGAGGTGCTGCAGAGCGAGACCATCAGCAAATTTATCAACGAAAAGTACGCCGGCGCAGTCGTGCCGATGTCATAATTCGCAATAGCAAAATGCCGCCACGCAGCCGACATTTATTGTGCCGGTGGTGTGGTGGCTATTGATTGTTATTAGAAAAATCGTCCCAAGCCCAACCATCGCCGCATATATGCGTCTAATATATAGCGCGCTGAAAGCATATCACCCAAAAAAATGTTGACAAACCGCACTTGATGAGCTATAATCATAGCGTTAATAAGGAGTGGTGAAAGGGATCATCATGAGTAAGAAATCAATTGAAAATTATTTTGTGCTGTCCGATACCAAATATTTGATCGGACTTTGCACGCTTGTCGTTGGCTTTGTGCTGCTGTGGCTGGGCTGGTGCTACAATTACTATATGTTTTTGGCCGGCATTGTGGTGCTGGTGGTTGGAATGGCACTGTTTTTTCTTGGAAGTATAGGACGCGTCAACCCTGATGTTGTCGACCATCAGCGTGACCTGGGGCTGGATGATTTCGGCCGTGAGCAGCTGGAGGATGTATATCTTGGGCGGCGGCTTTCGACGCATATTCAGCCGGTCTATGTGGTACAATACGCGTTTGTGGGCGAGGAACTGAAATCCCGCCGAGGGCGCGACGGCATCTGGCGCACCTCAGAGGTGACGGCCTTCAGGCTGTTTTTTACGCGGACGGGGCTGCTGGTGTTGAGTCGTCAGCTGCACCTGTTGAGCGGGACGCACGAGGACATCGCGGCGGCGGAATACAAATATCCGGAGCTTGGTCATGCAGAGATACTGCGTGACGAGGTAAAGCTGGAATCCGGCAAGCAGAGCTTGACCGTCAGCCGTGCGCGGCTGCGCCTGACGTCCGCGGATGGTCGCGAGCTGCTGCTGGCGCAGATGCACGACGACATGGATGCTGATGCATTGGCGGAGACCATCAACCGTGCGATACAGCATGGCGAGGTGGGGTGAAGTATTGCATACTTCGGCGCTCGTGAGGCTTGCAGCCTCGGGGCTGGGTTGACCGATTGTCGGCGGTAATCCAACTCTTTGTACTTTCTGTCTCGTGACAGAAAGTACCAAAGAACACGCCGGTGCAGGCGGAACGCTTCGTTCCGCCTCCCCGGACCCCAACCACCTCC
>CAYXBY010000061.1:0-8915 GCA_964463325.1 uncultured Lachnospiraceae bacterium | reverse complement strand
CCCGACAAGGATATTACCGCTATCAAAAGCATCAAGCAAATTTGGATAGATGGGGGGCAGAAATTGTGAAGATCATTACGATAGAAGAGCATATACCGCTGAAAACGCTGAGCAGGGCACTTGCGGGGTATCCGTCAGAGGACGCTGCGCGCACCTCGGCGGCAGGCTCGCCCGAGCTGCCGTATTATCCCGACCCGGAGCTTTATTGCAATATAGAAAAGCGCATCGAAAATATGGACAGCTGCGGCATTACAAAGCAGATACTTTCGGCTCCTGTTTGCACACAGCTTTTGCCTAAGGAGGAAGCAGGTGTGGTAAGTGCGGCCAACGATGAGCTTGCGGAGACCGTCCAAAAGCATCCGGATCGCTTTGGCGCATTTGCAACGCTTCCGTGGCAAAATGTCGAGGCCTCGGTCAAGGAGCTTGAAAGAGCTGTTACAAGGCTTGGCTTTCAGGGCGTCATTCTTGCGGGGCGCGCCTCGGGCGAGGATAAATTTCTCGATGACAAGGCATTTCTCCCGATCCTGGAGGCGGCTGAAAGCCTGAATGCTCCTATCTATATCCACCCGGCGCCGCCGATGACGAGCGTGCAGAAATGCTATTACGACGGACTCGGCGACAGACTAAGCGCAAGGCTTTCACTGTATGGCTGGGGCTGGCACAACGAGGCAGGCGTGCAGGTCTTGCGACTGATCCTATCCGGCGCATTTGATAAATTCCCAAAATTGCAGGTCATTGCGGGACATTGGGGCGAAATGGTGCCGTTCTTTCTCTCGCGGCTTGATCAGGCATTGCCGATGTCGGTAACGGGGCTTGAACGAACCATAACCGAAACCTTCAAGAACAATGTTTATGTCACGCCGAGCGGTATTTTTGACTATCCGCAGCTTAGATTTTGCATGGATGTGCTTGGCGCGGACAGGATCATCCACTCGGTGGACTATCCGTTTATACTGAATGACGAGGCAGCGTCATTTATCGAAAATGCGCCGATAGCAGAAAGCGAAAAGCAGCTCATCGCATATAAAAACGCTGAGGAGCTGTTCAGGGTCTGATCAAATTATATACTAAGCTGCCGGAATTACACTGATAGAAAGGAGCGCCTATGTCGAAGGTGAATATTTCCAACGGCATGGTCTTTGAGCGGCACGAAAAGAAATACCGATTGACAGAGCATCAGTATTTGCGGCTTCGTGAGCGGCTGGAGGAACATATGCACGAGGATAAGTACGGGCTGACTACCATTTGCTCGCTGTATTTTGATACAGCGGATTGGCTGCTTGCGGGTCGTTCGCTCCAAAAGCCGAATTACAAAGAAAAATTACGCTTGCGCAGCTATGGAATACCCTGTGATGATACCACGGTTTTTTTGGAGCTTAAGAAAAAATTAGACGGAGTGACCTACAAGCGCAGGGTATCTATGACCTACGCTGAAGCAAAGCGATACATCAACGACGGCGAACCTCCGGATAGGCAAGGTCAAATATTTGAAGAGATCGACTGGTTTATAAAATTCCACCGATCGTCTCCCGCGATACTCCTGTTTTACAACAGGATCGCTTTGTATGGCATTGAGGACAGCGAGCTGCGGATCACCTTTGATTCGGACATTCATTTCAGGACAGAGAGGCTTGATCCCGCTCAGGGGGACGACGGCACACCCATTATTGAAGCGGGTGAGCGCATTATGGAGATCAAGGTGGCGGGTGCCTTCCCATATTGGCTTTCCCATATGCTGTCAGAGCTGAAGATCTATCCCGCATCATTTTCAAAATACAGTACTGCATACTGCAATTTACATAAGGAGGAACCCTGCATTGTTAGATAATATTATTACCGGATCAACAAATTTAACCTTGACCACACTTATTTGTCTGGGCGTGTCCTTGCTGCTCGGCGTTGTGATCGCTCTCGTATATATGTTTCGCAATACATATACCAAGAGCTTTGTTCTCACACTTGCCCTGCTGCCGGCCATGGTGCAGACGGTCATTTTGCTGGTCAACGGCAATCTCGGTGTAGGCGTGGCGGTCATGGGGGCGTTCAGCCTTGTCCGTTTCCGTTCAGTACCCGGGACGGCTCGCGAGATCGCCTGTATCTTCTTCTCCATGGCGGTGGGGCTGGCCTGCGGCATGGGCTACGTTGTGTACGCGGGAGCTTTTACCCTTATCATCGGCGCGGTCATGATATGCTATAATCTCCTTCGGTTTGGCGACGGTGCCGACACGCGGCGCACGCTTAAGATAGTCATTCCCGAGGATCTGGACTATTCCGAGATATTTGACGATCTGTTTGCCGAATATACTAAAAAGGCAACGCTGGAGAAGGTGCAGACCACCAATCTCGGCAGCCTGTACGAGCTCAAATATACAGTTATTCTAAAGGACATCAAAAAGGAAAAGGCGATGCTTGATAAGATACGTCAAAGGAACGGAAATCTGAATATCACATGCGGCAGAGCTGCCGCAGGAAAGGATGAATTGTAATGAGAAGGGTAAAAAATATTGCAATCATACTTGTCGCTTTATTGATGCTTGCGCTTTTGCTGGCTGGTTGCTCCGATGTGAATGGGAATGATCCAATTGAAAGTGATCTGCCGTCGGGCGCTCCCCTCACGCCGCCGCCAGCGGCACCAAGTGCCTCACAGCAAAGACCTATTCGCCCGACAACCACCCAAATCACGCTGGCCGATAACGATATTGTTGTCAGCGGCAGTGGTGCATCGGCAAACGGCAGTACGCTGACTATATCTGCGGACGGCGTATATGAGATCAGCGGTACACTTTCTGACGGTCAGATCATCATCGATGCCCCGAATAAGGCAAAGGTCGAGCTTGTTCTGTCGGGGATCAATGTTGCAAGCAGCAAAAATGCGGCCATCTATTGCAAAAGCTGCGACGACCTTTTCATTACCCTGGCTGAGAACACCCAAAACTTTATCAGCGACTCGCAGAATTATACATACGATGATGTTGCCAAGCAGGAGCCCAACGCCGTCCTGTTCAGCAAGACTGATCTTAACATTGGCGGCACCGGATGGCTGACTGTCAACGCCAATTTCAAGCACGGCATCAACACCAAGGACGACCTGGTGATAGAAGGTGGCGGTTTTCATGTAAATGCCGTCTCCGATGCGATAAAGGGCAAGGACTCGATAACTATACTTAACGGCAAATTCGAGATCACATCGGGCGGCGATGCGTTTCAGGCAAGCAATGCCGACAGCGCCGAGCTCGGTTATGTGCAGATCGTGAACGGAGATTTTGTGATAAAATCTGTCGGTGACGCAATCCAAGCCGAAACCTCGTTGGTCATATTGGACGGCAGCTTCGATATTACCACAGACGGTACGCCTGCAGGAAGGTCTAACAGTCAAAAGGGCCTGAAGGCAGGAACGCTGCTGACGGTGGAAAACGGCAGCTACCGTATCATCAGTAAAGATGACGCCGTGCATTCCGATGTGGATGTGAAAATAGAGGGTGGTACATTTTATATCGAAACCAGGGATGACGGTATACACGCCGACCGTAACCTGTACATCAATGGCGGTGAGCTCGAGATACCGGTCTGCTACGAGGGCTTTGAGGGGACGATCATAGAGGTGAACGGAGGCAGATCCTTCATCAAGGCCTCCAACGACGCCATCAGTGCGGCGGCAGGCACGCCCGAGGCGGAGGCCTTTGATGGACGGGGCGGAAATCCGAATGTTCAGGCTTGGTTCAATGGCGGAGAGGTAGAGGCAAGTGCCGGTGGCGATGTTGTTGATTCCAATGGTAACATCTATGTGACGGGCGGTACACTTCGCCTCAGCGCGCCGCCATACCCGGATTATGAGGGCTCGCTCCTTTGCAACGGTGATGTGACCATCAGCGGCGGCAATATCGCAGCAGTTGGCTGTATGGGAGTGAACGTTTATTGGGATAAACAGCCTATTCTGTGGTTCTCGCATACAAAGGAAATTGCCGAGGGAAGTACACTGTCGATATGCGATTCAAACGGCAATGTCCTGTTAGAGCTTAAGACGCGCAGCGATGCGGTGCAATCCGTGTATACCACCCCCGATTTCAAGGCGGGCGAAGCTTACTCGCTTTTAATTAACGGCGAAAAGAAGCTGGACGTTACGCTAAAGGAAGGCATGAATGCCATCGGCGACGACGGCGGCAAGTTTACCGGCGGCTACGGACGCGGGAATATGGCGTCCTTCAGAAACTAAAAGCAGGAGGAAAACACATGAAAAACCTTGAAAGACTCGGACTCGGCTGTATGGGAATGTCGAGCCGCAGAAATCCCGAAAATTCGATTAAAACCATTCACAAGGCCCTTGACAGCGGCATTACACTGTTCAATACGGGCGAATTTTACAGCGCAGGCGAGAGCGAGATGATCGTTGGCAGAGCCATGCAGGGCGTACCGAGAGACAGCTATTTTCTGTCTGTCAAATTCGGCGTGCTCCCTCAGCCCGGCGGCGGTATCTACGGACTTGATAATAGGCCGTTTAACATTCAAGGGCATCTTGCTTATTCGCTTGCACGGCTCGGTATGGACTACGTTGACCTCTATCAGCCTGCGCGTCAGGACACCGAGATCCCGGTGGAGGAGGTCGTAGGCGAGATTTCCAAGCTCGTTGAAGCGGGCTATGTTCGCCACATCGGCCTTTCCATGGTGGATGCGGAGACGCTTCGCCGTGCCTGCAGGGTAGCTCCCATTCATACTGTTGAAATGTCCTATTCTCTCATTGACAGAAGCATCGAGAGGGAGCTGATCGACACCGCACGGGAGCTTGGCGTCAGGGTGCTTGCCTTCGGAACGGTCGGTCACGGACTGTTTGCCGATAACGCGCTTGATAATATCGAAAGCAATCCTCGTTTTGCGCGTGGTATGCTTTCTCCCGAGCACAGGGATATGCTTCGGGCTGTCAAAGCGATCGCCGACGAAAAGGGCATCGGACTTTCACAGCTCGCGCTTGCGTGGTCGCTCGCCAAATTCGATAATGTCCAAAGCCTTGTCGGTACAACATCCCCCGAACACCTGCAGAGTGCGATAGATGCCTTGAAGCTCGAATTCACCAAAGAAGATATCGAGCGCATCGAAGCAGCAATTCCTGCCGACAGGTTCGGCGGCCGAGGAATGCGGAATTTCCGCTTTACCAATGGGCGGATGTCATTAAATTGACACTGCGTTGAAAAGAAAAATCGATTGTTTTTTCACTTTTCCCTTGACAAGCGGTGTAAGGTGTGTTATAATCTAACCCGGTTAGATATACGGGAGGAGATCGCACATGGCAACCAAGGAACAGATCGACTATATTATAAGTGAATTGCCCAAGGCGCACCCCGCAAATTTGTTCAAGATATTCAACGACTCCAACACGGGGATCGGCTTTGCCGTAAAATTGCTTTACTCGGCAGAGGGAAACCGATTGTCGGCAGGGGAGATCAGCGAGGCGATGGGCGTCAGTACGGCGAGGGTCGCGGTGCTTCTGAAAAAAATGGAGGGCAAGGGCTTGATCACTCGCGAGAGCGACAGAGCGGATGCACGCGTAACGATCGTCTGCCTTTCGAAAGAAGGCAGGGCTGTTGCTCAGCAAATGCAAGAAAATATGTTGAAGCATATTTCTTATGTGATCGATCAGGTCGGGATGGAAAAGCTCAAGCAGTTCATTGCGCTTTCCGTAGAAGTCAAGGCGGCAATGGCGGCGGGCTTTTCACCACCCGCCGATCCAATTAACACAGATACAAAAAAATAGATCAGACTTCGGTCTGATTTATTTTTGAGTAAAAGCCTAACCAAGTTAGCAAGTTTTTGAAGCCAAAATATATTATCTTATATTTTCACATAACAGGAGGATAAAATATGATAAAATTACTGAAAAAAATGAAGCCGCAGGATTGGTGCTACGCATTGATCTGCATTGCATTTATTGTTGTGCAGGTTTGGCTGGATATGACGATGCCGGATTATATGCAGGAGCTGACCGTTTTGATCGAGACACCCGGCAGTCAGATGTCGGAGGTGTGGCGTGCCGGCGGCATGATGCTGCTTTGCTCGCTCGGCAGCGTTGCGGCGGCGGTCATTACGGCCATCTTCTCGGCGCGAATCGGAAGTGATCTCGGCTTTGCCCTGCGCGGAAGCCTGTTCAAGAAGGTACAGAGCTTTTCCATGGAGGAGATCGGCAGATTTTCCACTGCAAGCCTGATCACACGTTCCACCAACGACATTCAGCAGGTGCTCATGTTCATCGTCATGGGCCTGCAAATGCTGATCAAAGCCCCCGTGACCGCCATTTGGGCGATCTGCAAGATCGCAGACCAAGAATGGCAGTGGTCGCTGGCTACTGCGATAGGTGTTGTTATCGTGCTGTCGGTCGTCGGGATTTGCATTACGCTGGTTTTGCCCAAGGTCAGAAGAATGCAAAAGCTGACCGATGACCTCAACCGCGTCACACGCGAGAATCTGAACGGTCTGCGCGTGGTAAGGGCATACAACGCAGAGGAATACCAAGAAAACAAATTTGCGACAGCCAATGATGAGCTGACCAAGACCCAGCTGTTCCAGCAACGCACCATGGCGTTCATGATGCCGACTATGATGCTGGTGCAAAGCGGCTTGATGCTGGCTGTATATTGGATCGGTGCGGTATTGCTTGGCAGCGTAAACACCTTTGACGGCAGAGTTACCATGTTCGGCAATATGATGGTGTTCAGCCAATACGGCATTATGATCGTTATGTCGTTTATGATGCTGGTCATGCCGTTTATGATGCTGCCGCGTGCTTCTGTTGCGGCAAAGCGTATCAACGAGGTGCTGGATACCGAGCCGACGATCCATAACGGCACTGTGACCGAGGGCAAGCCGGGTGTTGTCGGTGTGGTCGAGTTCAAAAATGTCTCCTTCCGCTATCCCGATGCCGAGGCAGATGTGATACATGATATTTCATTCACGGCAAAGAAGGGTGAGACAGTCGCTTTCATCGGCTCTACGGGATGCGGCAAGAGCACTGTGATCAATCTCGTCCCACGCTTCTATGATGTCACAGGCGGTGAGGTGCTGGTGGACGGAGTCAATGTCAAGGACTATGACGAGCACGCACTGCGGAATAAGATAGCTTATGTTTCGCAGAAGGCAACGCTCTTCTCGGGAACTGTCGCCTCCAATATTGCCTACGGCGATAACGGACAAAAGGCACCGACAGAGGCGGATATTGCCGATGCGGCAGACACTGCACAGGCAAGTGAATTTATCGAGGGCTCGCCCGAAAAATACGAGAGGTATGTTGCGCAGGGCGGTGCCAACTTCTCAGGAGGACAGAAGCAGCGTCTTTCTATCGCGCGTGCGATTGCAAGAAAAGCTGAGATCCTCATCTTCGACGACTCTTTCTCGGCTCTTGACTATAAGACAGACCGTGTGCTCCGCAAGACCCTGGATCAAAAATGCAAGGATACCACCAGACTGATCGTGGCACAGCGGATCGGTACGATCAAGGATGCAGACCGGATCATCGTGCTGGATGAGGGGCGAATGGTCGGCATCGGTCGTCATGAAGAGCTCATGCAGACCTGCGAGGTCTATCAGCAGATCGCTCTTTCACAGCTTTCACAGGAGGAACTTGCGTAATGGAAAAGAAAGAATATGAATTCGGTCAGGCACAGCAAAGACCAATGCGCCGTGGCCCCGGAGGCCCGGGCGGAAGAATGCGCCCAGGCGAGAAGCCCAAGGATCTTGTCGGAACCTGGAAAAAGCTGCTCATCTATTGCCGCAGGTACATTGCTTTTATCGTGCTCGCACTTGTATGCGCGATTGGGGGAACCGTGCTGACCCTGCTCGGCCCCGATAAGCTCTCGGAGATCACCAAGCACATTCAGGCAGGACTTTTCGCGGGAAATGTCGATCTGGATGCCATTTTGGGGGTTGCGATCACGCTTGTCTGCTTCTACGCCGCAAGCTGGTTGCTCTCGGCCATGCAGAGCTGGATAATGGCGACTGTCACACAGCGTGTCTCTCGATCCATGCGAAGCGATATTTCGCATAAGATCAACCGGCTTCCCGTGTGGTACTACAACCGCACCTCAACGGGCGATGTACTCTCTCGTGTGACCAACGACGTTGACACCATAGGGCAGTCGCTCAACCAAAGTGTCGGCACGCTGATCACACAGATCGTGCTGTTCTTCGGAAGCCTGATCATGATGCTCATTACCAACTGGATCATGGCACTTACCGCTGTTGCGGCAACGTTTATCGGCCTTGTCATTATGCTCCTCATCATGAGCCGAAGCCAAAAGTACTTTACAAGGCAGCAGCGTGACCTTGGCGCGCTCAACGGACATGTTGAAGAAAACTATGCAGGTCACACGGTTGTCAAGGCGTATAACGGCGAGGCACAGGCCATCGCGGAATTTGACCGTCTCAACTCCAGCCTCCGTGACAGTGGCTTTAAGGCACACTGCCTGTCGGGACTGATGATGCCGCTTATGACCTTTATCGGCAACTTCGCTTATGTTGCTGTTTGTATCGTGGGCGGTACGCTTGCCATAAACAGCAGTATAGGCATTGAGGTCATTGTGGCATTCATGCTCTATGTTCGGTACTTTACGCAGCCTCTCTCGCAGGTCTCGCAGGCGATGCAGTCGCTTCAGTCTGCGGCGGCGGCAGGTGAGCGAGTCTTTGAATTTCTTGAGGCCGAGGAGATGGAGGACGAGAGCAGCAAGACGAAGAGCCTTGAAAATGTTAAAGGCTCTGTTGAGTTCAGCCATGTCAAATTTGGCTATGAGGATTCGGATAAGACCATTATTCATGATTTCTCAGCCGTGGCAAAGCCGGGACAGAAAATTGCCATCGTAGGCCCCACCGGTGCTGGAAAGACGACCATGGTCAATCTTCTGATGCGGTTTCACGAGATCCAGAGCGGCGAGATC
>CAYXBY010000060.1:0-8973 GCA_964463325.1 uncultured Lachnospiraceae bacterium | reverse complement strand
GAAGAAAACATACCACCAATTCGGTGTTTCTTTATGTAAACTTTGGGTTGCGTTTAGAAAATTGCAAAGATATATACAACACATACCAAATTCTCATTTATCGCTGTACCTATTATATCATATTTCTATGAACTTTTCAACCGCTTTGGAACAGTCATGATTTCGGTCATGCCTGTTCTGCTTTTGTCAGTACATCCACGGGAATAAAGCCGATGAGGTCATATTATACCCCAAATTAACCCCCTGTCAAGTGATTCGCGCCGTGTATGGACAGCATCGGCTAATTCTCAGGGGAGAAGCCATTCTCCCACCGCTTTTCCTGCGTTTTTTCGCACAAGGCCCGTGAAGTACTTGACTTTCAGACAATTTTGGTGTATACTTTGATATTGAGTTAGCGGCGGCTAATCGAGCCGCCGCTATATTAACGGCCGTGGGTTAGTCGGCGCTAACCTGCTCAACAAAGAAGGAGATCATTATGGTAGACTATATTATTATCGCCGTGCTTGCTTTAGCTGTCGTTTTTAGCATCTATTCCGCGATCAAGCACTTCAAGGGTCAAGGCGGCTGCTGCGGCGGCGGAGGCTATAGACCAAAAAGGAAAAGACTTTCCGGTGTGCTTTATCAAAAGACCTTCAGGGTGGAAGGTATGCACTGTGACCACTGCAAAAGCAGAGTTGAGGAAATAGTAGGCGATATAAAGGGTGTTGCCGGAAGGGTTAATTTGAAGAAGGGCGAGCTCACCGTTTCCTATGCGGAAGAGGTTGACGATGAATTGATCAAATCACGCATAGAGCGATTCGGTTATAAAGTAACCGAAATATTGAAGTGATCGAAATTATATCGACAATCGCATTTTTCTTCGCATGATGGCGCGCTCGTCCTGCCCCCCTCAGAGTCGACGCTTGAAAAAGCAAAGCGTTTTCAAGGCTGCCCTAAGGGGGGTCATATCAATTCCGGGCCTGAACCTCAACCATTGCCGCCGTTCAGCAGCGCGGTGAGCTGGGCAAGAACATTTCCGCTGCCATTCAGCGAAATGTTGCCTACGTTCTCGCAAATACGCTCGACGTATTCCAGCTCCTTGAGCTTGTAAAGCGTCTGGTTTTCATCCATCAGTTTGGCTGTATTGAGCAGCGAGCGGGTGGAAGCAACCTCCTCGCGGCGGGCGATGACGTTGGCCTGCGCCCGCTTTTCGGCGACGAGCACGGTGTTCATTATCTCGCGTATCTCGCCGGGCAGGATGATATCCTTGACGCCGGCGTTTGTGATCTCAACAAACAGCTCCTCCTCCCGCGCCTTCAGCCGGGCAAACACATACTCGGACATCTGATCCTTGTTTTCAAGTATCTCGTCCAGCCTGTATTTTCCGACATATTCGCGCAGGGCCATCTGCGCCGCCACGTGCAGCTGCTCTGCATAATCATCTATCTCGGTCACGATCCTTACATAGTCGGTCACGCGGTAGTTGCAGACAAGGTTGATGCGCAGTGAGACCTTATCCGCCGTCAGCATCTCCTGCCCCGTGATATCCATTTGCTTGAGGCGGGTGTCCACAAGCTCGACATCGACCTTGATGGGCGTTTTCCAGAAGTAGTAGGTGCCGGCATCCAGCACGCGCTCCAGCTTCTGATTGAAGTAGAGTCTTGCCTTCTGATATTCGGCGACCTCGACCTTGGTGTAGTATATCTGCGTGATCTTTGAGAATATGTACTCGGGGACGGCGGCGTCGACCTCGGGCGTGGAAATGTCAACTATCTGGAATTCGTGCTGATCTACCGTCGACCAGAACGCATAGTCGCCATGACGCAGCACGGCATCGAATTTGCCGTTCACAAAGTGCAGCGCCAGCTGCTCGTCGCCCACCTCGACCGACGACACCCGGTCTGCAATGCTTTTGTCCGCAAGCAGCGTGTCAAGCGCACACCGGCTGCACGAAAGCGGCTGATCAAGGCTCGAGAGCTCGACCTCGCTGCCGCGCGTCAGGTAATATTTGCCCGCCTCGAGCAGCTTGATATACCTTCCGTTTTTGAAGAGAAGGCCTAACTGATTTTCGTTGATGATGATCTTTTTCATAATATGTGATCCTCCTTAAAGGCAATTTAGCGGTGCCGTTATCATTCATGCAGTCGCGGCGGCTGAAAAGTTGAGTGCCGCCCGCGCAGCGCGGAAAGCTGTCTTTTGGCGCTGCTGGGGAGAACACGGTATCCGTTCTCAGGCAGGGCACGCTCTGCATTGCGCCGGGCGGGGGGCGGAGCACCCTCACCCTTTGCAGAATGATAACGACTGATCAATTAGTGTTAGCGCACGGTATCGCACGCAATTCATTGTGTGTCCCGAGGGACAAAAACCAAGCCGCTGGCGATACGCCTTGCGGCGCACGGCGGGATTCGAACCCGCGATAGTCAAGCCCGAAGGCTCAAGCGCAAGTGTCGCTGCCGGCATACACTGCGGAATATCCTCGTGCACCGCGGTGAAGAATGGTCTCAAACACCCGCCCGAGCAACCTTGCAGGCATATTTTATCACACCACACGGCGCGTTTCACGGAAAAAAAGCTGCGAAAACAACAAAAAAGCCCTCGGACGAGAGCTTTTTTGTTATTTTAGACCACAATTTAATTGTTTTTTCAGCTTTTCGGTGACCATGCCCCGGAAGTCCTCGGGCCCCAGGACCTCCACCATCGGTCCGAAGGAAAGAATTCTGATCACTATATCGGTCTCCTCGTCGTGGGCGTATTTGATCCTTACCAAATAGTGCATCCTGTCCAGCCTTTCGGCCTGCTTTTCAAAATGCGCGAAGTGCAGCATGAAGCGCTCCAGCGCGTTGCGCTCATCGCGTATTTTGACGGTGATGGTATCGTGCACCACCGCCTTAGCCTCGCCGACAGCCTGCCGCTCACCTGTGTAAGCGACGCAGCGGCGTATCTTGGCAAGGTTGACGGTCGAAACCGCGCGCCAGCCCGCCGTGATCAGCCGAAATTTGTCGTCCTTTTCGGAATATTCAAGCCTCACGGGGCGACATCTGACAAACATTGTATTGCCCCGGCGATTTACCATTTCAAACTTTATCTGCGAGCCGCGGCGGATAGCCTCCAAAATGACGCGGAACTGCCGTATATATTCCTCGTCCTCAAAGGGGTCGCCGTCGCCGTATTTGTCGTAAACGTGATAATCCGCCGGTGTGAAAAGCGGCTCGACATCCTCGAGCTCCGGCAGCTCGACGCCAAACAGCCTGACACGCGGGTCAAGCGAGATGGCCTTCAGCCACTGCTTTTGGAGCGTGGTCAGCGGCATGGTTGGCTTATGCTCAAGCGAGGTGGTCAAATCGGGATGCACCAGCTGCCACCGGCCGCCCTTGAGCGCAGGCAGGATGGTCAGCGCGCTCTCGCCAAAGGCACGGTGGGCAACTATCCTTTGCAGCTCCCTCTCGGAGTGCTCGCCGTCAAGAATGCCCGAAATAATTGCGGCAACCGTGTTGTAATAGGCCGAATAAAGCTCGGAAAATATCATTCGCTCGCCTCCTCCACGACGCCGTACATGCGGTACATGGCCTCAAGATCCTGCTTGAATTGATTCTCAACGCTGCGGTTGGAAAAGTTCATTTTGACGATGCGGCAGATAAAGGTTCTGATCCAGGGGATCATTTCGCTCGAATCGTACACGTCGGCCACAAAGCGGTAGGTACGCTCATCGAGCTGCTCGACCGTGCCAATGCGCCTCTCGCGGTACAGCCGCTTGACGATAAAGTCCTCATCGTCGGCCACCCTGACTGTAAATTCGACATGCTCAAGCTGCTCCCCGCCCCGCTTGCGGCGGCGGATGCTGACGCCCCACATGCGGCTCTGCATGCGGTCGAGCTCGGCGCGGAGCTCGTCAAAGCGTGGCTCCGGCTCCTCAAGCTTGACGCCGGACAGGTAATCCACACGGTAGGAATGGAACGAATTATACTCAGGCAGATAGGCCAGCAGATGCTGCCTGCCGCTCTGCACGCTGATAAACACACGCAGCGGGATTATCCGATTTCGCCTCGGCAGGTCGCGGCGGCGGCTCATGTTAGATATCATGACTGCGCGCTTTTCTCTCATGGCGGTGAAAAGCGCCGCCAGAACGCCGCTGTCAATGGCGCCGGTTATGTAGTGATGCTTGAAGGTAAACGCGCCGGTGTCAGATTCCTCCTTGTCGAGGATAAACGATCCGACCACGCCGCAGGGCGCAACCTCCGAAAAATAGTGCAATACCTCGTCCAGGTCAGCAATGTCGGGGCTGTCGGCTCGGCGGTAATATATCCTGCGCCCCTCTTTTTCGGCAATGATAATGCCCTCCTCGCAATATTCCTTGAGCTTTTTGCGCACGGTGGACTCGTCAAACATCATGGGGCTTGCAAAGCCAGACAGATATTTTTCATCGATCTCGAAAAGCAGCTCGGACACCGTCCGCCGGACGGACGGCTCGTGCAGAATGTCAAATATAATGAAGTGCAGTGTAATGTCGCCGTCGGTAAAGCTTCTGGCCTTCCAGGCGTTGTATAGCGGATTGTGCCGGATGGTTCGACTGTCGATGGATATGAAAACATTCTTGCCCTCGGGCGTGCGAACAAAGCTCATGTGATCCCCAAGCCAGCTCTCAAGCCGCCGCCGCTCGTCGTCGTAGGAACGCGCGCTCTTGCTGCTCCTTGAGCTATAATCGTCTCGGCTCTTAAAGCCGTATACGTAAAAATCCCGCATGTACGCCCGGATCTTCTCAAAATTCTTGATAAGCTCGCTGTACGATGACATATTACACTCCTTTCGGCTGGTTTATCCGGGGCTCTGCCCCGGAGGGACACTCCCCGGGGCTCTGCCCCGGGACCCCGCCAGGGACCTTTTTGAAAAAAGGTCCCTGGACCCCCAAAAACTTTCAAACAAGTGGGATATGAGTCTATCAGCGCCCCGCAAAGCCTCGTTAAAGCAGTCGTTTGAAATTCCGCAAGCCTCCGGGCACCCATAAGACTTTATCTCTCACCCATGCTTGAAAGTTTTTGGGGGTCTGGGGGACTTTTTCAAAAGTCCCCCAGCGGGGGGCGGGGCAGAGCCCCGCAAAGCTCTACACCGGCAATGAGGCGGCGCTGTCGGCGGAGTTATTGCGTCTGTATTCGCTGGGGGCGCAGCCCATGTGGCGCATAAAGGCGCGATTGAAGGTTCGCAGCGTCGAAAAGCCCACAGCCTCGCCGATCTCGGTCACGCTCAGCTCGCCCTGGCGCAGATATCGGCAGGCCGCCGCCACGCGCAGCGAGTTGACATAGTCGTTAAACCGCACCCTCAGCTTGCTGCCAAACAGATGCGAAATGTAATATTTGCTTATGTGCAGCTGCTCCGACAGCTCGGTGAGCGTCAGCGGCTGCGTGTAGTTTTTGGCGCAGTAGTCAATGACCGCACGCATGGTTTGCGTGTCGGTGGCTCCCGGCGAGCCCAGCCGCAGACAGCGCAGCAGCTCGCCGAAAAACGCCACGAGATATCCGTGCAGTATCTGCGACGCACCCTCGCCGCCCTGCCCTGACGACAGCGCCATGGCACGCATGAGGTGCGGCAGCTGCGGCGGCAGCTCGGCGGCCTTGATGATGTTGGACTCCGGCACGGCCGTCACCAGCAGCTCGCAGAATTCGGGCACGATGTCGGGATTGACAATGAACAGCATGTACCGTTCCGAGCCGTCCGACTCAAAACGGTGCACCTGGTTGGGAAAGGCAACGAAAAGATCGCCCGGCTCAATGTCACAGCGGCTCGCGTCGGCATAGCCGCGCGCACTGCCCGACGTGAGATAGGCCAGCTCAATGTGCCGGTGCAGATGCGGCGCACAGGCTAAATGTGACCGCCCGCCATGGTCGTCACGGTAAAAATAATCCGTGCGGCGCGTCTCGTAAAAGGGCGATGAGCCCCCGCGTCCCGACCGCTTTTTGTCTGCCGCCTCGATGGCGGAGGATGCCCTGCGTGCCGTCATTCGTCGTCACCTCCAGCGTCCCGCTCGCCCGACGCCCGACGCGCCCGCGCCACACGGCGCCTGTGCGCGTGGAAGCCGCCGTTGAATATCATCAGTATCACAACCACAGCCGCCGCCACCAAAACGACGAAAATGATCACCCATACCACCGGCGCCGCCGTCGTCACCTTGGCGCACGACAGCCCCGATAGCGTGTATATTCCCTCGCCGCCGTCCGGCTGCAGCGACAGCGTCAGCGTGACGTCGCCGCGGCCGAGATTGCTGCAAAATGCCTTGATATCAAAGCTGATATCGCCACTTCCGCGCTCGATGCGCGCCGTGGCACGGTAGCGCCGTGAGTCGCCCTGAGACAGCGTCAGCGTCAGCGTGCCAGAGCCCGAGCACTGCGCCGGCGTCACAAGCAGACGGTGCTTGCCCGCCAGCTGTCCGCGACTGAGACTGTAGCAGGCCAGCGTCGCGCCCCCGGTCAGCTCCAGCGCCGAGGACATCGCACCGTCCGCCACCAGCGACGGCAGCGCCGCGCGTCCCAGGCCGTACAGCTCGACCTCACCACGGCTGCCGGTGGAAAAGTCCAGCAGCGGGTAGAGCTTGAGCCCCTCGCGCCCCAAAATGGCGCTGCCGGTGCCGGTGATGTACACCTTGGTCTGCGCCGCGACTGACTGCGTGCCATGGACGTAGTCGACCACGCCGCCCTGCCCTATCCCGCCTATGAGCGCAGGCAGGCGCCCGGCGCAGTCGGTGTCAATGAGAGACATGACCTCCCAGACCTGCCGATGCGACAGTATATTGCCCGATAGATCCGCCACCGAAAGGCCGTGTCCCACCAGCAGCCCAGCTGTGCTGGACGCCGTGTCGGACACCGTTCCGGACGCCGTTCCGGACACCGTTCCGGACACCGTGCCGGATACCGTGCCGGATACCGTTCCGGATACCGCCGTGCTTGATAGCGTCGGATCGGTCTGCGCGCCCCAGATGATGGCGTCGACGCTGCCGTTCTCGAGGATCTTGTAGTAGGCGTAGGCCAGCGAGGTGGCCTGCTCGCGCTCGGACGTCTCGCTGCCCGTGCCGGGCGCCGAAAAGGCGCCGACAATGATGGGACGGCGGACGGTTCCATAGCTGTAATTTTTTTGTATGAGCGAGGTCAGAATGCCGATATTTGCAGGCGAGATAAGCTGTGTCGAGGCGCCGGTGGCCAGCGCGTCGTCCCAAATGCTGGAATCCGACAGGCTGTAAGCGTAGGCCGAGGCGGCCACACCCCACAGATAGTCGCCGCGGCGGCGGGTCTGATCGTCAAAAAGCGACAGAAAATCCTGTAGTGAGGTGGCGGAGGCGTCGTAGCCCTCGGGCACCAGCGACAGGTTGTTGGAGGGGGCGATATAGACGCGCCCCGCACTGTAGACCGACGTCAGCGCCGCGTTTGCCATGCGGCACAGCCGCGCGTAGGCGGAAATATATTCATCCACGGTCATGCTGGCGCCGTCCTCGCGGGCGGGCAGGTTGGCGTCGCGACCGACTATCATGCTGCCGGCGAAGCCGTGCGGCGCGTCGGGGTCGGTATAGCGGGTAGCTAACAGGTGCAGCAGGGCACCGATCTCGTCGGCACGGCGCTCGAGCAGGCTGCAAAGCCCGGCGGCGGAGTCGTAGGCCTCGCCCGGCAGCAGGCGCAGATATACCCGCACGCCCTGCGACGAAAGTGCGCGGACGCGGTCGTCCAGCTCGGCCAGCGCGGACGAGACGATATGTGCCGTGCGGCCGTTGAAGTCATAGGGCTGCGTGTCGGCACCGGCGCGTCCCGCAAGCAGCGCTGCCATGTCGACCTCGACCACGGCATGCGAGAGATTGAGCGCAAGGGCGTCGTCGAGGCTGCCGGTCACCTCCAGCCCCTTGTGCGAGCTGACGGCGGGGTAGGGGTAGTCATATCGGGCGGCGGCGGTGAGGTTGGTAGTGTAGCGCACCTCGCCGATTGGCGAATAGCCGCCCTCGCCGCCCAGCGCGACGATATAGCCGTTGTAGATGCCCGAAAGCTGTCCCTCGGTCAGCGGGAGGCGGAAAATGTAACGATCTGTTGCGCGAAAATAGGTGATGGGCGACAGGCCTGACAGCGAATCGGTGCCGTAGGGCAGCGCGAAGAGGTAGACGCTTTGTTTTTTGTGCTGCGCGACGAAGTCGTCGGTCAGCGCGATCTCGACGCTGACGGTATCGCCGCGTTTATTGAGCGTGACCGAGCTGACGCCGCAGCCGGAGTCGGTCGTGGCGGTGGTGCTGTCGGCGCTGTCGGCGGCGCAGACACTGACGCCCGCGAGGGCGCCGAGCGTCATGAGAACGGCCATGGTGGCGGCCGCGAGGCGGGGTAATATATTGAAGTGAAGCTTTTTATGCAGCATTTTGACCTCCATATCAGGCGAAAATGGGTTCAGCATAAGTATAGCACATTTTGCGTCAAAATGCAATGGGCACGGAGGGGGGAGGTGAAGTATTGCATACTTCGGCGCTTTTTGCGGCGACGGCCGCGGAGCTGGGGGGGAAGTATTGCATGCTTCAGGGCTGGCTTGACCGATTGTCAGCTGTGATCTATGGTTTGCCGCTTTCTGCACCGCAGCAGAAAGCGGCGGAAAGAATGCGCCGCGGGGGAGGAACCCTTAGTTCCTCCCCCCGGAGCCCCCCATCTCCGCTTAGTACGTCCCGACCGGCGTTTATCATGCCGCAAATGAGAATTGAACAAAAAAATTGCCGTGGGCGTCAGCTCACGGCAATTCTCATTTGCGTCACCGGCTGTCGGAGGGTTCGGCCCCATCCTTTGGGGCCGATGACGTCAAAAATCAGTTATTCACGGCTCCTCCGCCTTGATAAGCGCCTTACGTCGTGGAGTACGGCGGGTGGGGGTGGCGTGAGGTAACATCTGTGGGGATGAGGATTGTTGAAATCGTTTGAATTTATGGTGGCGACAGCCGCTCTTTTTGGACTGTTATACTATAAGTAGAGTCGACAAACACCCAAAGATA
>CAYXBY010000059.1:0-9155 GCA_964463325.1 uncultured Lachnospiraceae bacterium | reverse complement strand
GCGGCATGATAAACGCCGGTCGGGACGTACTAAGCGGAGATGGGGGGCTCCGACACTCGGCGTGTTCTTTGGGTTCAGACCGCCTTTGGCGGTCTGAACGGTTACTTCTCTGTCACGAGACAGAAAGTACAAAGAATTGGATCACGGCTGAGAATCGATCAATCCAGCCCCCAGCCCCAAAGCATGCAATGCTTTCCCCCAGCCCCGAGGCTGCAAGCCTCACCCGCGCCGAAGTATGCAATACTTCAAATCTCCACCCCACTGGTGCCGCAAAACGCCTTTATAACCGTCGCCGCGCGCCGCTGCGCGTACAAATTATGATGCGCACGGTTCTCCTCCGGCAGGCTCATGGCGCGATCCCCTGAGCGCGAGATGGGGACAAGCGCCACGTCCGCGTCCACCGCCCTGTAAAATAACGTGTGCCCGCCGTTGAGACCGTGATGCGCCACCTGCAATATGTCCGATTTCAGCACCTCGGGCCGCTCGACCCACCGCCGGTATACCACCTCAAGCCCCGCCGGGTAGGAATCTCCGGTGAACATGACCTTTCTGTGCTTGCCGGTCACGGTGAATACCATGGACAGCTCGTTCGGGTCGGCTAACACCTCGGCATCCTCGTACGTGTAAAGAAATTCGACCACTGTGCCGTCAATGTCAAAGCGATCTCCGCTCGTCGGCCTCATCTCGCGACAGCCCAGCTGCGACGCAATCGCGCCGACACGATCCAGATCCTTCTGTGCGTTGCACAGCTCGCCGCGCCGCATCCAGGTGAATTGCCCGGGTATGCAGCAGCAGACCGCCTCGACATCGACCCGCGCGCGCAGCTCGTCTGTCTGTGCCAGCAGCATCAGCGCCGTGTAATGGTCGTTGTGCGGATGCGTAATTATCCACATGTCGACATGCGGACGTCCGCCAACGGCCTGCTCCATGATTTTAATCATTCCCTCGGCGTCCTCGCGACAGCCGCCGCCGTCGACCACTATCAAATGCCGCTGCTCAGTCACGATGACATAGCCCATCCCGGCAGCCTGCCAGGCAAATTCGCCGTCAAACCGCGACGCCTCGGTGCAATATTGTATCAGTGCTCCCACTTGAATACCTCCAGTTTTTTTATTTGATTATAACATATTCGCTGCGATTTTTCAACCGGACAGTTAATTTTGACTTGCATTAGCGGATAAAATATGGTATACTAATCCAAGTATAACAATGGTGCATGCAAGGCTCCAACCCGGATGCGGTTGCACGAAAGGAACTGAAATAAAATGGATAAATGTATTACTTTTGCTCCTTTGTCCATCAAAAACATTCAGCCATACATCGACTACTTGCAGCTGGCTCTTTCTGAAGAACCGGATATGTTATGGGCGGAACAGGTGGATGAATCCGGAATCAAGGAACGGATTAGTGATCCGTTTTACCAGAACACAAAATCCATTCTAGCAATGGATGGGGATAAGGTGGTAGGCAGAATTGAATACCACTTCTACGGATGTTTACAGGACGGCTACCGGATGGCCTATGTAGACTGGGTATATGTTTTGCCTGCATATCGCCATAGCGGTATTGCCCAACAGCTATTTAAGGAATTCGAGAGGGAATGTGTCAGGAACTCCATTAATCAGTATTACCTGATTCGAGCCACAAATTCTAATGCAGATAAGTTCTACCATAGTTTTGAAAATGCAGAATTGGATGATGAACCGGTGCTGCGAAAAACGATTACTGAGTAGGAGAATGGAATAACAAAGTTCGTTTTGCTTCAACTGATGACCGCGATTTGATATATGCACTCAAATCTCAGTCAGTCCGTCCCTGTGTAGGAAAAATTTAGGGCTGGGACGAGGATAGGATTGTCAATGTAAGACTTTGACGGTGGCTTCCAGTATGATAAGCGACCCGGTTCAATAGACAATAGAATAAAGAAGATGATCTGTAGTATTCAAACCACCACAAGCAACATCGTATAAACCAGAAAGTTTATATTTCGATTTTACCCGGCGAGAAAAAAGAAATACATAATTATGAATAATTATACAGGGGATATTCATGAACATATCAGAATTTGAAGCCGTACTTCAAAGTGGGCTGGATAAAAATAATATTAAAACAGAAATCAAAAATCAAGAACAACTGTTCGAATTTTTAAATATTTTGCTTATTGAAAACCAAAAATATAATCTAACTGCCATAAAAGACCCTATTGAGGCCATTTTTAAGCATTTTATAGACTCAATTTGGCTGTCCGATAGGCTACAAAATAATACCAAGCTAATAGACATTGGGTGCGGCGCCGGCTTCCCTTCCCTGCCGCTTGCAATTATCCGCCCGGATCTTAAGGTCACCTGCGTCGATGCGACATCTAAAAAAGTGAATTTTATACATTTATGCGTGAATAAATTAGGACTGCAAAATGTAACTCCGATCTGCGGCCGCGCCGAGGAGCTTGCATATGACCCCACGCTGCGCGACAGCTTTGATGCTGCGACAGCCCGCGCAGTTGCAAATTTACCGGTTTTGTGCGAGCTTTGCCTGCCCTTTGTAAAGCCAAACGGCAGATTTTTAGGGCTCAAGGGGCGATATTCAAGCGAAGAATTCGAGATTGATCACGCCTCTCTGGCAAAATTATCGGCAGAAAATTTAATTTGTCAGGAATATTCGCTGGTCACACCTGACACAACTGACGCCAGAACTCTGATCACAATCACAAAAATCGGAAAAACACCAAATAATTTTCCGAGAAAATACGCCGCAATACTAAAAAATCCGCTTAAATAATCAGACAACAACTCCAAATTATAGCCCAAACACGTCAAATAACCCGCCGCACAGCAGTTAAAATTGCTGTGCGGCTATTTTTCATGCAGCCAGATATGACATAGATTTTATCCGAAACGTGGTAATATAAGGCCATAACACTTTGAAAGGATGCTTAAAATGGCCGTTTCAACATTAGTTCCGGTTAAAAAACGCACACCGGATGCATCAAAAGCTGTGTCCAACTATAATTATATGGATGACAGTCCCCTTTTTGACGCTAATACACTTCAAAATGACGACAATTTTGGTTTTTTGATCGCAATCCCAGCTTCAAATATAGTTCCGAACCGGTTTCAACCGCGAAAGCACTTTGAACCATCAGCACTAAAGCAGCTTGCGGAGTCAATTCGTCAATATGGCATACTTCAACCAATTTCAGTGCGCAGGCTTGAGCAAGCTGATCCGCCAAAATACGAAATAATATGCGGCGAGCGGCGATTTCGAGCCGGAATAATGGCCGGGGTCGATGTTTTTAGATGCCATTTGCTACAGGAACACGACATGCGCTTGGCCGAATTATCGCTCGTTGAGAACCTCTTGCGAGATGATCTTGATATTTTCGAGCAAGCCGAGGCGTTTCAATTGCTGACGATCACATTCGGATTGACGCAGCAGCAGGTTGCCAATCGCTTGGGAATAAGCCAATCAGCAGTCGCAAATAAGCTGAGATTGTTGAAATTTAGACAAAGCGAGCGAGATGAGATATTGAAGAATTGTCTCACGGAGCGCCATGCGCGTGCGCTTTTGCGACTGGATGACCCCGAAATTCGCTTAAAATTCATAAATCTGATATCAAAAGACAGTCTGAATGTGGCTTCGACTGAGCAATTGATAGAAAAATACATCAAATACACCTCGTCTCGCGAGTTTGAAGGAAATCTTAACACCGCTAAACGTCAAAATAAGTGCACAACGACGGGTTGCCTGCACGATGTTAGATTATTTTCAAATAGTATCGAAAAAGCGGCAGATATTTTGCGAAATTCAGGAATTTGTGTCGAAACCAGCTGTTCTGAAGCGCACGATAGCTTTATTTACACCATCAAGGTGTCAAAAAAGCACACAAATCAGTAAACGATGCCTCAATATACCAAACACGTTTTGTTGCTTTACAGTGTTTTTAATTTGCTTGTTTTAAAACCGCTTATATTTTGACTAACAATATGACTACAATGTTTCACGTGAAACATAAGTGTGCCTCGACGCTAAACAATGTTTCACGTGAAACATATATGTGCCTTTGAGCGCTAAGTAATGTTTCACGTGAAACATAGGTGTACCCTGACGCTAAACAATGTTTCACGTGAAACATTGCACAATTTATACCCACTCAAAGTGTTTCACGTGAAACATTGTCTATGCTACAGAGTATTTGATGCGGTGCTGAGGATTTGCGCGGCAATAAAATATATAAATATTTTAAGAAAATAAGCAAAACATATTGCCCTCTGAAGCGAAATGTGGTATAATATAAGTGCAAAAATCACATGTTAATTGCAGATTTAATTATAAACGGAGGTAGAAATGGGCAAAATAATCTCGTTCGCAAACCAAAAAGGTGGCGTCGGTAAGACGACTTCGGCTGTAAACGTCGCATCGTCGCTGGGTGTTATCGGATTTCGGGTGCTGCTGGTCGATCTTGACCCGCAGGGAAACGCGACAAGCGGCGTTGGAATATCAAAAAAGAGCCTTAAGCTGACTGTGCAGGACATTTTATTGCAGAAGGCAACGGTTGAAGAGGTCGTAATTAAAACAAAATTTGACAATTTGTCGTTGCTCCCGGCAAATATCACGCTGGCAAACGCTGAATTTGAGCTTTACGACGGCGATAATAGTCAGATGGAGCTCAAAAATGCCTTGTTGAGCGTCAAAGATTCATATGATTACGTAATTATCGACTGCCCGCCGTCGCTCGGAATGCTGACAGTCAATGCTTTGTCTGCCAGCGACGGTGTCGTTATCCCGATGCAGTGCGAATTTTACGCACTCGAGGGGCTGTCACAGCTCATGATCACGGTCAGCCGCATAAAGCAGTATTACAACGATAAGCTGACGGTCACCGGAATACTTATTACGATGTACAACAAGCGACTGCTGCTGTCAATGCAGGTCATGGCAGAGCTCAAAAAGCATTATACCGACAAGCTTTTTGGCACCTGCATCTCGCGAAATGTCAAGCTGTCCGAGGCGCCTGGCTTCGGTATGCCGGTTTATTATCACGACAAGAGCTCTAAGGGCTCGGCGGAGTATCTGGAGGTTGCGCGCGAGCTGTCGTCGCGCATATGACCTCTTGACGACGGTTTTTAGCTTGTGATAATCGCGTATGCTTGCCGTCGCAACCCAAAATACCTCATTTTTACGAAAGGAATCTCAAAATAATGGCAAAGAAGCAATCAGGACTTGGGCGCGACCTGTACTCGTTGTTCGATGATAACCTCATCGACGACAAAAAAGATGCCGGTCTTAGCCTGAAAATATCCGATATAGAGCCGCGCGCCGACCAGCCTCGCAAGCAATTTGACCGCGAGGCACTCGAGGCGCTGGCCGATTCAATATCAAATTATGGCGTCATTCAGCCCATAATCGTGCACGAAAACACCGCATACCCCGGAAAATACGAGATAATCGCCGGCGAACGCCGCTGGAGAGCTGCAAAAATGGCGGGTTTGAGTGAAATTCCGGCTGTTGTGCTGACCGGTGATGAGCTCAGACTGGCACAAATATCACTAATTGAAAACCTGCAGCGTGAGGATCTCAACCCCGTCGAGGAAGCGTCGGCTTATCTCGATCTGATCGATAAATTCGGATTAACGCAGGATTCTGTTGCTAAGCAGGTTGGCAAGAGCCGCTCGGCGGTCACTAACACTCTGCGCCTGCTTGATCTGCCGGACGAGGTGCTGGAGCTCGTCAAATCAGGCGAGCTGTCCGCCGGCCATGCCCGCACACTGCTGGGACTTAACGACCAGTCGCTGATGCCACAGCTGGCGAAAAGCTGCATCGACCGTCGGATGTCGGTGCGTGAGGTCGAAGGTATGGTAAAAAAATTGAACTCAGCAAAGCCGGTCGACGAGGATGACGAGCTTATGCTTGAGGGCATCAATCAGCGCAAAATATACATGAAAGAGCTTGAGCATCGGCTTCAGGAGGCGCTTGGACGCAAGGCTAAGATAGCTTACACACCTAAAAAGAAGGTTTTGGAGCTGTCTTTTGACAGCGACGAGGATCTTGAAACGCTGCTGACGGCTATTTGCGGTGAGTCGTTCTTCTCAGAGCAGCTATAAATTTGCACACAACAAGTAAAAATATCGAATAAAGGAAGTAAAAACATGTTAGACATAAAATACATTAAGGAAAATCCCGATGACGTCATTGCGCGTCTGGCCGCTAAGGGGCGTGACGCAGCCGACGAAATTGCTGAAATAATCCGTCTTGACGGCGAACGCCGTGCGCTGATAGTTGAAACCGAGGCGCTTAAAGCGGAGCAAAACCGCACGACCAAGCTGATCCCGCAATATAAGAAGGAGGGAAAGGACGTTGCGCCAATTTTTGCCGAGATGAAGGAGCTTTCGAGCCGCGCCAAGGCCAACGACGAAAAGCTCAAGCAGATCGAGACCGAGTACACAAATCTCATGCTCGGGCTGCCGAATCTGCCTGATCCCGACCTCAAGCCGGGCGAAAAGGAGAACAACGAGCCGCTGCGTTATTTCGGAGAGCCGCACAAGTTCGATTTTGAGCCCAAAAATCACGTTGACCTGTGCACTGACCTCGGTCTGATCGACTACAAGCGCGGCGTGAAGCTGTCGGGCGCCGGCTTTTGGATATATTCCGGCATGGGCGCGCGTCTGGAGTGGGCGCTGCTCAACTTTTTCATCGAAACGCACCTGTCAAACGGCTTCGAGCTGATGCTGGTGCCGCACATGCTGTCCTACGAGTGCGGTCTGACTGCCGGTCAGTTCCCCAAATTTAAGGACGACGTTTACTGGCTGGAGACGGCCGAGGACGAGCGCCATCGCTTCATGCTGCCGACGGCAGAGACTGCGTTGGTCTCGCTGCACCGCGATGAGATACTTGAAGAGGCGGATCTGCCCAAAAAATACATCAGCTACACGCCCTGCTTCCGTCGCGAGGCGGGTTCGTACCGCTCTGACGAGCGCGGAATGGTGCGCGGACACCAGTTTAACAAGGTTGAAATGGTGCAGTACACGCTGCCCGAAAAGTCTGACGAGGCGTTTGAGGAGCTGGTGACTAACGCCGAGAACCTTGTCAAGGCGCTGGGCTTCCATTTCCGGACGGTCAAGCTGGCGGCGGGCGACTGCTCGGCCTCTATGGCGCGTACGTACGACATCGAGATCAACATCCCCTCAATGAACGGCTACAAGGAGGTCAGCTCGGTCTCCAATGCGCGTGATTACCAGGCCAGACGCGGCATGATGCGCGTTCGCCGCGCCGACGGCAGCATTGAATATCTGCATACGCTGAACGGTTCCGGCCTCGCAACCAGCCGTATTCTGCCAGCACTGGTCGAGCAGAACCAGAACGCTGACGGCAGCGTGACGGTTCCCGAGGTACTGCGCAAGTACGTTGGGACGGATATAATTAAAAAATAATAAGCGCGGGGTTTTTGCAGGGGGACTTTTGAAAAAGTCCCCCTGCACCCCCCAAAACTTTCAAGCATGCTTCGCGCTTAGAGCTGTTAGTTATCACGGGGGGTGGCGTCAGTCGACGTCGGAGGCGAATAATAAATCTATCATTAATAGTATAAACATGCTCACGATGCTTTGATGACTCAAAGCTGTGTGAAAACGAGCGCCTCTCCCCTTGTTTGAAAGTTTTGGGGGTGTCGGGGACTTTTTCAAAAGTCCCCGACCGGGGGTCCGGGGCAGAGCCCCGAAAGTAGTCCCCAACCGGGGTCCGGGGCAGAGCCCCGTAGTAGTCCCCGCAACTAAAAATCGAAAGGAGCCGACAACGTGAAAAAAATACTGTTTTTTAGGCTAATTTCGGCTCTCGAGTCGAAATCGCTCATAAGCGAGCTGTGGGAATACTTTGTCGACAAGTATTTCACGCCGCATTACGGCGACTACGAGCACATCAACCTCGGGTCGTCGTCAATGGTTTCGCTGCAAACCATCGTATTTGCGTTTTTCATTGGGATCAACATCGCCGCGGTCATGTCGGTGTTTGATAAGCGCGTTCTCGGCGACTTTGCGCGCACGCTGATTCGCGATGAAGCGCTGTCGCCTGACCGCGCGAAAACCCTTATGGAGCTTGGATATTTCAAGAATACCGCGATCAGATCCAGCCTGCGCAGCGGGCATACACTGCGGCGGGTGGTCAAGTGCGTCGAGGAGGAGGAATATTACGCCTCGCTCGAGCAAAAGCGGCAGGAGATCGAGTCCGCGGGGCAAAAATTCAAGTCCGTGCCCTTCAAGATTGACTTTGAGACGGCGCATTTTTACATTCCGGAGCAACTGAAATACACCGCCGAGATAAAATTCGAGAAAAAAGGGACAAACTGGCTGACTGTCGCCGGCGTGTTTGTCGCATCGCTGCTGCTCATGATCGGAGTCTTTTGGATATTCCCCGACATTTTGCAAATGCTTGACAACTTTCTGTCAATGTTTTAAGACAAATTTACCATAAAAGGTAAAAATATTTATCATCAAAAGGAGACTTAACTATGTTTGCACGAGATTTTCGTCAAAAGGCCTGGGCTGCACTCCGCGGCAAATGGGGCGCGGCCATTCTCACATTTGTGGTCTGGGGACTCATTATGGGTGCCGCCGGCTGCACCGTTGTTGGCGCCGTGCTGCTCGCAGGCCCGATGACGGTCGGTTTTGCCGCCGTAATGCTCAACCTGCACCGCAAGGATCGCATTGATATCAATGATCTTTTCAGCGGGTTCAACAATTTTGGCAACGCGCTGGTGCTGGGCGTTTTGACCGCAGTGTTTACCGCGCTTTGGTCGCTGCTGTTTGTAGTTCCGGGAATAATCGCTTCCTATTCTTACTCAATGGCACCATATATTCTCATTGACCATCCCGAGATGAGCGGCAACGAGGCCATCAAGGCCAGCAAGGAGCTGATGCGTGGTAATAAATGGCGTCTTTTCTGCCTGGACTTCAGCTACATCGGATGGATTCTGCTGTGCTGCCTGACATTTGGCATTCTGACGCTGTGGGTTTCACCGTCGATGTACGCGTCGCGGGCGGCGTTTTACGAGGAGATTCGCAAGGCTTGAGGCGTGAAGCCGGTGGGGTGAGGCTTGCAGCCTCGGGCTGGTGGTGAGGCTTGCAGCCTCGGGGCGGGCTTGACCGATTTTTATCGGTAAACCGATT
>CAYXBY010000058.1:0-9377 GCA_964463325.1 uncultured Lachnospiraceae bacterium | reverse complement strand
AAGAAGAAATCCGGTTAAGGTTGAGAACGTCCAAAGCGTTCGTCACCTTAACCGGAATTTTTGCGTTCTCCCGCGAAGCTGTTTAAAAGTTTTGGGGGTGCAGGGGACTTTTTCAAAAGTCCCCTGCCGGGGTTCCGGGGCAGAGCCCCGCAAAGCATATTACCGCGCCAGCGCGGGGATGTTGGCTGTGATCTCGGCGATCGCGGCGGCCATTTGGGTCTCGTTTTTGAGTCCGAGACGCTCATTGAGGCGGAAATACTGCGAATCGGAGAAGTTTCCGCCCTCCTTACCGGCCACGTAATTCGAGTAGCGGCTGTCGGGACCGTATTTGGTGGCCAGCTCGGCACTGACGGTATCCAGTCCGAAGCAGTTGTCGAGTGTGGCGCAGACGTTGACAAAAACGCCGCATATCTGCCCAATGCCGGGCGTGTAGGACTTGTTGGTGCTGTTGTTGACTATGCTGCCGGTGTTGTAGCAATCGCTGAATTTCGAGGCCTTTTTGCTGTTGGTCGCGCGGCCGACGATACCGCCGGTGTAGCCGCGTGCGGCATTCGAGCCGCCGTAGGTGAAGAACACAGTTCCGGTGTTGACGCAGCGTGCCACATTGGCCGAGCCGCCGTTAGTGGTGCCGTCACAGCCGAGAATGCCGCCCGCACAGCCGTTTTTCTTGGCCGCGGAGCAGTCGACGGTTATCTCGCCGCTGTTGTAGCACAGCTCGATCAGGCTGCCGTCCGCCGCCAGGCCGACGATGCCGCCGACATAGCAGCTGTCCGAGGTGGATTTGACCAGCGCGGTCGTGTAATTGACGCAGCGCGAGACGGTCGAGCCCAGCAAATTGCCGACAATGCCGCCCACGCGGGCGCTGCCCTCAACGCTGGAGCTTGTCAGCACCACGCAGTCAGAGACCACGGTTCCGCCGGTGGCGCTTCCGACGATGGCGCCGGTATATGCGCCCTTAAAGGTGGCGTTGGCCACCACGATACCGCTAATGGACGCCCCAATTGCCTCGGCAAACAGCCCGGTGTTGCCGGTGCCGGTCACGCTGAGATCGGATATCTCGTGACCACCGCCGTCATAGCTGCCGGCAAAGGGCGCAGCCACGCCGATGGGCGCCAGCTCGCCGCCCTTGAGGTCAACGTCGGCGGTCTGCTTAATGTACTTGCCGGCAAAGCTCTCACCCTTGCCCGCCAGCGATACAAAATACATGAAATTGCCCGATGACGCAATGATATACGGGTCATTCTGGCTGCCCGAGCCGCTCCACTCAACCGGCTCGACCGTCACATTCGATACGGCGCTGCCACCGGGGATGACGCGGTCAGTCGGCGCGGCGCTGCCGAGAACGATGTGGTCGGCCACGGCCGAGAGCAGCTGTGCCACCTCGGGCTCGACACCGCCGAGATGCGCGGCAGCCGCCTGGGCGGAGGACTCGTTGTAAAGGAAGGCGTAAAACGCGCAGGCGATGGCATACGAGCCGTAAAGCGAGGGATGCCGCTCGTCGGAGTAGTAAAGATTGATGGCGGGCTGGTTTTTGACGACAAAATCAAACAGCGCGGCGCCGTCCACCATGGGAGCGTCCAGCATTGTCGCAAATTCGCGGGCGACGGACTGCATATAGACGTTGTGGTCGGCGCGCGAGATGTCAAACGTGCCCTTTTTGGAGGCGTTGACGCCGTCGGAATTCATGACGTAAATGCCCGAATTGCCGGTGTTGTTGCCCCAGGTGCCGTAAATTACAGTCTTGGCGCCGGTAGCCTTTATGCGCTCGTCGAGCAGGCGTCCGGCAGCGAGCTCAGCCGTTTTGACGGTGGTCTCCTTGTCCGTGATGCGGCGAGAGGGCTGGATGACGACATAGTCCCACTTCTCACGCAGCGCCTCCTCGACGCCACGACCGATCTCGGTAGTGCTCGACGTCTGCTGGCACATGGTGGAGCTGCCGGCGGTCACCTTTTTGGTGTATATGTCCCGTCCGGCGGCGCGGCCGAGCGCCATGACGATGGCAGGCATGTCGTTATAGTAGGTCAGGCTGTTGCCAATGAAAAGTACACGCAAGGTTTTTTTCTCACTTTCGGGATCTTTGGTCGATGTGGAGGTGTCCGCAGGGGACGGCGCGGTGGTGTCCGCAGGGGTGGTGTCAGGGGTGGATTGAGCCGGGGACTGCGATGACGTTGATGTGTCGCTCGTTCCCTCGCCGTCGCCGCTGCCGGCGCAGCCCGCGAGCGGAACCGAGACCATCAGCAGTGCCATCAGCAGCGCCAGCCCGCGACGGATATTTTGTTTCAGCATGGGATGTTTTTCTCCTTAAGGCTTTGTGATGATCTAATTTTATCATAGTTAAATATAATTGTCAAATACTTGTTTTCGATCATTCATATAGCTTTTTGCTATGGATATTGTCCTCCGCGAGGTCACACGAGCAGCAAAAGTGTGCCGGCGACGATAAGCACCAGCCCGGAGACAGAGCGTGCTGTCAGCTTTTCGCGAAAAACGATGCAGGAGAATGCGACGGTGACAAGTATGCTGAGCTTGTCTATCGGCACGACCACACTGGCAGGGCCGTCGCGCAGCGCCTTGTAATAGCACAGCCAGGAGGCGCCGGTTGCAAGCCCCGAGAGGCAGATAAAGCCCAGCTCCCGGCGCGGTATGCGGCGCACCTCGCCGCCCTTTCGAGTTATGAGCACCATGCCCCAGGAGGCCAGCAGCACTACGGCGGTGCGAAGCATGGTTCCGAGATTTGATTCCACCCCTTCAATGCCCAGCTTGCCGAAAATGGAGGTCAGCGCGGCGAAAAGCGCCGACAGGCAGGCAAAAATAAGCCACGAATGCCCGCGGTGCGGCTCACCGGATGAGGGCTTTTTCTCTATCATGAGTAGTGTTCCAGCGCCGATCATGATGATGCAGACGGCATCAAGCCATGTCATGGGCTCGCCGAGAATAATAAATGCCAGCAGCATTGTCAGCACGGTACTGGATTTATCTATGGGAACAACGCGGTTTATCTCGCCCAGCTGAAGTGCGCGGAAGTAGCACAGCCAGGAGGCGCCGGTCGAAAGTCCGGACAGGACAAGGAAAATCCATGTTCTGGCGCTGATTTTGGCAATGCTGCCGAAGCTGCCGACAATGGCCACCATGAGCGCGGACATAGCCAGCACGACCACCGTGCGAATGGCGGTGGCGACGGTCGAATCTGTCTTCTTAATGCCGCATTTGGCAAGAATTGAGGTGATGCCGGCGAAAAACGCCGAGCCGAACGCAAACAGTATCCACATATTTTTCACCTTCAGAGCTGACGCAGCGCAGCTGCTGGTAGCGTCATGCTGCGCGCGTTAAAAATACCCGGACGGGAGCAGCCATCCGGGTATCAATTATACTATAAAGTGTGCCTTGAGTCAACAGATGGCGGGCAATTTGCCGTGCCCTTTGCCGAGCGCGACGTCAGCCGAGCGACTCGATGCCATTGTTGAGCTTGTCGAGCAGTGTGGGGAGCGTGCGGTTGAGCGACCTGAAGATAGAGGCGGTCATATTGTTTTTGCTCTTGACGATAGTGCGCAGCTGCTGGTGGACGGAGTTGAGCGACTTTGTGTAGAGCACTCCGCCGTCGATATAAACATTTTCGTATATCATATCCAGCATTTTGCCCGACTCGGGGTCGCTGACGTATTTGTTTTTGAGTGCGACCTCAAAATACGCCGGTATGACCTCTCTGTAGCTCTCGAAGGCGGCGCACTCAAGAAAGGCGCCGACGCGGTCGAGTCTATCCTCCGGCACTGTTGCCGGTATACCAAAGGCGGTAAACTGGTCGTGAACATAGGTCTGGTAGCCGTCCTGCGCCTCATCAAGCATGGGGATGGGGATTATTCCGTACTCCTGCGGCATGTCGCGCAGAGTCTGCGTTTCGACTGCCAGCAGGCGCAGTGTGCACATGCCCGCGCGGCCGTCGGCAAAGTGATTGGCTATGTTATCCTGGTCGGCGGTATCCGAAACGCTGGGGTAGATATACGAGCCGCCGCAATCGTAATACAGATGCAGCACCTTGTCCATTGCGGTGCTGATGCGATCGATATCGAGCGCGTTTTGATATTGATTGTCGGCATTTTTGGTCAGTATCGGCAGCTTGCAGGAGGACCAATAGGGGTCCACATACGCCACGGGGCCGGAGAGGAAGCCATAGCGGTCGTCGGGGTTGGCAATGCCGTCGCCGTTGACGTCATAATACATCTGCGAGGCAATCGAAGCCTGATAATCCAGCGTCCACTGGCTGTTGTTGACGACCTCATACAGATTGGTGACGCCGTGCTCCGCCATCAGATCCTTATTGAACATGGTGACGAACATATAGCGGTAGAGCGAGAGTCCGTACGAGCCGGCGCAGAGATACTGACGGTTGCCGAAGGACGCCACCTCGTTAAAGCCCTGGGACCAGTATATCTGGCTGAGATCGAGATATTCGACGTCGCTCAGATCCTGCATGAGTCCCTCGGAGGTGTACATTATTGTAGAATAGCAGCTGTTTGCCATAACGTCAAACTCGTCCGTCTGTGCCTTGACGAGGTTGCGTATTTTAGAGGTGACGACATAGCTGTCGCCGGTGAGCTGCGTGTTTTGGATGGTTACGCCGATTCTGTACTCAACTGCGAGATTGCGGTTATAAATGGCGTCGTTTACGGTCTCGCCGCTGAGGTCGGAGACGGTCAGCTCGTCGCGCACGCCGTTGTAGTCGCGGCTGAGTATGCGCACCTCCTTGCCGCCAAAGTCGATGCTGTTGGGAAGGTTGCTTTCAATGCTATATTGATCGGTTGTGGTATCGGCCACTGGCGTGGTCGATGCGGCGGAATCCTGAGGGGTGGTTGTTGTCACATCCTCGGATGGGGTCTGCGGGTCGGCACAGGCGACTGCCAGACAGGCGAGTGTCATAATTGCCAACAGAAGTGCCAAAATACGTGTCAATAGCTTCATAATGCTGCTCCTTTTGGTTGGTTATTATAGTACTGATGATATTCTATCATATTCCCGCGACAATGTCAACAGTGATACATTATTTGAACAGATGACTCGTCAGCTGCCCATGCCCGCGCACATCCTCGCGCGAGCCGTCGAGCGCCGGGTCGACGTACCTGTCAAACCAGGCGTGCAGTCGCGCCGTCATGGCCTCCACCGTCTGGCGGCAGGCGGGGTCAGAATAGCGGTTGACGTACTCGTCGGGGTCGTTCTCAAGGTCGTACAGCTCGTGCGGGCCGTCGGGCTCGCGCAGTATCAGCTTCCAGCGTCGGTCGGTGATCATGCGCGTGGCGCCGTATTCGTCGAGGACGAAAACATCGCCGTCGCCGTCGGGGTCGCTCTCGCCGCGCAAGAGGGGGGCAAAGCTGTGGCCGGGCATGTCGGGTGTCGACTCAAACGGCACGCCGACAAAGTCGAGCACCGTCTGGAAGATATCGTAATGGCTGACCTTGGCGTGCGCCACCACGCCCTCGGGAATGACGCCGGGACAGCTGAATATGCCGGGCACGCGCGTCGAGGTCTCATACATGTTGACGGGATAGGTGCCGTTGCCCTTGCCGAAAATGCCGTGGTGCCCCATATTGCTGCCGTTGTCGCTGGTGAAGACTATCAGCGTGTCCTCGGCGAGGCCGTCGCGCTCCAGCCGATCAAGCAGGCGACCGACAGCCTCGTCCATGGCCGACACCGCCGCAAAATAGCCGCGCAGGCTCTCGCGGCGGTACTGCTGCCAGGTCTCGCGGATGGGGGCGTAGTTGGCGTAGAGAAAGCGCACGCCGGGATGCGGGCGTTTTTTCCATTCCTCAAAGCTGACATCGGCGCCCTCGACCCAGGGATGCGGCGGCAGATCTGGGATGGATTCAAACGGGCAATCGTCATACATATCAATATATTTCGCAGGGTGGCACTCGCGCCCCCAGGGCGAATGCGGCGCCGTGTAATTGACGCACAGGCAGAAGGGACGCTCGGTCTCTCGAGCGTCGAGAAAGTCGAGCGCGCGGTCAGTGATGTAGTCGGTGATGTACTCGCCGCTGATCATCTCCATCCTGCCCTCCTTGAGCACGACGGCGTTTATATAGTCAGCGCCGCCGATGGCGCAGGTTGACCAGAACGAAAAGCCCGCCTGCGGCTCGTCTGCCGCGCCAATGTGCCACTTGCCAGAAAGCCCGCATTCGTAGCCGTTTTCGGCCAGCACGCCGGTGAAGGTGCGGTGGCCGTCCAGGTAGCGAACGCCGACGTCGCCGTCAAGCTGGTTTTTGGGCCAGCGATACTTGAAGGGGGTGTCGTCCAGCGCGAAGGCCGCCTTAAGCTCATCAGACAGGCAGTCCGCCGTGATCTGACCGCGTGCCAGCCAGTCGTGTACGCCGTGCTGCGAGGGTATCTTGCCGGTCAGCAGCGAGGCGCGGGCGGGCGAGCAGACGGGTGAGGCGCAGTAAAGGTTTTCAAAGCGCATGCCGCGGGCGGCAAGACGGTCGAGATTTGGCGTTTTTAGCTCGTGATTGCCGGCGCAGCCCATCGCCCAGGCGCCTTGATCGTCGGTCAGTATGAAAAGTACATTTTTGCGATCTGCCATGTGTGTCTCCTTTTTGAGCCGCCGCGTGACACGACCGGCTCAAATCCGTATTCTGCATACCATTATACATTAAAAATCAGCCCAAGTCAATACAAGCGCCGGGGCGGAGCCGCCGCGCACAAAAAATTCCTCCGCCGCTCTTGACAAAGCCCCCGCACGGGTTTATACTAATATTAATTATATGCAGGACTCCGTCCTGCACCTGCTTAAGGTGCTTTTTGAAAAAAGCACCTTAAGAATCCGAAAAGCTTCCACCAAGAGAGCCGTGGGGAAAGCTTTTGGGGTTCCAAGGGGCTTTTCCTCGAAAAAGCCCCTTGGCGGGTTGCAGGGCAAGGCCCTGCATACAATCAAAAATAAGGAGCAGAATTATGATCGCACAGACACCCCCTATGGGCTGGAACACCTGGAACACCTTTGGTCACAGCATAAGTGACCGTCTTATCCGCGAGACGGCGGACGCCATGGTCGAGCTTGGCTACCGCGACGCGGGGTATGAATATGTTGTCATTGACGACTGCTGGTCGCTCATGGAGCGTGACTACACCACCGGGCGCCTGGTACCCGACCCGGCTAAATTCCCGGAGGGTATGAAGGCGCTGGCCGACTACATACATGCCAAGGGACTCAAATTTGGCATGTACACCTGCGCGGGCGTTCGCACCTGTGCCGGCTATCCCTCCAGCTTTGACCACGAATATGAGGACGCCCGCACGTTTGCTGAGTGGGGTGTTGACCTTCTGAAATATGATTTTTGCAATTTCCCCAACTACGCCAACAATAAGAATCGCTATCTCACCATGAGCATGGCGCTGCGCTCGACAGGACGGGACATTGTTTTCTCGGCCTGCAACTGGGGTCGCGGCGAGCCCTGGAACTGGATGCGCTCCATCGGTGCGCACATGTACCGCTCGACGCACGACATCAACGATTCCTACGCCTCGATGGCCGATATCATGGTCTCGCAGCTGCCCAATCTCAACGCAAACGCCGCCGGCTGCTTTAACGATCTCGACATGCTGACCGTCGGTATGAACGGAGAGGGCAATGTCGGCTGTGGCAGCTGCACCACGCCCGAGGAATACGTGACGCAGTTTGTGTTCTGGTGCATGGCCGGCTCGCCGCTCATGATGGGCGGTGACATACGCTCGCTCGACGAGCGCAGCCGCCGACTGCTGCAAAATCGCGAGCTGATACGCATAAATCAGGACGCTGAGTGCCGTCCCGCCTACCAGGCCAACGGCACGACCAAGGATTTCCCCATTATGATCAAGCTGCTGGAGGGCGGCGAGCTGGCGCTGGCCTTCTTCAATCTCAAGGACGCCGACCGTCGGCTTGAGATGCCCTTCCCGGATCTGGGCGTGCCCTACGCCTCGGGCGTCGGCATTGACCTGACCGATATTCTCAGCGGCGAGCACCTCGGCATCCGCCGCGACGATCTGCGCATCGTCGTCCCCGCGCACGGGACGCGCGTTTTCCGCGGCAAGCTGGTCACGCTATGACGTGTTACTGCCGCGACTGCGGACGGCCGCTCCACCCGGATGAGGAGGGACTGTCCGTCAAGCTGCTGGGTCATGATATAACTGAATTTTTTTGCATCGACTGTCTCGCCGTGCGCCTCGGCACGACATCCGCGCGCCTGCGCGACATGATGGAGCGCTACCGTGCAGCGGGCTGTCAGCTTTTCACTCCGATAGAGTGCATGAAAGGAAAAAACAATGCTAATAACGGTTGATTGCGGCACGACCAATATGCGCTGCCGCCTGTTTAGGGGCAAGGAGCTTTTGCACGAGGTCAAGCGTGTGGCGGGCAGCCGCAACACGGCCTTTACCGGCTCTGATACGTTTTTGCGCGAGGCGCTGCGCGACTCACTGCGCGAGCTGCTGGATGGCGCCGGCGTGAGCGAGGACAGCGTTGAGGCTGTCGTCTGCTCGGGCACGCTGGCATCGGATGTGGGGATATTTTATCTGCCGCACGCCGTCGCGCCCTGCGGCATAAAGGAGACCACTGCCGCCGCCCGCATGACGCGCATGCCCGAGGTGACCTCGCTGCCGATACTGTTCATCCCCGGCATCAAGACGCTGCCGCCCGAGGGCGAGACCGACGTTATGAAGCGCGTCGCGGTGCTGGAATCCATGAGCGGCGAGGACTGCGAGACGTATGGCATCATGCAGCAGCTGGGGCTTGAGGGGGATTTCGTCATCACTCTGCCCGGCTCGCACAACAAGGCCATGGAGGTGGACGCCAACGGGCGCATAATCTCTATTCGGTCAGGCATATGCGGCGAGTTTATCGCGGCCATCTCGGGACATACCATGCTGCATCATTCGCTGCCGCAGCCCGTCATCCGCAAGATATTGCCCGAGCAGCTGATAGCCGGCTTTGACTACGCTGTCGAGCACGGCGTATCGCCCTCGCTCATCAAGGCGCGGAGCGTGCAGCTGTTCGAGGGATGGGACGCCGATATGGCGGCTAATCTTTTTGTCGGTTCGCTGCTCAAGGACGACATCATGACCGTCGCCGAGCTGTGCCGCGACGGCCGCAGGCTGATAGTCGGCGGCGGAGCCCCCCTGCGGCATGTCTTCTCTGTGTTGCTGGAGCACGCCGGCGTCAGCAACCTGACCGAGATCAGCGATGAGGTCGCGCGCCTGGCGCCCAGCTACGGCGCGATGGCGGTGTATGACCTGAAGTGCAGGGAATGAGGTAATATTTGTCAATGGGGGCGGCCGCAGGCCGCCTCCATTGACGCTTTGGGGAATTTCGCCGCCTGCGGGCGGCCGGGGGATTTCGCCGCCTGCGGGCGGCGACCAGC
>CAYXBY010000057.1:0-9472 GCA_964463325.1 uncultured Lachnospiraceae bacterium | reverse complement strand
AAACATCCTCAGTGCTCAGCTGAATGATCTCAACCCGCGGTGCCTCATACGGCATGCGCTTGGTGCGTGTGCTTTTTTCCATATGTGTTTTCTCCTTTTGTCGTTTTGCGTTGCCGCGCAGAAGAATAATAATTGATCGATATCAAAATACATCTTCTCTGCTATATTATACCCCCCCCCCCCTGAAAGTCAATAGGTATGACAAATTTTTTTGATTTTTAGCTAAAAAAAGCCCCCCAAGCGCAAAAAAGCTTCGTGCCAAAGACGATTTGTCTTCAGCACGAAGCATAAAAGCGTTATACAGCTTGGTGGAGCGGGCGCATAGCTCGCATTACAGCACATCTCTCGGCGGGCGCGCTTTGTATCTGCCGCGCGTGAAATCGGGGATCTGCTGCGGAGCGCCGCCCTGCGCTATCGAGCGCTCGCTGAGGTAGGTGATGCACATCCAGGCCGCCATATCGTAAACGTCGATGGGCATCTCGCCGCCCGAGCGCAGCGCCTCAAAAAAGGCGCGGAACTCGACGCCATCCATGCCACCGTGACCCGACTTCAGCCCCTCCTCGGTCATGCGGCGCCATGCCTCGGGGAGATACTTTTCCTCGTAGTCGCGGGCGTTATTCTGATATGCTATATAGTTTTTCGGCGTGTCGAACCATTCCTCCATGCCGTCAAAATAGACCATATTGTTGCCCATCTCGTACAGCCCGCGTGTGCCGCGAACGGTAAACTCGCGGTTGTAAAAGCGCGGCAGCGAGGCGTCCAGACGCAGTGTTATTGTCTCGCCGCCCTCGCAGGTTATCAGCGTCGTGACTACGTCCCCCTGGCGTATCGTCTCGCCCACGCGATTGGGGTTGACGGTGTCGCGGTTACGGTCGATATAATCGGCAAAGCCGCGTGCCTTGGAGGCCACCGACACCAGCGACAGCATGCGGTTGCCGCGGTTTATGTTGAGCAGGCGGGCGATGGGCCCCAGCTCGTGCGTCGGATAATTCTCGCAGTTGTGGTCGCGATAAAAGCCGAGGCGGTAGTGCCTGTTTTCCTCGCTGGAAAGTATCTCCCGCCGCAGATCGTGCGCGTAGGCGCCCGCGCAGTGGACTATCTCACCAAACAGCCCCGCCCGCGCCATGTATGTCGCCAGCAGCTCGCTTTTGTTAAAGCAGCAGTTCTCCATCAGCATTATGCGGGTGCCGGTGCGCTCATAGGTGTCGACCAGCCTCCAGCAGTCGTCCTCGCTAAAGGCGCCGCCGACCTCGACCGCCGGCACTATGCCGTGCTCCATGCACCACACCGCAATCTCGATGTGACATTCCCAGCCCGTCGCCACCAGCGCGGCGTCAGGGTGTGACTCGCTCAGCATCTCGCGCCAGTCGCGGCTGCATATCGGCGCGCCGCCGGCCTCGATCACGTATTCCCGCGCGCGCTCGATGCGATCGTCATAAACATCGCAGAGGCCGACCACCTCAACGCCCTCGACCGGCATCACCGCCCGCCGCATTAGTCCGTAGCCGCGCGAGCCCAGACCAACTATGGCAAATCTGACATTTTCCATTGTGTTCCCTCTCATTTAGAAATTGATGACCCCCAAATGCTCGAGCAGTATCTTGACACCGATAACTATCAGTATGATCCCGCCTGCGATCGAGGCCTTGTCCTTGAACCGGCTGCCGAATTTGTTGCCTATCACCACGCCGGCAATGCAGATGACAAATGTGATCAGCCCGATAATGGCGATCGACAGCCAGATGTTGGTGTCCGGCTCAATGGCCAGCACTATGCCGGTCGCCAGCGCGTCAATGCTGGTTGCAAGAGCCATGACAAATAGCTCCTTGACATCAAAACGCGAGCAGTCCTCATCATCGTCTCCACCGCGAATGACATCGAATATCATTTTTCCGCCGATAAACAGCAGAAGACCGAAGGCGATCCAGTGGTCAAAGCTCTGAATGATGTGCTCGAACCGACTGCCCAGCAGCCATCCCAGCAGCGGCATGAGCGCCTGAAAGCCGCCGAAAAATGCCGCGATTATGAACGCCTGTCGGTAATTGATCTTTTTCATGCCCAGTCCCTTGCAGATGGACACGGCAAAGGCGTCCATTGCCAGCGCGACGCCAAGACCTGCAAGCTCGATAATTCCCATAATAAGCCGTCCTATGTAATAATATTTTTAGCCGGAGCGGCAAAGCCTGCCGCCCCGGTGTAAAGCGTGAGAGCAGTCCGCACGGGCGGTCTGCTTATTATTTTGCGGTCATTTTGAGGTAGGCATTAATGAAGCCGTCCAGCTCGCCGTCCATAACGGCGGCGATGTTGCCATCCTCATAGCCGGTGCGGGTGTCCTTGACCAGCGTGTAGGGCATGAAAACGTAGGAGCGTATCTGGTTGCCCCACTCTATGTTGGTCTTGACGCCGCGAACCTCGTCGATAGTGTCCAGCCGCTCGCGGATCTTGATCTCCATCAGCTTGGACTTGAGCATGCGCATAGCCGTCTCCTTGTTTTGCAGCTGCGAGCGCTCGGTCTGGCAGGTGACGACGATGCCGGTCGGCTTGTGCAGTATGCGCACGGCCGAGCTGACCTTGTTTACGTTCTGTCCGCCGGCGCCACTGGAGTGGTAGGGCATGAAATCGTAGTCCTCGTCGCGGATGACGATGTCATCAAGCTTGTCAAACTCGGGCATGACCTCAATCGAGGCAAACGAGGTGTGCCGGCGTCCCGAGGAGTCAAAGGGCGAGACGCGCACCAGTCTGTGCACGCCGTGCTCGCTCTTGAGGTAGCCGTATGCGTTGAGACCCTCGACCATTATGGTCGCGCTCTTGAGCCCGGCCTCCTCGCCGTCAAGCCAATCGGTCAGCTTGACGCTGTATTTGTGCCGTTCTGCCCAGCGCGTGATCATGCGGTAGAGCATTTGTGCCCAATCCTGCGCCTCGGTGCCGCCGGCGCCGGGGTGGAAGGATATGATGGCGTTGTTTTTGTCGTATTCGCCCGAAAGCAGTATCTCGATGCGACGGGACTCCTTCTCCTTGACGATAGCGTCGAGCTCCGCCTGCACCTCAGGCACCGAGCTCTCGTCATTTTCCTCGATAGCCATCTCGGCCAGCGCGATAGCGTCCTCCAGACGGCCGCTCAGCGCGTCGAAGCCCTCAATCTTGTCCTTTGTCTGCTTTATTGTCTGGAGCACGCGCGAGGAATTCTCCTGGTTGTTCCAAAAGTCGGCGTCCAGCGTCTGCTGCTCCAGCTCTGCAACGCTGCCGCGCAGCTCATCGATGCGCAATGCGGAGCCCAGCTCACGGATGTCGTCGCGCAGTGCGAGCAGCTTATATTTTGCGTCTTCAAGTGCGATTATCAAGTTTGATCCTCCCCGCCGGTGCTCCGGCGCTTTAATCGATATAGGTTGTGCCGCCGACGGCGTCCGTCAATGCGCAACACAATATTATAGCATATTTCATGCGCCGTGGCAATAGTTTTTTTGATATTTTTGGCACGTCTGGCCAGGTCACAGTCCCAGCTCATCGAGCAGGCTCTGCTTATCGCGGTAGCCGACCAGCCGTGCCGCCGGCTGACCGTTCACCATCAGCACGACAGTCGGTATGCTGACCACGCCGAACGAGCTTGCCAGCTCGCCCTCCTCGTCAACATTGACCTTTCCGACAACAATGTCGTCGCGCTCCTCGGCTATCTCGTGCAGCACCGGCGCCAGCATGCGGCAGGGGCCGCACCACTCAGCCCAGAAATCGAGCAGCACAGGGCGGTCAGCCGCCAGTACCTCGCTCTCGTAATTTGCAGCGGTAACTTGCTTTAACATGTGTTTTTTCCTCCTTAAAATTCAGCCGCGCTCCTTGAAATACAGCATGCAGTGGCAGTAGCCCTCAAAATCGGGGTCCGCCATCTGCTCGCGGAACTCGCGACAGATACATTTTGTGTCCTCTGTTCTCTCACGGCGGCAGGGACAATAGCCGCCCGTGCGCTTAAGTCCCTCTTTGACGACGCGCACCATCTCTGCATCCTCGTTCAATCTTACTTTGCCCGCAGACATATTATTTCCTCTCATCAAAAGATATTTTCGTCAAACACGTAAACGTATATCAGCCGTCCCACATAGCCGCGCAGGTTGTAGGGCTCAGACTCAATGGCAAATTCCTCGCGTATCTTGCCCTGTGCGCGCTGCGCGCTGATATATGCCGACATGGTATCGGCCTCGGACTCAGTCAGCAGCAGGAAGTAGCCGTTCGCGTCGGCGCGGTCGTCGTAGCTGTTCACGGGCTGCTGATAATTATATTTCTGCGGAACGCGAGTGCCTGCGGCAATGTTGGCCACCACCAGCTCGCCGTTCGATATCATGGTCACGGACTCTGCCCACCAGAAGTTGGCATAGCCGTAGCGCAGGCCGTGCGCCGTCAGCTGCTCGGCAACCTCGTGCCATGAATTGTTGTCACCGTAGTCGGCGGGCATGCTGGCTATCTCAAGCGCCGAAATGCAGCCCAGCAGTATCAGCAGCGCCAGCAGCAGTGCGCCAACCCGCGCGGCAAGTCCCTTCTCGCGCAAAAGCTCCACAGCCGTGACCACGCTTGCCAGCACCGAGGTGCCGAGCATGGGCACCAGTCGCCAGTTTGCGCCGCCAAGCTTTCCAAATGTCACCGCAAACAGTATGAACGCCGACACTGCCAAATGGCCGACGAGAACCGCACGCACGGCGCCGCTCTTGATGCGTCCGAAGCGGCAGGTGAGTATGATCGGCGCCACAAGCAGCATGATGCCGCCAAGTATGCGCACCATATTAATAATGGAAGAGAAGCTGACCAGCGGATCGCCCGCTGCCACCGAAACGCCCAGCAGCGACAGCCAGTTCTCGAAAAATCCGAGGAAATTATCCGCCCAGGTCGACATGGCGCTCCAGGACGAATATGCGTCGGCATAGCCTGCGCTGACGCCGTGCGACAGCGGCACTATCAGCACAAAGCCCACCATTGAGAAGACGACCAGCCCCGTCAGCAGCAGCGCCGTGCTTATATTGCGGCGGCAAAGCAGCGCGTCGGAGTGGAAAAAGCGATCAGCGAAAATGCCGCAGACTAGCGGCAGCGTAAAGCAGACCAGCGTTTGCAGGCCATCTGTCGCCGCCAGCAGTGCGAAGACCATCAGCACCGCCACGCGCACCCAGTCGTGCGGACGCGCCGCGCCAATATCGTCTGCCATGCCGCCGCGGCGGAGTATGCGCAGCGCCAGCCCAAAGCCGAAGCAGAAGAACAGCAGGCCGAGATTGTAGTAAAAAATGTGCTCCCACATTATCTCGCGCAGCTTGGCACTCGATGACATTATCATGAGCATGATGCTGACCATGCCCGCCGATGTCAGGCGCGAATAGCCCAGCCCCGTCGCGAAATAATACAGCGCGGCGATAAACAGCAGCGCGAACAACGCAAGGCCACACAACTGCGCCGTCATGGAATAGCCGAAAATGGCGATAAACGGCAGGAAAATGAGGTTTCCGCCAAACGGCAGTAGCGCAGCGTAAAAGAAATCGTCGGATATCAGCCGTCCCGACTCATACGTCGCCTGCGCCCAGCGCAACGAATCGGTGCAGTCGGAGGTCATATAGCCCTCGGCGGGGCCCAAAATGTAGTAAAGCGTCAGCGCGGTGCCCAGCCCCAGCACGAATATCGGCAAAAGCCGATCAAGCAGGCGGCGTAGGCGGCTATCCTCTCTCAGCTCAGCCACGGCTACCCTCGCCTCCCTCGTCCGCAGTCTTTTCCTCGTGATATTCCTTCTCGGTGTTGACGCCCCAGACGGCGGTCTTGTCGGTCGAGCCCGCGGCAATGGCGCGGACGGCCTCGATGGCGGTCAGCATGGAGTGATCCATGTTGTTGTAGCGGTGCTGGCCGTTGCGGCCGAGGCACCACAGGTTGGGAATGTCCGATAGCCAGCGCTTGACGGTGTCAAATTCGCTGTAGGTGTCAAAATAAGCGGGATACGCCTTTTTGACCTTGATGCGGGTTGCATCCTTGACGTCCTCGCGGTCGATGATGTCGATGGAGGCCAGCTCGTCAATGGCAAATTTGATGAAATCCTCATCTGACATGCTCCACATGTCGTCGCCCTCGTTGCAGAAATATTCCAGCCCCAGCCACATGGTGTGCTCGGGATCCTTGACCATGTATGGCGACCAGTTGTTAAACAGCTGTAGCCGTCCCAGCTTGACCTCGCGCTCCTGGACATATATCCAGCAGTCGGGAACGTTGCCGGTCAGTGTTTTAATCTTGGTCTTATTCTCAAGCTTGAGCTTATCCACCAGCAGACCGACCGTGATATAGTCGCGGTAGGGCAGCCCGGCGGCCACGCGGCGCACCTCGGCGGGCGGCACCTCGCCCATGCCGGCGACCAGATCCTTGACCGGCATCGTCGACATGAATATATCGCCCTCAAAGCGGCGGCCGTCGTCCGAAATGACAGCGGCAACGCTGCCGTTTTTAAGCTCGATGTCCTTAACGGTGGTGTTCATGACTATCTCACCGCCCATGGCGCGGATATCGTCGGCCATGCACTCCCACAGCTGACCCGGGCCGCGCTTGGGGTAGTAATACTGCTCGATCAGCGAGGTCTCGACCTTGTCGCTTGAGCGGAAGGGCTTGGAGATGACGTTCCAGACGGCCTTGCTGAGGCTCAGCCCCTTGACGCGCTGAGCGCCCCAGTCGGCGGATATCTCGGAGGGGTGACGCCCCCACAGATTTTCGGTGTAGTACTCAAAAAACATCTCATAGAGCGGCCGACCGAAGCGATTTATATAGAAATTCTCAAGTGAGTCCTCGGGCAGCTTGTGCAGGCAGCTTCCGATATAGCCGAAGCCGGACTTGATCGTCCGCGTCAGCCCCATATTCTTAAAGGTGTCAAATTTCAGCGAGACGGGATAATCAAAGAAGCGGCGCAGGAAGAATATGCGCGAGATGCGGTTGCGCAGCAGCATAACGCGGTCGACCTGCTCGGGGTCTGGGCCGTCGACCGGCAGCTGCTTGACGATGCCGAGCAGCTTGTCGTCATAGGACGGCTTGCCCTGCAGCGGCATGAGCTCCTGCCACAGCTCATTGACCTCCGGATTTTTGGAAAAGAAGCGGTGACCACCGAGATCCATGCGGTTTCCGTTATGCACGGCTGTGCGCGAGATACCGCCGATAAACTCGGAGCCTTCAAGGATGATAGGCTTTATGTCAGTATTTTTAAGCAGCTCGTAAGCGGCGGTGAGACCCGCAGGACCCGCGCCGATAATGATCGCAGTTGTGTTCTTCATTTTTCCGTGCCTTTCTTATTTACCTTTATATACAAGTATTTTGCGCCCGATATAGTTCCATATTAGCACCAGCCCCTTGACCACGCAGGTCATGAGCAGATACCAAATGCCGCTGTCGCCGATGATCAGCGTACCGAGCAGTGTGAGTCCGACGGTGAGTCCATAGCCGATAACGCCGACGGCAAGATATATGAGGAATGCGCCGACGGTACGCCCCTTTTGGCGCTGCTCCGCCGTGCTGAAAACGAAGATGTTTGACAAAATGTAGTTGACCGTCAGCCCTACCAAAAAGCCAGCCGTCACCGCCAGCGCGACGAGGAGATGGTCATCCTTAGTGCCACCCAAGACAAAATAGAGCATGACGTAATTTACGCCCATATCGACCACAGCCGACACTCCGCCGACTATCACATATCTCAAAAATTCAAAAATGGTGCTTTTGTTTAGCTTTGGATTACTCACGTTGGCCTCCTGACGTTTATTATTTAATGGGGATTTATAATCCCCCCCTTTAAGTATACCACATTCCGGCGCAAACTGCAAGCAGAATTTCAATATTGGAGTGAAGTATTGCATACTTCACCTCACCCCACTGACTGCATATTATGGCTCGCACTGGAAGATAATAATACTACAAAGCATAAAAAGGAAGGTAATCACAGTGAACAAACCTCAAATCGTCAAGTGCTCCGCCCGTGAAATACTTGATTCCCGCGCCAACCCCACCATCGAAGCGACCGTTTTTCTAAGCGACGGCACCGTCGGAGTGGCGGGTGTCCCCTCGGGCGCATCAACAGGTGTCTTCGAGGCGCACGAGCTGCGCGACGGCGACCCCGAACGTTACAGCGGACGTGGCGTGCTGGAAGCGGTCAAGGGCGTCATCAAACGTATCTCGCCCGCCATCGCCGGCGCGTATGCATCCGAGCAGGCCGAGCTCGATCGAATATTATGCGAGTTGGACGGAACGCCCGACAAATCCCGTCTGGGGGCCAACGCCATGCTCGCCGTGTCGCTGGCCTGCGCCCGCGCCGCCGCAAACTGGTACGGTATTCCACTCTACCGCTACCTCGGTGGAATGGGCGCTTGTCGAATGCCGATACCCATGATGAACATTCTGAACGGCGGCGCCCACGCCTCAAATAACGTTGAAATACAAGAATTTATGATAGTTCCCATAGGTGCAGAAAGCTTTAGTGAGGCGCTGCGAATGGGCAGCGAAATATTCCATGCACTCGGCGTAATACTGCGCAGGGACGGCTATTCCTCGACTGTAGGCGACGAGGGCGGCTATGCTCCGGACCTTTCGGACGACGAGCAGGCGCTGACGCTCATCTGTCGCGCCATAGAGGAGGCGGGATATGACACCGATCGAGTCAAGCTTGCACTCGATGCGGCATCCGGTGAATGGTATTCCGAAGCGGACAGCAGCTATATCATGCGCAAGCACGGCGAACGCTACAGCCGAGACGACTTAGTACTGCGCTGGGAGAGCCTATGCTCCAAATTCCCCATTATTTCGCTTGAGGACGGGCTCGATCAACGCGATTTTGACGGCTGGTCACGCCTAACGGAGCGTCTCGGCGACCGTATAATGCTGGTCGGTGACGACCTGTTCGTCACCAATGTGCGACGGCTGGCGCGCGGCATTTCCGAGGGGGCAGCGAACGCAATTCTCATCAAGCCGAATCAGATCGGGACGTTGAGCGAGACGCTGAACGTCATTAGGCTGGCGCAGGAAGCGGGCTATCGCTTTATACTTTCGCACCGTTCGGGTGAGACCGAGGACACCACCCTGGCCGACATTTCCGTCGCAGTCAATTCGCCGTTTATTAAGACGGGTGCGCCCTGCCGCGGCGAGCGTGTGGCCAAATACAACCGCCTGCTGCGCATAGAATCGTCGCTGAATTCCAGCGCGATTTACGGAAAAAGCTACAACATTGTTGCCTCTCGCGAGGCATCCGCACAGCCAGCGATACAGCAATAATTTTTTAATTGCATTAAACTAAAATGGGTCGTCTGAGCAATCACAGACGACCCGTTTGCTTAAATAATGTAAAATCCGTGTTGAAAAGGCATCTACATAAAGCAAAACCAGTAGAAGCAGAACTCCTACTGGTAAATGCGAACATCAATATAAATATTTAGTTCTTATGCGTCCATTGAAAACCGAATAAAGAACGAATGGGGAGCAGAAAAGAAAC
>CAYXBY010000056.1:0-9754 GCA_964463325.1 uncultured Lachnospiraceae bacterium | reverse complement strand
CCGTGGATGAGCTGCTAAAAGCAGAACAGGCATGACCGAAATCATGCCTGTTCCAAAGAAATTCAGTTTTTACTGTCTTACGAGCACCGAGCTATGGCCGGGGGATGGCTTTATTATATTTCGGGGATCTGGATCTCGATCTCGCGTCCCAGCTCGGCGGACTTTGCAATGCCGTCGATGATAGCCTGGTTGTAGAGTATCTGCGAGGACGGAACCGGTGCCGGTGTGCCATTCTTGACAGCGTCAAGGAAGGTGCGGATCTTAAGATCAAACAGCCCCTTCTTCATGGTGATGATCGGAACCTCGGTCTCGACCTGCTGACCACAGACCTCGTGATATATCTTCATGGGGCCGCCAACGGTGCCGTTCCAGCACTCGGTGGAGGGAATGCGGAGGCCGCCCTTGGTGCCCAGAATGATGGTGTCACCGGGAGTATCCATGTTCATTGCCCATGCGATACGGAAATCCAGCACTATGCCGCCCTCGAGGCGAACAAATGCAGCTGCGAAGTCGTCGACCTGGAAGGCCTTGGCATACTCAGCGCGCTTGGACGGAGCATAGCCGCAGTAGTTGGGATCCTGACCAAAGAAAGCGGACTTGTAGCCAGTTACGGTCAGCGGCTTGGGATACCCGATGGCATTGAGCACCATATCCAGCGAGTAGCAGCCGATGTCACCCAGCGCACCGATGCCGGCAGTCTCGTCGGCGATAAAGGAGGTACCGAAGGGCGTCGGAATGCCGCGACGACGGCCGCCGCCGGTCTGTATGTAATATATCTGACCCAACTCGCCCGACTGCACGATCTTCTTGATCATCTTCATGTTTTCGTCAAGTCTGGGCTGGAAGCCGATGGACAGCACCTTGCCGCTCTTGCGCTCGGCTCTCATGACCTCAACAGCCTCGTCAAGCGTGACAGTGAACGGCTTCTCAAGCAGCACATTTACGCCGTGCTCGAGCGCGTAGATGGCCGGCTCAGCATGCTGACGGTTATAGGTGCAGATGGAAACGGCGTCAAGCTCGAGAGACTCGTCGTCGATCATCTCCTTGTGGGAGGCGTAGTGCGTCTTTGCACCCTCAACACCGTGCTTCTTAAAGAAAGCCTCAGCCTTGCCGGGTACAAGATCTGCGCCCGCAACTATCTCAACATCCGGCTGAGCCAGATATGCCTTCATGTGCGAGCCTGCGATCCAGCCGCAGCCGATAATACCAACGCGCAGCTTGCGGGTGGTGTCAACAGCCTCAGTGGTCTGCGCCGTAAAGGTGTTCAGACCGTCCATAGATTTGTCTGCCATTGTTTTTTCCTCCGAATTTGATGAATTATTATTATTTCTCTTAAAAATGTGTAATCGTCATGCGCCGATGGACTTAAGATATTCAATGCTTTCGCGGATGCACTCCATAGGCGTCAGACCCATAGAGGGCTTATCAAGCTCGACGACCACCCACTCGGTACCGGCATCATGCGCCGCGTCGATGATGGAGGGGATGTTCTGAAGTCCGCGGCCGAGCGGGCGGTACTCAAAGCCGTCCGGGCGCTTGGGTGCCTTACCCTCGATGCCGCCGATTATCTCATAAGCTGCCGCGCTACGGTCGCCCCAGAAATCCTTGAGGTGGACGACGGGCGCACGACCCGCATATTTGCGCACAAATGCAGCCGGATCCTCACCGCCGACGTTGACCCAGCAGACGTCCAACTCAGTCTTGAGCAGGTCAGCGGGCACGGTCTCATAAAGCAGATCCAGCGCGTACTTGCCGCCCAGCTTCATGAACTCAAAATCGTGATTGTGGTAGAGCAGCTGCAGCCCCAGCGACTTTGCCGCCTCGGCCACAGTTCTTATCATCTGCATAACGTAGGGAAAATTTGCATTGTCGGGGCGATGCTCGGTTGTCAGCGCCGGGATAGCGACATACTTACAGCCGATGGTCTTGTACTGTGAGAGCAGGCCGATAGGATCCTTGAGCATATCGACGAATCCGACATGCGCGGAGATCGGCTCAAGACCTATCTCGCGGCACAGATCGCGTATCTCCTCGGCGGAGTGATCGTACATGCCGGCGAATTCAACACCGTCATATCCCATCTCCTTGATGGAGCGGAGAGTGGCGGCAAGATCTGCCTTAGCATCTTCACGAACGGAATAAACTTGCACTGCTATAGGGAATGACATACAGTATACCTCTCTTTTTATTTCTTTTTATTTATTATAAACTAAATGCGCGACAATTTCAAGACATAGTGTGGCATATATGAGACAAATATTGCTGTCAAACGGCATTTTGCCGCCCGCCAGTCAATTCTTTATCTGCCGCCGCGCAAAGCTGACATACGACAGCGCCAGCACCACCGCGATGCCCGCCGCAAACATGGCGATACCGACCCCAAAGTGCAGTCCTGCAACCGAGAGCGTCATGCCGCCAAAGAAATCGGCAAGCGGGGCGTGAACAAAGGCGGACATGTCATAGTAGGGCAGCAGCGTCCAGTTGAGCAACGGCAGGTCGCCGCGCAGCATGAGCGCCACCTGCGCAGCCGTGCTCATCACCGAATGAGCCACCAGCGGCAGCGCGACTGACAGCGCCGCGCGATGCGTCAGGCAGGAAAGCAGCAGCGCCAGCGCCGCCGTCAGCAGTGTCGGAAGCAGCGAATAGAACACAGTCTCGAGCAGCCCGAGTACCCACGGCAGCTCGACCACCCGCCCATCGATGACATAAAGATCGGGCACAAGCAGATCGGACACGCCGCAAAAGCCGATATTGACGGCCAACTGACCCACCACCGCGACCGCAGTCAGCAGCAGCGTCCAGAAAAGGACACTGAACAGCTTGGCGCTCAATATGCAGTGTCTCTTTCGCGGGTGTGCCAGCAGCAGCCGCACCGTTCCCGACGAAAACTCACTCGACAGCGTCACACCGGCAGCCACCACCGCGAATATCATAATCAGCCCTGCCGACATTGCCGCGCTGCTTTTTGTCAACGATCTGACCGAATGCGTCAGCGCCTCGGCGGCTGGAATGCCATGCTCCAGGCTATATTCGAGCAGCGTGAGCGCCTGACGCGCCGTGCTCTCGCCGTACTGCTTCTCAGTGACGTACACATCGTATGAGCTGCAGTACATGCTCTCGTCCGACTGTGCGAAATCGGTCTCGTCATATATTGCGCTGTCGGCCAGTTGCGCCGCCGCGCTGAACATGCCATTATCCACCGTCGACAGCTGCCAGGAGCCGTATTCTGCGTCGTTTTGAAGCAGCCACTGATACGCCTGTGCAAGCCTGCCATATGCCTCGACCGCGAGGCAGGCCGCGTCGTAATCATAGCGGACGAGGCTGTCTCCGGGGGTAGCCGCCAGCTGCGACTCAAGCTGCGCCCGACTGCTCTCGTGCAGCGAAAGCGTCTCGCGGGCGGAATTGTACAGCTTGGTCAGCTCGCTTGAGAACTCTACATTATTAATAAATGTCTTCACCGTCTCCAGCTCGTGGCGCATGTAGGTCAAAAACTCATTCGCGTCGAGCTCGGTCAGGTCGGCATCGTTGCCGCCGTAATAATCACCGCGATAATACCGCACCTCGTCGTCATAAAGCACTGCCGAGGCCGAAATAAAACTGTCTGACGTCGTCAGCTCGTTGCCAAGCAGACTGTTAAATACGTCAACGGCTGTATAACCGGCGCCCGCCGCTGTCATCAGCTCGGCCGCGCGCAGGCGCTGAGCGTGAACCATATAGGTGTCGAAGTAATAGTAATATTTCCACTCGGGAATGCTATTTTTGATGAAATATGTGGCCGCCGCCGCGCGGGTCGAATAATATTCAGCGTCCAGCAGCAGCGACGTCTTCTCCTCGGCACTGTAGGCATCATTGGACATCGAAATGTTAAATTCAGCCTCGCTTACCCAGTACTCGGCCTGCGATTCAAGGCTTTCGACGTAGTCGCCGCCTGAAAGCAGGCCCTCAAGGCCGTTTATAAACACGGGAATGAGCAGGCAGATGGCAAGAACGGCGATCAACACCACCCGCAGCCCCGTCTGGTGCCACAGCTTGATGTTCTCGTTACGAAAAAGCCCTCCACGGACGCAATCCGTCCGCCTTGAAGCATTTTTAACTTGACTATTCATGGCTCACACCCCCTGAATCTGCCCATGTGAAGCGCCCATGGCGCTGTCATAGCTGCCGACGATCTCAAGAAACGCCTGCTCGAGGCTGCGCTGCATCGGCACTGCGGCCAGCAGCCCGGCATGGACAGCGACCTCGCGCAAAAGCTCGCTCACCCTTGTCTCGGGCAGCATCAGCGAATAGCCGCCGTCCGCCGTGACAGAGAAGTCAAGCCCCAGCCGCGCCATCACAGCCTGAATAGCCGCTCCATTCTCGACGCGCAGCGTCAGGGTGACGCTGCCTCCCTGCCCCGCGCGATGCAGCTCGTCCATGGTGTAGACGCCCAGCAGCGTGCCGCGATCCAGCACGCCGACATGCGTGCACATCTGCTCCAGCTCGGACAGCTGGTGGCTGGATACAAACACCGAAACGCCTTGCGCTGCAAGGCCTGTCAGCGTGTCGCGCAGGTCGTGTATGCCGGCGGGATCAAGGCCGTTCGTCGGCTCATCCAGCACCAGCAGTGACGGATGATTCAAGAGCGCCTGAGCCAGTCCCAGCCGCTGACGCATACCGAGTGAATATTTTGCAAGCTTGTCATCTGTGCGGTCGCTCAGCCCCACCAGGCGGACGACGCGGTCAATGCGCTCGCGAGGTATGCCGCCGTACATGCGGCAATATTGCTCAAGATTTTGCCGCCCGGTCAGATATTTGTACATCTCGGGATTTTCGATGATGCCGCCCACCTGCCGCAACGCCGCATCGTGCTGCGTGTGCACATTGTGCCCACATATGAATATCTCGCCCTCGTCAATGCTGAGCAGACCCAGCATCAGCTTGATGGTGGTCGTTTTACCTGAGCCGTTGGGGCCGAGAAAGCCGAATATCTCGCCGCGGTGAACGCTCAAACTGATGTCATTCAATATTTTTTTGGAGCCGAACGATTTGCTCAGCCGACGTATCTCAAGCACCGGCGTGTCATCCGGCGCCGGCGGCGCTGTGACCGTCTCGGGCTCCTCCCTGGATTCCGGCGCAACCGGTGCCGGCACAGGATCCGACGCCGGCGCAGACTTCAGCACTGGCTCCGCCACGCGCGGCTGTGGCGCACTTATAAAGTTTGGCTGCGGTGGAAGCGCACTATTGCTTACGGTGTCGGTAGGTCAGGCTCGTCTGACATATCAGACGAGCTCTCGGTTATCTGCTCAAAGCCAACGGCGTCACCCGGCAGGCGTCGGTAAAGACGCACCACGCAGGTGTGCAGGCGCTCGGGCTCGGGTGTGCGGCCGTTGTGTGAGATGTAGAACAGTCCGTTGCCGAAGGCGTGTATGCCGGTCTGCCCCAGCTTGAAGGTCAGACCGCAAACGCCGCTCTCCTCATGGCGCGCGCCCTCCTGCTTGAGCGACAGCACAAGTCCGCGCTCGCCGTCGCGCCCGACCAGCTCCTGCTCACGCGGCGGCTGATGGCCGTCAATAATATACATGGGGTAATTGGGGAATTGCGGCTTTTTGCCGACATACACCGCCACGCACCAGTCGCCGGTAGATGGGTCATACTCAAGGTTCTGCACGCCCCAGGTGGTGTTGCCGGTGTAGAGAAAGTACCTCGCCTCGGCGCGCGGGCCGCTGTGATGCGGCTCACCCTGCACCAGCGGGCGGGCGTACTCGTCAAAGCGCCGCCAGTCTAAGCAGAGCAGCACCTGATAGTCGTTGTCGGTGCGGTCGACCTCGCCGTAGATGCCGTAGGCGACAAACAGCCTGCTGGGACTGCCCGCCGGAGCGCCCGGGATGGGGCCGAAGCCGGTGCCGTCGATTCCGGAGCAGCCGTAGCGATGCGCCTTGCCGCAGGCGTCGGTAGCATTGTAGTCCTCGACGACCTCGCCGAGATATACCGCCCTCATAACGCCGTCGCGCTCGGCGTCCATGCCGACGCGGTCGATCTTGTCGACGTCAAATATTGCTATGTAAAATGAATCCTCCTCGGCGATGGCCTGACCGGTGCGCTTCATGATGCCCTGCCCGATAGAATCGTGCTTGAGCTCAAGCGAGCCGTACAGGCGGCCGTCCTCATCGTTGAAATCGATGCAGCCCAGGTGTCCCAGCAGCCCGGTGACGGTGCCGATGAGATTGCCCTCAAGATCGGTCTTGACCAGCACCGTGGTAAACGCATAATAAACATACTTGCCGGCCGTGTCCAGCGCGATGCCCTGAACATGACCGCCATCCCATTTGCCGCCGTCTATCTCGAGCGGCAGACCGTTGTAGCTTTTCATAAAATGCCTCCGTTTGTGAGTTTTTTGTTTATCTGTACCATACAGTCCTCCGCGCTATTCGGCGAAGGCCCCGTAGACGTATTTGCAATCATAGACCGGCGAATAGCGATCCGTCCCCGACGCCGTGACGAGGATATATCGCCCGCCCGAGGCCGTTTCGGCATAGCTGACAAGGCAAAAGCGCGCCTCGTCCGTATATCCCGTCTTGGCGGCGACCAGCGTGGCCGCGCCGAAAATGCCGGTGGTCATGCGTGAGAAGGCTGTGCTGTACAGCGTCAGCCCCTCGGGGTGCTCGTCGGTCGCCGAGGTGGTATAGCTGCGTGCCGACAGCAGCGTGCGGCACAGCTCGTTGTCCATCGCGCAGGCCATTATAGCGGCCATTTCGCGCGGGGTGGTGTAGTGGTCATCGTCGTGCAGACCGCTGGAATTGACAAAATGCGTGTTTTTGAGCCCCAGTGACGCCGCGCGATCGTTCATCATGCGGACAAAGCCGCTCTCGCTGCCGCCGACGTATATCGCCAGCGTTCCTGTTGCGTCGGCGCCCGAGGGCAGCGCCGCGCCGTACATGAGATCGCGCACCGTGACGCGCTCACCTGCGGCAAAGCCGGCGCACGAGGCGCCCGCGAGATAGGCCTCGGCCAACACATGACCGCTGACGCTGACCCGCGCGTCCAGATCCTCCACCGTCTCGGCCGCCACCAGCAGCGTCATCACCTTGGTCATAGAGGCGGGGTAGATGCGGCTGTCGGCGCCACGTGCGGCGACGTCGAGCCCCGTGTCGAGGCTGACCAGCAGCGCATATGTGGCGTCAAGCTCGGCGGAAAAGGTCGCCGTTGCAGATGTCGAGGCCGAAATATAGCCGCTCGCCGTCGGCTGCTCCTCTCCGGGCAGTCCCGCGGGCAGGTCGCCGATGTGGGACGCCCCACCGGGCGTCCCACCGGGCGTCTCACCGGGAGTTGTGCGGTCGATACCGTTCACCAGCATGACAATCATCATCATTGCCAGCATCAGGCACATGGCGACGACAAATATTTTATTAAAAAGCAGTTCCTTTTGCTCCATTTGAAATATCCTGACTCATTTTTTGCGGCGTCCGCGCCGCTACACGTATATTATATCATTTTTTTATTAAGGTTTCAATAGGTTTTTGTCTCTCTGCTTGACAACCCGGGCAACTTGGTTTATAATTATTTTGTTATTTTGCAAGCATCCCCCGGAGGCGCCCATGAAGTCAGCAATTTCAACCAAAATATCGTCATGGCTGCGCGCGCTGTGGTCGCAGGACGGCCGCCCGCGCCTTAAGACCGCGCTGGTGCGCATTTGCCTTGTCTGCGCGGCGGCGGCGCTGCTGTATGGGCTTATGTGCGGCATTTTTTGCGGCTTTGGCATTTCGGGACTGTTCATATGGCCACTGGCAGCGCTGCTTTTGCTGGCTCTGGCGCTGTGGCTGGGGGACATGCCTCCCTTCCGCCGTCTGCGCCGTCACCGTGCGCTGCGCTGCGCGGTCGCGGTGCTGTGCGTCGCCGCGCTGCTCTATTGCGCCACCGTGACCGGCCTTGTGATATCCGGTGCTGTCACGCATGCGCCGCCAGACGTCGACTATATCATCGTTCTCGGCGCCAAGGTCAACGGCGAACGCCCCTCGCTGGCGCTGCGCTGCCGCATCGACGCCGCATATGACTACCTCGCCGCCAATCCGCGAACGGTCGCTGTGCTGTCAGGCGGTCAGGGCAGCGGCGAGGACGTTAGCGAGGCCGAGGCCATGCGCCGTGCGCTGACCGACCGCGGCATTGCCCCCGAGCGCCTGCTGACTGAGGACATGTCCACCTCGACCGAGGAAAACATCCGCTTCAGCTATTCCCTGCTACCGTCCGAGGCCTGCCGCGTCGGCATCGTGACCAACAATTTTCACGTCTGGCGCGCGCTGCGCGTGGCCGAAAAGCAGGGCTCGCACACGCTCTGCGGCATCTCGGCCGACTATCCCAACCTGCTGATCGTCAACTACGTCGCCCGCGAGGTGGTCACCATCACTTATTATATGCTGGCGGGGCGAATATAACTCTTCAAATAACCAAAACGAGCCGCAGGCATGGCCTGCGGCTCTGATTCTTTGCTGAGATTTTATTTTGCGATGTCGCCGTCAGTGCAGTGGACGGTGTAGCCAGTAACATGGAAGTCCCACTCATTACCTTCAGTCACAACCTTGTCGATATCACTCCACTGTGCCTTTGTGCCGTTGAAGGTGATGTCCTTAAGTCCACAGTTTGCGAACGCAAACCGTCCGATATATGTAACACTTTGCGGGATGGTTGCACTCGTAAGAGCGGAACACATATTAAACGTCCAGTATTCTATCCGCTCCACACCTTCCGGTATAGCAATGCTCTCAAGGGTGTAACACCCCTTGAAGGCGCTATTGCCAATTGCCGTCACGCTGTTGGGAATGACAACCTTTTTAAGACAGCTATCATTATCAAATGCCTCATTGCCTATACTCGTCACAGTGTTAGGTATAGTAATGCTTTCAATATTGAAGCATTCCTTCAATGCGCTATCACCTATCCCTGTCACCGTTTTGCCCTTGCACTCGCCGTCAAGCGCCATTTTGGGAATGTAGATATCGGTGGCAGTGCAGGTGCCCCGGCCACTGACATAGCATGTGCCGTCAGCATTGGCGGTGTACTCAAGCCCCTTGCTCCAATGAAGTATTGTGTCCGCGAGGTCGTCAGTGCGATATTTGAAATAAGTCTGCGAGTACGATCCGAATTCGAGCAGCGCCTTGACCATGTTTATAAAATCCTCGTTTGTGCTGATGTTGGCCTCGGCGACGTTCGGATAGATGCCCAGCTTGCGGCCGGCGTAGGTCTGCACGCTGTAGGGGAGCACGGTGCTGTAGACGTAGCTATCGCCGTCCTTGACAAAGCCCTGAACATAGATCATGTCGGTCATGCCCTTAGCGGCGACAGAATATACGAACTCCTTGCAGTGGTGCTCGCGGTAGATAGTGCTGTTCGCGTCAGTGCCGGCCACGATGGTAGCCGGAGCGCCTTCAGCAGTCGCGTTGGCGTATGTATAATCACCGTCAGCCTGCTGCACTGTCCAGAAAATGACGCCGTAGTCTGTGGCAGGATCGGTCTCGCCAAAGTAAACGTTAAAATACATGTGAACACTGCCGTTAAACGACAGGCTTGCGGAAACTATGCCGGGAGTTTGCACGGTAGCAGCCACCGGTGTCTCGGCTACTGCCGAAATTGACATCAGACAGCAGATAGCCAGTATTGCAATGATAACAGCTGTAAACTTTTTCATGTCCGTTCTCCTTTAAAAGGTAAATCCAAGATCATCGAATTCTACCATGTCTTTATCGAAAAATTCCATCGATGTCGTCAAAACATCCTCAGTGCT
>CAYXBY010000055.1:0-10626 GCA_964463325.1 uncultured Lachnospiraceae bacterium | reverse complement strand
GGATGGGGCCGAACCCTCCGACAGCCGGTGACGCAAATGAGAATTGCAGTGAGCGGTCGATCCCTGAAAATTATTGTTCAATTCTCATTTGCGGCATGATAAACGCCGGTCGGGACGTACTAAGCAGAAGTGGGGGGTTCCGGGGGGAGGAACTTAAGGGTTCCTCCCCCGCGGCGTGTTCTTTGGTACTTTCTGTCACGAGACAGAAAGTACCAAGCATCGGACTACTGATAACGATCGGTCGAGTCAGCGTCGAAGTATGCAATACTTCATTCGCGCCGAAGCATGCAATGCTTCACCCCTCCACCTCAAACTGACTGTGGTAAAGCTCGGCATACGCCCCGCCGGCAGCCAGCAGCGCATCGTGACTGCCCGTCTCGACAATATGCCCGTCGCGCATGACCAGTATCACGTCCGCGTCGCGAACGGTCGATAGACGATGCGCCACAATAAAGCTGGTTCGTCCGCGCATCAGCCGCCCAAAGGCGTCCTGCACCTTGAGCTCGGTGCGCGTGTCGATCGAGGACGTCGCCTCGTCCAATATCAGCATGGGCGGCTGACGCAGCATCACCCGCGCTATGCACAGCAGCTGCCGCTGCCCCTCGGACAGATTGCCGCCGTCCTCGCCAATGCGCGTCGCGTAGCCGTCCGGCAGACGCGAGATAAAGCCGTGCGCATGCGATGCCCGCGCCGCCGCCTCGATCTCCTCGTCTGTCGCGTCCGGCTTGCCCATAGCAATGTTGTCGCGCACCGTCCCCTCGGCCAGCCAGGTCTCCTGCAGCACCATGCCGAAGCTTTGACGCAGTGAGTGGCGCGTCAGCGTGCGAATGTCTTGTCCATCAACGCAAATGCGCCCGCCGTTGACATCGTAAAAGCGCATCAGCAGATTTATCAGCGTCGTCTTGCCGCAGCCCGTCGGGCCCACGATCGCTATGCGCTGACCTGACTTGACATCCAGCGTCAGCCCCTCGATCAGCGGCCGCTCGGGCAGATAGCTAAAGCTGACGTCCTCCAGCCGCACCTCGCCGCGCGCGGGATATGCCAGCTGCACACCGTCGGCGTCGGAGGGCTCCTCGGGCTGGTCGAGCAGGTCAAACACCCGCCCGGCACACGCCAGCGCCCCCTGCAGCTCGGCTATCACGCCCGAAATCTCGTTGAACGGCTTGGTATATTGATTGGCATAGGCCAAAAACGACGTCAGCGCACCGACCGTCATGACTCCGGCTCCGGCGCCGCTGTCCGTCGACGCCACCACCGCCAGCGCACCGCACAGCGCCACCGCCGCGTAGATCAGACTGTTGACAAAGCGGGTGGTCGGGTTGGTCAGCGACGAAAAGAATATCGCCTTGAGGCTGACACCGCGCAGACGGCCGTTGGACTCGTCAAAGCGGCGAAGCATGTCGTCCTCGCGGCCGAAGGCCACCGTCAGGCGGGCATTTTTGATGCTTTCGTTGACCAGCGCGGTCTGGCTGCCGTTGAGCTCAGAGCGGCGGCGGAAATATTTGTAGGTTCGCCCTGCGATAAACCGCGCCACAAACAGCGATATGGGCGTCAGCACGACCACCACCGCCGTGATGGCGGGGCTGATGGTCAGCATGAACACCAGCGTGCCGAGAATAGTGACCACGCCCGTCAGCAGCTGGGAGAGCCCCAGCAGCAGGCCGTCGGCAAAGCCGTCGGAATCCGAAATTATGCGGCTGATCAGCTCGCCGGCCGGGTGACTGTCGAGATAGGACAGCGGCAGCGAGGTCAGCTTGACAAAGGCGCGGTGGCGCGTGTCGCTCAGCACGGCGTAGACCACGCGGTTATTTATCACGCTCATCAGCCAGTGCAGCGCGGCGGCCGCAAGAGCGCAGATGAGTATGGCGATGAGGTTGTGCTTTATCACGTCGCCCATGCCAGTTCCCGCGGCGTCGATGGCGCGGCCGGCGAGAATGGGGATGTAGAGCGAGAACAGCGCCGATCCTGCCGCAAATATCAGCGACAGCACCAGCCACGGCGTGTGGCGTCCGACAGCGCGGACAGCGCGACTCATTACGCGGCGACGCTCGACCGGCGTCAGGCTGCTTTTTGAGGCTTTAGCCACGGTCGCTCACCTCCTCCTCGATGGCGTTTTGTGACACGCAGATCTCCCTGTAAACAGGGCAATCGCGCAGCAGCGCGGCGTGGTCGCCCATGCCGACAACGGCGCCGTCGTCCAGCACCACAATGCGGTCGGCGCCGCGCACCGACGAGACGCGTTGTGATATAATAAATATTGTAGCTTCAAAATCAAGCCCGCGCAGCGAGCGACGCAGCGCGGCGTCGGTGGCGAGGTCGAGCGCGGACGAGCTGTCATCAAGAATGAGTATCTCAGGGCGACGAACCAGCGCGCGCGCGATGGTCAGGCGCTGCCGCTGTCCGCCAGACAGCCCGGCGCCGCCCTCGCCGAGGACGGTGTCAAGTCCCTCGGGCTTGGCCGCGACGAAATCGTAAGCCTGCGCTGCGCGCAGTGCCATTTCGACCGTCGCGTCGGAGGCTGACGGCTCTGAGAACAGCAGGTTGTCGCGTATTGTGCCGGCGAAAAGCGCGGCGTGCTGCGGAACGACACCTATGCGGCGGCGCAGCTCGGCCGTGTCCAGCCCACGGACATCGGCACCCCCAACCAGCACGCAGCCGTCGGTGACGTCGTAAAAGCGGGGAATGAGGTTGACCAGCGTCGATTTACCCGAGCCGGTGCCACCGATGATGCCGACGGTCTCGCCGCGGCGGACGCCAAAGCTGATGCCGTGCAGCGCGTCGCCCGAGGCGGACTCATAGCGGAAGCTGACGTCGCGCAGCTCGACGGCCAGTGCGGGGTCACCACTGCCGAGAGCGCTCTCGGGCAGTGTGGGCAGGCCGTGTGCCGAGTCGATGACGGACTGTATGCGGCTGCCGCAGGCGACGGCGCGGGTCATATTTATTATCAGATCGGCCATTTTGATGAGCTCGGTGAGTATCTGAGTCATGTAGTTGTACAGCGCGACCAGCCCGCCCTGTGTCAGCAGTCCGGCCTCGACGCGCAGTGCGCCGGTGTATATCAGCACGATAATGGCGACGTTGATCATGACGGTGGTGATGGGGTTCATGAGCGCCGAGACAGCGCCGGCCAGCCGCTGAACGGCGGTCAGGGCGGAGAGACGGCGATCGAATTCGTCGGTCTCGGCCTGCTCGCGGCCAAAGGCGCGGATAACGCGCGTGCCGCTGATATTGCCGCGGACGCCGGCGCTGACGCGGTCAAGCAGCGACTGAACGCGACGGTAGAGAGGGATAGTCGCCAGCATTATGCCGAAGACGACGATACAGAGCGCGGGAATGACAACGGCGAAGACGACAGCCGAGCGGGCGTCGACGGTAAAGGCCATGATCATGGCGCCAAAGACGACAAAGGGCGAGCGCAGCAGCAGTCGCAGGGCGAGATTCATGCCGGATTGCAGCTGGTCGACGTCGCCACTCATGCGGGTGATGAGTGTGGAGGCGCCGGCGCGATCCAGCTCGGCGTAGGACATGCGGCCGATGCTCTGCATGAGCTCATGACGCACCGAGGCAGCGAAGCCGGTCGCGGCGCGGGCGGCGAAATACTGCGCGGTGAGCGAGCAGGCGAGTCCGACGGCGGCGAGCAGTGCCAGCAGGCCGCACATGCGCAGTATATAGCCGGTGTCGCGGGTCTCGATGCCGGTGTCGATAATAGCCGCCACGATGAGCGGAACGAGCAGCTCAAAGCTGGCCTCGAGCAGCTTAAAGGTCGGGCCGAGGACGGCCTCGAGGCGGAATTTTTTCAGATGTCCGAATAGCTTTCTCATTGTTTTCTCCGAGGGGAATGTGAATTATATACTTATCCTTCTATATTGTATCACATTTTTTCTAAATGTCAATGAGGGAGGGGGAAGTATTGCATACTTCGGCGCGCCTCATAAAGCGCCGCAGTCGCCACCATAAATTCAAACGATTTCCACAATTCCCATTCCTATAGATGTTACCTCACGCCACCTATGTCCGCCGTACTCCACGACGTAAGGCGCTTATCAAGGCGGAGGAGCCGTGCACAGCGGCATCCTGACGTCATCGGCCCCAAAGGATGGGGCCGAACCCTCCGACAGCCGGTGACGCAAATGAGAATTGCCGTGAGCTGACGCCCACGGCAGTTTTTGTTCAATTCTCATTTGCGGCATGATAAACGCCGGTCGCAGTGACGCGGAGGTGGTTGGGGCTCCGGGGAGGCGGAACGAAGCGTTCCGCCTGCACCGGCGCGTTCTTTCGCCATTTCTGCCGCGGTGCAGAAATGGCAAAAACATCGATCACAGCTGACGATCGGTCGAGTCAGCGTCGAAGCATGCAATATTTCACCCCAGCCCCGAGGCTGCAAGCCTCATGAGCGCCGAAGCATGCAATACTTCACCAGCTATTGGAGGTTATTGGAGGTATTGGCTGTATTGCACCCGTTGGCGACCTTGTGAGCACCGCCCGAGCATCCCGTGCAGCCCGTGCAGCCACCGCTGCACTTGCTGCCCTTGCTGCCCTTGCTGCCCTTGCCACACTGCTTGGCATAAGGACACCCGATGCAGGTCTCGCCGCGCTTCTTTGCCCGGTAAAGATACCATATTATGCTGCCCGCAATGGCCAGCAATATCAATATGACGATCGCTGTTAGCATGCTATGCTCACTTTGCGCTCAAGGCGTATTCAGACTTGAGCTTGCTGTTGGTGTGAATTATCATTCCCACGACCACGCCTGCCATCGCCAGCACGGCCACAAGACCGCAAATAGCTGCCGCGACGTTGAGCGTGCCGCCCGTGATGAGCGTGCCGATGGTGTAAACAAGATATGCAACGGTGTAGCCGGTCGCCAGCTGCAGGCCGATGCCGCCCCACAGCCACTTGCCGCTCTTCATTTCGGAGTTCATCGCGCCGATGGCAGCGAAGCAGGGCGGAGTGTAAAGATTGAACATCAGATATGCCAGTGCCGCAACCTTGGTGATGGCCATGATGCCCGCCACCTCGGCGCCGGCGCCCTCGAGCATGGCAAGCTCGTCGAGGTCGATCAGATTCTCAAGCCCGACAAAGCAAACTGCCAGCGTGCCGACGACGTTCTCCTTGGCGATAAAGCCGGTGACTGCGGCCGCCGCCAGCTGCCAGGACAGCACGCCGACGATGGGTACCAGCAGATAGGCAAACGGCGAGGCGATGGAGGCCAGAATGGACTGATCCGCCGACTCGGCCACCTTGAAGCTCCAGGTGAAGGTCTGCATCAGCTGAACGGCCATGTTGCACAGCAGAATGATGGTCGCAGCCTTGACGATGTAAGCCCAGCCGCGGGCACACATGGATTTGAAGGCGCCCCAGAAGGAGGGTGCCTTATATTCAGGCAGCTCAATGATAAAGAAGGATTTGCGAGCACGGTAGCCCGTGATGGCATTGACCAGCAGCGCGCCCAAGAAGATGAGCAGTATGCCGGCAAAGTACATCAGCGCGCTGACCCACCAGGCGTTGTCAAAGAAGGCGCCCGCAAACAGCGAGATGACAGGTATCTTGGCGCCGCAGGGCATAAAGGGCGTCAGCATGGCGGTTGCGCGGCGCTCGCGCTCGTTGCGGATGGTGCGGGAGGCCATGATACCGGGCACGGCGCAGCCGATGCCGATAACAAAGGGGATGACGGATTTACCCGACAGTCCGACCTTTTTGAAGATGGGGTCAAGCACGACTGCCACGCGGGACATGTAGCCGCAGTCCTCAAGCAGTGCGATGAGGAAGTACATGACCATGACCAGCGGCAGGAAGCCGACGACGGCGATCATACCGCCGATAACGCCGTCAACCAGAATGGCCGACACCAGCGGGTTAGCGCCCTCGAGCAGGCCGCCGACCCAGCCCTGGAACATTTCAAGCAGCGTCACAAGACCCGGGATGGACCATTCGTTGGCCTCGCCCTCGTGGAAGACATAGCCCTCGGCGATCCAGGCGCCGACGGTCGACTGCGATATGTAGAAGACCAAGAACATGACGACAGCAAAGATCGGTATGCCCAGCCACTTGTTGGTCAGCACGGCGTCTATCTTGTCGCCGAAATTGCGCTCGCGGGTCAGCACCTTGCGCTTCTCGACGGCCTTGACGATGCCGTTGACAAAATCAAAGCGCCGTCTGTCCGCCGCCTCGACGACGGCCTTGTCGCTGAGGTCGATATCGCCCTGAGTATAGGGCGCGGTCTGCTTTTGCGTCGAATGAGCGACAGCGGCGTCAACCACTGCCTTAAGTCCCTCGGCCGAGGTCGAGACGGTGTTGATGACGGGGCAGCCCAGCTTGGCGGACAGCGCCTCGACGTCGATCCTGGTGCCCTTTTTCTCGTTGAGGTCGCTCTTGTTGAGCGCGACGACGACCGGCACGCCCAGCTCGAGCAGCTGCGTCGTAAAGAAGAGGCTGCGGGAGAGGTTGGTGGCGTCGACGATGTTGATTATGACGTCGGGATTTTCCTTTCTGACGTAAGAGCTGGTAATGCTCTCCTCGCTCGTAAAGGGCGACATGGAATATGCGCCGGGAAGGTCGACGGCGATCAGCTGCTCGCCGCCGGCGTACACCTTTTTAATGGGGTGCTCCTTTTTATCGACGGTAACGCCCGCCCAGTTTCCGACCTTTTCGTTTCGGCCGGTCAGGGCATTGTACATGGTGGTCTTACCTGAGTTTGGATTGCCTGTCAGAGCAATTCTCATTGGAATGTCCTCCTTATTTTGATCCTTTCGGATATAAAATACTGCTTTGATGGAGTCTCGGTGCTGGTTAGTTGCAGCTAACCATGCGGCAATTTTTATCGGTTAGCCTTGGCTAACCGATGGGGCAAAAAGCAGACAGCACACTGCTGCTTTTTGGGATATTAATTAGATAAGGATGGCCTCGGCAAGCTGGTTGTCGATGTTATAGCGGCCGTCCTTGATGGCGACGACGCAGCCGCCCTTGAGGTGGCGCACGACGGTGATGTGCTCGCCGGTGTAGCAGCCGAGCGAGAAGAGGAAGGCGTTCAGCTCCTCGTCGTCAGTCTCGATGCCGCGGACAATGTATTCCTTTCCGTCCTCTGCCTGTTTTAAGTTCATGATGGGACTCCTTTTGGATGCTGTCGGTAATGCCTGGTGCGGTTAGCTCCCGCTAACCACGCAATATTATAGCGGATTTTGACTCGGATGTCAATGGTTTTTTTATTATTTTGGCGATTTCGTAGACAATGACAAAGTCGGTTAGCTGTGACTAACCGTTCTGTTGGCATAATGCACAAAAAAGTTAGCATAAGCTAATCGCGCGGCAAATAGGACTTGCAAAGCGGCGGCGGATGTGATAAAATAGGGGTAATACACACGGGAAGGTGGGCAAAAATGGCACTACACGAATCCGGCCAGATGTATCTGGAGTCGATATATGTTTTATCGCAGAAAAGCAGCAGGATACGCGCGATAGATATTGGGGCGTATCTGGGCTACACCAAGCCCTCGGTGAGCCGCGCGCTGGGCATTTTGCGGCGGGGCGGCTATATTTCGGTCGATGCAGAGGGATATATTACGCTGTGCGACAGCGGCCGCGAGGTTGCGGAGCAGCTGTACGAGCGGCACACTGTGCTCAGCCGCATGCTGATGGCACTGGGTGTTGACGAGGCAACCGCCACCGAGGATGCCTGCCGCATTGAGCATGTCATCAGCGATACCTCGTTTGCGGCGGTAAAAAAGCACTATAACGCCTTTGGGGGGTAAGCGACCACGGGGGGAGGGGTGAAGCATTTCATGCTTCACCCCTCCCCTGCGCTGTGCGTCGGCGCCCCCGACTCCATTGAGGCTGCCGGTGCACTGATCGGCGGCTCGCTCGTCGCCGCGGCAGCGCCCGAGCCCAGCCCAAAGCTGACCGCTATCGCGCTGTTGACCTCGTTCATTATGTTGTCGTCAAGATGCCCCATGCGCTCCTTGAGCCGCCGCTTGTCAAGCGTCCGTATCTGCTCCAGCAGAATGACCGAATCCTTGGCCAGCCCCGCACGCTCGGCGTAAATGTCTATGTGCGTCGGCAGGCGGGTCTTGCCCATACGCGAGGTGATGGCGGCCGCTATGACGGTCGGACTGTAACGGTTGCCAACGTCGTTCTGTATTATAAGTACCGGTCGCAGGCCGCCCTGCTCGGAGCCCACGACGGGACTGAGATCGGCGTAATAAATATCTCCGCGTCTGATGTTCATGCTTGATTCCTCCCATAATTTAAGCTTCGGGATTATTTTTACCTTCCGGGCACTGCCTTTAGTCATGCAGCAGTGCTTTTGAGGTGTGGAATTTTGTTCCACTAACATGATATTGCACAGACGGTCGAAATGTGTCGTAGCAACGCAAAACGCACCCGGCGCGAGCAAGTCGTGCCGGGTGCGGTCTATTTAACTGCGGAATCAGTCGAAGTGTATCGAGCCGCTGGTGGTGCGAATGTGGCAGAAGCCGCCCTCGCGGGTGTCGGGAACGCGGATGGAACCGCTTGACGAGCTGGCGAGATATATCTTGTCGCTCAGCAGCGAGCCGCCGATGCTGCCGCTGGTGCTTTCAAGCTCCAGCTCTGCGGCGTCACAGCGCTCAAGACGGATGCTGCCGCTGGTCGTCTCGGCCTCAAGCTCGGCCGTAGCGATGGTGTCCTCGGCGCGGACGGAGCCGCTGGACGCCTTAAGGTCAAGCTTGGAGCAGCGTATGCCCTCCAGCCGCTGTGAGCCGCTGGTGCTGGTGACGTCGACCTCGCCGGCGGCAGTCAGCTCGGACACGCGAATGGCGCCGCTCGAGCTCTCAAGCTCGGCGTCGGTGCAGACGGTGCGCTCAAGCTCTATGCGCCCGCTGGTGCTATAGACGTCGAGCTCGGCGGCCTCGCAATTGCGAACCGTCACAGCGCCGCTGCTGGTAGTCACGCCCATATTGGCCGTGACGCGCAGCTCTGTCGCCGTGAGGCGGCCGCTGGTGGTCTTTAGGCTCGCGCTGCCGAACGATATGTCGGCGCATTCCGCCGTCACGGCGCCGCTGGACGCCTCAAGGCGCATGTCACGGTAGCTCTCGCCCGGCAGGTAGACAGTCACGCGGGGCGTGCCGTTAAAATTGATGACGTTGAAGGGCGTCATGCTGAGGCGGCGCACCACCATCAGGCCGCCGTTTGCCACCTCGACGGTGTGCTGCGCGGCGGGGTCGTCGATATCATAAAAGACGACGCGGCAGCGGCCGTCAGTCGCGGGCAGCACATATATATCGGCCGAGTCGCTTGAAATGCTGATGCTCTCAAAGCTGTCGGTGACGTCGTAAGAGGTCTCGACGCAGGCGATCGAGCTCAGGTGCGAAAAATTAAAGCCGGATGCAATAGCGGCGACAATCAGCGTCACCACCCCCGATGCCACCAGCACGGCGGCGACGATAATTGCGATCTTGATTGATGTTCTCATTGTTATTTATCTCCTTTAGGTATAAAGCAGGCCTTGATGGCTCGCCAGAGTGCCGCGCAGAGGCGGATAAGCAGCCGCGTCAGCGCCGCGGTGCCGATGAAAACGAATATTGCCAGGCCGCCAAGCAGCAGTCCCGCGCCGAATATCGTAACCGCTGACAGCGGTGCGCCACGTATAAGCATCAGCACGCCGCCGGCCACGCCAACGAGCAGGCAGACGCCAAATGCCAGCGCCACGGCGAATAATCCGACTATGATCGACCACAGTGTCACATAGACGGCCAGCACCACGCTTACCGCGGCGACCGCCAGCGACAGCCATATCGGCGCGCCCAGTATGATCAGCACGATCTCCCAGGCGTGCAGTGTGCGCTGCGGCTTGACCCGCGCGCGAACCAGCGACGGCAGCGGTGCGTCCAGCATTATCTGCTCGACGATGTCGTCGAGAGAGCCGAGCGAGGCGACCGCCTCGGCCTCGCTCATGCCGTCCTCCATGCAGTCGTCGACGGCCTCGCTGTAATAATCTATTGCTTTTTGGATGTCGTTCTCGGGCAGCCCGACCAGTCGGGCGCGCAGCGAGGCGACCAGCTCAGCTTTGGTCATTTTGTGTGTCCTCCCTCATGATATACCTGTAAATTGACTCTATCTCGCGCCATTCCTCACGAAACTGGGCTATGCGCTGTCGCCCTGCCGGTGTGATGCTGTAATATTTTCGCAGTCGACCGCTATGCTCCGCCGTGCGGACGGTCAGCAGCTCGGCGCTCTCAAGCCGCCGCAGTATGGGGTAGAGCGTTGATTCCGATATCTCGACGTAGGGCTTCATATCCTTGACTATCTGATAGCCGTAGGAGTCGCCGTCCTTTATGGCCGCAAGGACGCAGACGTCCAAAAGGCCGCGTTTAAGTTGAATGTCCATGTCATACCTCCTTATGTACTATATTATACAACACATAGTATTGTGTGTCAAGAGGTATTTTGAATTTTTTTTGAAGTATTGCATACTTCGGCGCTTTTTGCGGCGACAGCCGCGGGGCTGGGGGGGAGCATTGCATGCTTCGGGGCTCATGAGGCTTGCAGCCTCGGGGCGGGGGAAGTATTGCATACTTCGGCGCTGGCTTGACCGATTTTTATCGGTAAGCCGATGCTTTGTACTTTCTGTCTCGTGACAGAGAAGTAACCGTT
>CAYXBY010000054.1:0-10705 GCA_964463325.1 uncultured Lachnospiraceae bacterium | reverse complement strand
CATTTTCGGCAGCCGTGCCACGGATTCCATGATCTGTCGTTTCGATTCATTTTCAGCTCCGCTTTCAAGAAGTTCACTTGCATTAACTATTATAGCTGATTGGGGTGAGCTTGTCAATATGCAAAGATCATTGTTTACAAATTATCAGTCTTTGTGTCTATTGCAATCTGCATAGCTCAATACCATAATGATTCTATATGTCATAAACCTCGTTACTTTACACCGTATTATATGAACACGGCGGCAGATTTCTCCGCCGCCTTCTCGTTGCCTACCGCATATTCTTTTGACCCATGCCTTTGCGATGTGGACATCACTATTCTCTCGACCTAATATATCTCATAACGAGCGTTTCATTCTTTTTTGCGGCTTCGGACAGTTCAAAATCACAAACATCTCCGTTCATAAACAGGGGCTTAGAATCCTTGCCCGCAGTAATGGGAGCTTGAACTAAAGATATTTCATCCACGCAATCAGCGCAGAGAAAATGTCCGTTAATGATACTGCCTCCCTCAAGGACATAAAACCGGGGAGAGAGATGGTCGTGCAGTATCTTCAAAGCAAGCGGCACGTCGATCTCGGTCTCGCCGGCAAAGAAATAAGATATCTCCTTTTCTTTGAGATACGCAAGATATCGCGGGTCCACCTGCTCGGTCAGCACCTCGATGATTCTCGCGCCACCGTAGCCGGGATCACTGTCCTCAATGACATTTGACCTCCAACCAAGCTTTCCCTTGGGATCAAAGGCGATAGCGAAATAGTTGACGTCAGCAACGTCATCGCTCCAATAATTCATATAGTGCCCAAGCGTTTTTGGCACGGGCTGATATGACGAAAGCTCGGGATACCAACCACCTGTGAAGCTACCTTCCATGGTCACGCGCCCACAGATAAACCCGCCCGAGCCCTGCGCCTTGTACTCTCTGTTCATTTCATAATAAACTTCAGTCGCCGCCTCACATTCGGGATGGCTCAAAAACTCGCCCGTGACCTTGCCGTCGATCGAGGTCACCATGTGGCAAACAATATATGGTCTGTACATTTTTTCACCCTTTCACTGCATTAATTCAACTCACACCGCAATCAATATCACTGTTCTTTTCAGGATCGGCGCCCTGGCCATTTGCATTACTTTTAATTATCGATCAATCCAAGTATTTTCAGACGAGCTCGAATTCCAGCGTCGGTACGTCTTAACTCAGATGCCATTTCAGAAACCGAAACGTTTTTCCTGAACAGCTCCACCAAGTATTCGTCATGTGCTTCTGTCCAAGGGCGATCGTGAAATTCGGAAAGGGGATCATCTTTTTCGTTTTTTGCAGCAATAATAGCCCCTATGTTGTCATATATGAATTGCTGTGCGGCGGGTGAAAACACAACCGTTATATATGTGCCATAGTGCCCTGTTTTTTCCTCGGTAAAAATTCCAAGCTCCTTCCCCTGCTCTGTCGGCAGCTTTTTTGTTTTGCCATTAGGCTGTGAAACGACCTCCAACAATTGCAAGCTCACAAGCCAATTATTGATCGTCGTGGCAGATATCTTTTTAGTGGTTTCCAAGTCGATAAGCGCGTTTAGATGATTTGATATTTCACTTACAGATACCGGAAACTCAGAAATTTGAATTTTTCCTCGCTCCTCATCCGTCAGAGCAAACTCTTTTTTATGCTGCTTTGCCGCCTTTACAGAATGTACTCCTCCGTTTTCAACCACTTGGCGAAGGATATCCGACACATAAAAGAAGCACCTTGACAGTCTGACATTATTTGCAATATCGTTTTCCGGAATGGGGGAATCGTCCAACGGATTAATTCCATTGGCCAATTTATCGATAAAAGCTTTAGCGTATTCGATCTTTTCAAGCTCTGTCACAGTATTTCTCCTTTCAAATCAATACCAAAGCAAGGCAAATGCAAGAGCTCATTGAAGGGCAAATGCTATTGATCATTTTGCACAGCCGGCAGGGCAAAAAAATCGAGTGAGCACATAATATTGTAAGAGCGTACAGCTTCCGTCGGAGACACTGAATTATCCCCTGCTCAAGGGGACCTCTAATAATTACACATAGCAAAAGCTCGTGGGCATGGTCACCCCTCCGCAAAGAATTTTTATGACGAATGGCAGAAAAATCCTCCGTTGCCATGTGCGCGAAATTATTACCGATCTCCTTAACTGATATCCGCCTCCGCCGCGCAGAACAGCACCTCGGTCGCGCGCTTGAGCGCCGGGTGCTGCCGCAGTTCAGGATCTTGCTCGATCAGCGCCCGCGCTGCCTCAGTCGCAGCGGTCATCAGCCGCTCGTCGTCACACATGCCGGCCAGACGAAACCGAATTCCCCCGCTCTGCCGCAGTCCTCCGGTCTGACCCGCACCGCCGACAAAATCGCCCGGCCCACGCATGCTCAGATCGGTCTCGGCGATGGTGAAGCCGTCGTAGGTCGTGCGCATGGTCTCAAGCCGCTGACGTGCATTTTTGCCGCGCGCGTCCGACACCAGCACGCAATACGACCGTCGTTCGCCGCGACCGACGCGCCCGCGCAGCTGGTGGAGCTGCGACAGCCCAAAGCGATCGGCATTTTCCACTATCATCAGGCAGGCGTTGGGAACGTTGACGCCGACCTCGATGACCGTCGTCGACACCAGCACGTCCAACTGCCCCGACGCAAATTGCTGCATGACGCTGTCCTTTTCTGCGGCGGACAACCGACCGTGTATCAGCCCGATGCGCAGCCGCGGCAGGCGCTCGACCAGCTCGGCTGCATACGTCTCGACCGCCTTGAGCGGCGGCGCGGCCTCCTCGGGCTCGCGAAACAGCGAGATCTGCGACAGGCTGATTTCGTTTTCCTCGCACTCGCGCTCCTCGATCGCCGGGCAGACGATGTAAGCCTGCCCACCCTCGCCACACAGCCGCTCGATAAAGCCATCCAGCCGCTCGCGGTAGCTTTCGTCGACCACAAAGGTGTCGACGCGCTGCCGCCCCGGCGGCATTTGGTCGACGCGGGAAATGTCGAGGTCGCCGTACATCACCAGCGCCAGTGAACGTGGAATAGGCGTCGCGCTCATGACCAGCACGTGCGCGTTTTTGTTTTTTTCGGCCAGGATCGCCCGCTGCGTCACGCCAAATCGATGCTGCTCGTCCGTCACTACGACGCCGGGCGCGGCGAATTCCACGCCCTCCGACAGCAACGCGTGCGTCCCTATGACCACCGGCAGCCGCTGCTCGTCGTCAGCCCGCAGCGCCGCCTTGATGCGCCGTTTTTCGGCGGCCGGCGTCGCGCCGACAAGCAGTGCGCAGTCGATGCCGAGACCCGCAAGCAGCGGCGCAAGCTCGTGATAGTGCTGACGCGCCAAAATTTCAGTCGGCGCCATCAGGACGGCCTGCCGTCCACTCGCCGCCGCCATATACATCGCCGCTGCCGCGCACACCGTCTTGCCGCAGCCGACGTCGCCGACGACTATTCTCCGCATGGGAATATCCGACTCCATGTCGTGCGCGATCTCGCCAATGACGCGCGACTGCGCCCCGGTCAGCCGAAACGGCAGCTTGGCCAGCAGCGGTGAAATGTCCGCGGAGCAACGCACGGCGCCCGGCTGACGCTGCGCGTGATGCGCCGTCGCCATGCCGAGTCCGAACATGAAAAGCTCGTCAAATATCAAGCGGCGCTTGGCGATTGCCAGTGTGCTATAGTCCTCGGGCGCGTGAATATTTCGCAGTGCCAGGCTGAGCACACACAGCGAATTTTGGCGGCGGATGTCGTCAGGCAGTGTGTCCTCAAGCTGCCCGACCTGCTCAAGCGCCGCCGCAATGTCCTTTTGCAGCTGCTTTTGGCTCAGCCCCTCTGTCAGCGGGTAAACTGGATATAGCGCCGGCAGCGGGGCGTCCGGCGCAAAGGGCTCGAAGGCGGGCGACGACATTGCAAAGCCGCGCCCCTCGCGCTCGACCCGGCCCCAAAAGCGGTAGACCTCGCCGAGCTTGAATTGATCCTTCAAGAATGACTGATTGTAAAATGTGATAGTGCAGCTGCCGCTGTCGTCAAATGCGCGCAGGCGCACAAGATCCATGCCGCGGCGCACGTGTATGCTGCGAGGCTCTGTCGCCACGGTCAGGACGACGGCGCTTTTGACCCCCTCCTGCGCCCCGGCCAGCGAAACTATATCGCCGCGGTTTTCATAAGCGCGCGGAAAATAAAGCAACAGATCCTGCAAGCTCCTCACGCCGATACGCTCGTATGCGGCGGCGCGCACATTGCCCACGCCGTGCAGGCTGCGCACAGAAATACGGTCAAGCTCAGCCATGCCGACCTCCTTTGGTTGTTATCAATGCAAAAAATCCGATCTGTGCGCCTCAAAAAGCTCGAAATAAGCGCGAACATTATCCAGCTCCAGCCAACTGCGGCTGCAAACCGGGCGCGCGTCCAGATCGTATATCTTGACGCCGTTCATGGAAAGCAAAAACGGCGAATGCGTCGAAATAATAAATTGGCAGCCGAAAAAACGCGCCGACTGCACCAAAAAATCGGCCAGCTCGGCCTGCCGCCGCGCCGAAAGACTGTTTTCAGGCTCGTCCAGCAGGTAAAGCGCGTCCTCGCGAATGGTCTGCGTAAAATATGCGAAGCCGTTTTCGCCGTTCGAGTGTCCGCGCACCTCGTCCGGCAGCTCACGCGCGGCGAACGACGCCATTGTCGTCGTGCTGCTGCGGGCACGGTTGCGGCGGCGCAGCTCGTCGTAGTCATCCAGCGAGCTCAGCTGAAAATGCGACGTTCTGGGATCAGTGTAGCGGTGATATTCTTCAAAAAGCTGACTGCGGCGCTGCGAAATGCCGCTGTTTATGGCACGCAGGTCGAGCATGAGGTCAAAAACGTCGTCGCTGGTGATTATGCGGCTGCCATGCGGCGGCTGACCGTCAGCAGTATCAAGCGCAGCGTGACAAAAGCCCAGATAGTCGTCAAAAAACGGCGTCCGATTGAAGCGCGAGGTGCGCGTCAGCGCCAGCTTTTCGGCCATTATATTGAGTAATGTGGATTTTCCTGAGCCGTTTCCACCGTAGAGCAGCGTTATCGGCTCGAAGCTGAGGCTTCGCAGCCCACGAGGTGGGAACAGCTTGAAGGGGTAGATATTTGTCTGATCGTAGCAGGTCATGTCAAGCTTAGGGTTGCCGCCACCGTTGCCGAGGATGAAGGTCTCTTCATCGCTTTCGGAGGCTATCGAAAAGCTTTTGAGATATACCATATGCACCTCGTTTGATGTCGTCGGAGTCTATTCGCCGTCCTCCTGCTCACGCAGCGCGGCGGCGGCCTGACGGATCTGACTCAGACTGTATCCGAGGCGCGCCAGCGCGGCGATCATTCGCTGCTGCTCCGCCGCGCCTGCCGGGACGGTACCGTATTTTTTGCTCATCATGCGCATGCAGCCCTCAATATAGCTGTCCTCGTCGACCTCGTCCAGCGCGGCGCGTATTGCCTCGTCGCCGTAGCCCTTTTGACGCAGCTTGGCCAGTATCCTCCCGCGGCCGTAGCCGCTCCGCAGGCAGACCCGCACCACGGCGCGTGCGTCGTCCTGCTCGCGGATCATGCCGCGCTGAGACAGCTCACCCGCGACCCGCCCCGCAAGCTCAGCGTCATAGCCACGCTGACGCAGCTTTTGCTCGAGCGCACGGCGCGAGCAGGCGCCGTAGGACAGCAGCTCTGCCCCCTTGTTGAGCGCCGCACGCCGTCGGTCAGCCTCGAGCAGCAGCTCGTATTGCTCCGTGGTAAGCAGCTGACGCGCCGTTGCCTCGAGTCCCATGCTCTGCCAATCCGCCGACGTCAGACACAGCGTGCGCGTCTCTCGGTGGCGGGCGCCGCCCGTGTCGGCTGCATCCCCGGTCAGACGCAGACGCAGTGCGATGCTGCCATCCTGATGCTGCGTCAGCTGTGTCAGCATTATTTCCATGTTGGATTATTCCTCGTCGCCCATCAGGCTGACGTCAAATTCCTCCTCGGAGTCCTTCTCCTCGTCCAGCTCGAATTCCTCCGTCATGGCCGAGGCCTGCTCGCTCATCTCGCGTATCTTTTCCTCGAGCTCTGCCATTATCTTGGGATCCTCCTCGATTATGCGGCGGACATTGTCCTTGCCCTGGCCGATGCGCTCGCCGTTGTAGGAGAACCACGAGCCGCTCTTTTTGATAAGCTCGAGCTTGACGGCGTAGTCAAATATCTCGCTGGAGCGCGATATGCCCTTGCCGTAAAGAATGTCGAATTCGGCAACCTTAAAGGGCGGCGCCACCTTGTTTTTGACTATTTTGCAGCGCACGCGGTTGCCGTATATCTCGGAGCCGTTTTTGAGCTGATCAGCCTTGCGCACATCGATGCGCACCGACGCATAGAACTTAAGCGCGCGGCCACCGGTGGTGGTTTCGGGGTTGCCGTAGAAGACGCCCACCTTTTCACGAAGCTGGTTGATAAATATGACGATGCAGTTGCTCTTGGAAATGACTGACGACAGCTTACGCATGGCCTGCGACATAAGTCTGGCCTGCACGCCGACGCTGGAGGCGCCCATGTCGCCCTCTATCTCCTGACGCGGCACCAGCGCCGCCACCGAGTCGATTACCACGATGTCAACCGCACCAGAGCGCACCAGCGCCTCGGTTATTTCAAGCGCGTCCTCGCCACAGTCAGGCTGTGAGACAAGAAGATTATTGATGTCGACGCCCAGCGCCTTGGCGTAGACGGGGTCGAGCGCGTGCTCGGCGTCGATGAAGGCAGCCTCGCCGCCCGTCTTCTGCACCTCGGCGATGACGTGCAGCGCTACTGTGGTCTTACCGGAGGACTCAGGACCGTATATCTCGACGATACGTCCGCGCGGCAGGCCGCCGATGCCCAGCGCCATGTCCAGCGCGATAGAGCCGGTGTGCACAGCCTGCACCTCCATGTGGGTGTTCTCGCCCAGCTTCATTATGGTTCCCTGGCCGAAATCCTTTTCAAGCTGAGAGATGGCGGTTTCGAGCGCCTTGAGCTTTTCTGCTCGGTCTGTATGCTGAGCCACCGGGGCGGCTGTTTTTTTGGTCTGCTTCATGGTATTTGTCCTCCATTTGTCGTATTATGACTCTTATGCTCCTATTATAATACATAGTGCGGTGCTTGTCAAGTGTTTTTGCAAAGTTATTTTTCCGAAATCGGAAATATTTTTTTACTCGGAGGTCAAAATAGCTGTTTTTAAGCTTGATTAATTCCGTTTTTGAAATTTAAGCAAACCGTTGTCGCGCGCGCTCCCTTTTCATATGCTTAATTTGCAAAAGGGCTTGCAAATCCCGGCGCAATGTGGTACAATAGCCGTAAGAGCCAAGGCTCAAATCAACAGGAAAGGATGCTCGCTATGAAGCATATCAGACTTATTTGTTTAGCAATGGTAATGCTATTGCTCCTTGCCTCCTGTGCTACACCGCAGGATGATGACATCACTACCACCACTTTGCCGTCCCAAGCTGATCAACCGAATGTCCCGGATGATACCACTGCCGGCAGCGATGCACCGGAATACCTCTATCCCGACGTTAAATACAATAATGAGACCTTCCGCATATTCAACGGTCAGCAGACCTACAACATGATAATGAACGTGACCGCCGCCGACGTGATCGGCGAGCGCGTCAACGACTCGATCTGCGAAAATATCATCTTTATTGAAGAGCAATTCCAGATCAATATTGAGGAAACGCTCAGCCCCTTTGGCTCAGGCATGCTGACCGAGGTGCAAAACGAGATGCAATCCGGCGACGCCTATCACGATGTCGTCTACCTCTACAGCACGCTGGTCGGCTCAATGATGAGCACCGGCTCGCTGACAAATCTTTACGAAAACGAGTCCATCAACATAGAGTCTCCCTGGTGGAATCAGTCGCTCAAGAACGACGCCTCGCTGTTTGGCTCGAATGTTTACTATCTCATAAGCGATGCGCATCTTATGCCGTTCGAGGGTACCTGGTGCATGTACTTTAATGAGGAAATGATGACCGACCTCGGTCTTGAGCTGCCCTATGCAGCCGTTCGCAGCAATGAATGGACCATGGATAAGCTGTACAGCTATGCATCGCAGGGCGCCTCGCTCAACGGCGATGCCTCGTTTAGCTGGGATCCCGCCGGTAACAGTATTTACGGTCTTGCCTCCTTCAAAAATCTGATGAACGCCTTTGTCACCGGCTGCGACCTAATGTATGTCCGCAAGGACGCCTCCGACGTGCCCTACTACTCATTCCCCTCCGAAAGCTCGCTTTACGAAAAGCTGGAATCCATCGCCCGCATCACGGGTGAGTCCGGCACCTATGTCAGTGCAAACGACCGCAACGCCAGCTTCCACTATATTGAGAATATATTCACTCAGGGACGTGCGCTCCTGATAGGCGCCGAGATCAAGGCCGCAGCCAACGAAATGGCCAATACCACATTTAAGTTTGGCATGGTTCCCATGCCGAAATATAATTCCGATCAAGCCGAATACAAGAGCAACATGCTCTGGAATTCGCTGCTCATGACCATCCCGATACATGTCAAGGATGCCGAGCGCAGCGGCGTGATCATGGATGCGCTGTCATATCTCGCCATGATCAATACTCTGCCCGAGTATTACGACCGCGTCTCCTACAAGGGACTGGCCGATGAGGACGCCATCGAGATGCTGGGTATTATCAACAACAGCCGTTACCTCAACTGGGGACTCACATATGGCTGGTTGGGCAGCATCGAGCCCACCGTTAATGCGCAGCTCAACGTGGGCAATGCCTCTTTGGCATCGCTGGTCAGGGCATCGAACAAGACTGTCCCGACAATGATCAAGCGCACTCTTGAAAATCTTGAAAAATAAACCGACAAGCAGCGTCAAATAATACGCAAGCCCCGAGAACGCGGTATCCTCTACGTTCCCGGGGCGTTTTTTTGTTAGGCGGTGGAACTCACTCCTGGCGCATTTTCTGCTCGAGCTGCTCCAGCTGAGCTATGAGCGTGTCTATAGACTCAAGAGTGGCGGCGGTGTCGGGCTGCTCCTCGGTGCGAGCGGCGGTGTAGGCCATCCGCCCCAGCTTTTCGTATTGCTCGCTCAGATGCAGCTTGAGCGTCTGCTGACGAATACGCAGTGCCGCTGCATCAGCCAGCTCGCCGGTCTTGGCTGCAACCTTGGACGCTATTTTGGAGGCGTCCGTCTTAAAATCCTCCCAGTTTGACATGGTTCAGGCTCCTTTCATATCACTTCATTGATCATTATATTTAATGATCATCGTCAATGTGCGTCACGCGGCATGATTATGCAGCTCGGCGCCATTTGATTATTTGGTAGCGAGCTCAGCCTCCATGGCCGCAGCGAGGCGCTTCATGGCGGCATAGAGGCGCGCGACACGCTGCTCGTAGGTCAGCTTACCATAAAAGCGGAAGCCGCCGTCGTAAAATTCGGCCAGCTCGGGGTCATTTGCGATGGCGACGCAGCCCAGCCGCTCACGCAGCTGTTCGGCCGTCTCGCCGGGGCACTCCCGGCTGACAACACCGGCCACCTCGGCGCAAATGCGGTCACGCGCGTGCGTCGTTCCGGCCAGCATATGCGCGATGCTCGACCAGTCGATGGTGCCGTCGTATGGCATCATGTGCAGGTCGTCGTGACCATCGTTGTCCTGCATGTGAGTGGCGGCGAGACGATGACCGTAGCGGGCAACAAAGTCACGATCGGGGCAGAAGGCGTTGCGGTGGCCGCTGTCGAAGCAGAAGCAGGCGTAGGGCGAGTCAAAACGGTCGAGGACAGCGTAGAGATACTGGTCGAAAACCGAATTTTCAAATGCGATCTTGAAATCGCAGCTCTCGGCGGTACGCAGTATGCGCTCGAAGCGGGACAGCCCAACGTCCGAGATGGGGGCGGGCTGCACCTTCCAGCCCCATGTGACATGCACAATGCCGGTCTTGATGCCGAATTCGGAGACGCGGCGGATCTCGTCGCAGAATCTGTTGGCCACGGCGTCGCCGTGCTCACCCTCGGCCCATATGTAGGTGGTCTCCTTGCCGGTCAGGTGGACATTGTCAAAGTCCAGCCCCACAGACTGACAGACCGCCGGTGTCAGCTCGCCCGACAGCAACGGACCCATAGTCAAGCTCAGAAAGTCAAAACCTGCGTCTGCGGTGATGCGCAGCCGCTCAGCGACGCTCAGCTCGGCGTCCTTCACAAGATAAGTACCGATTTTGATCATGGTTTTTCCTTCTCTTTTATATATTGTTTAATGATTCTGTTTTGTTGTGAGGCTTGCAGCCTCGGGGGCGGGGGTGAAATATTGCATATTTCAACGCGTTTTGCAGGAGCGCCCGCGGCGGTTTTGAAGTATTGCATACTTCAGCGCGCCCCTCACCCCCTGCCCCCCGGGCTTGGAGCCAGAGTGCGGCAGGGTGCGCCATGCCCCAGAAAGAGCGGAGGTCATCACCCCCACCTTCAAACGCCTTTCCACAATCCTCATCCCTATAGATGTTACCTCACGCCACCCCCACCCGCCGTACTCCACGACGTAAGGCGCTTATCAAGGCGGAGGAGCCGTGCACTAACGCCTTCTGACGTCATCGGCCCCAAAGGATGGGGCCGAGCCCTCCGACAGCCGGTGACGCAAATGAGAATTGTCGTGAATGATCGTCCACTGAAAGCTTTTGTACAATTCTCATTTGCGGCATGATAAACGCCGGTCGGGACGTACTAAGCAGAAGTGG
>CAYXBY010000053.1:0-10746 GCA_964463325.1 uncultured Lachnospiraceae bacterium | reverse complement strand
CGTGAGGATAGTCCGGGCTTCACAGGTCAGGATAGCTGATAACTTAAGGCGCAGGTGTCTGCCGGGAAAGTGCTACAGAAATAAACCGCCCGCCGCAGGGTGGGTAAGGATGGAAAGGCGAGGTAAGAGCTCACCAGTTCCCATGGTAACATGGGTCCGCTGTAAACCCTATCCGAAGCAACACCGTATGGGGGTCGTTTGCCCGACATATACCCCCGGGTGGCACGGGGTCTCGATCCCGGAGCGCGACGGCGACGCCGCGCAAAGATAGATGGCCGTTCAAGACAGAACCCGGCTTACAGACAGAGTTGTATGACCATAAATAAACCTTTTCAGGAGGCAACATGTACGACGTATTGGTTATCGGCGCCGGCGTGATCGGAGCGTTGTGTGCCAGAGAGCTTAGCCGCTACCGGCTATCTGTTTGCATCGTTGACCGCAGCTGCGACGCCGCGGGAGGCTGTAGCCGGGCGAATTCCGGCATAGTCCATGCGGGCTTTGACGCAAAAAGCGGAACGATCAAGGCGGCGCTCAATGTTCGAGGCTGCCGTATGATGCCCGAGCTTGCAAAGGAGCTCGGAGTTGAATACAAAAATATTCCTTCACTGGTGGTATGCCTTGATAGCGGAGATATGCCCGCGCTCGAGGAGCTGTACAACAGAGGCATTGCCAATGGTGTGAAAAATTTAACAATAATCGACCAAAAAGAGCTGCGAGAGCTTGAACCGAGGATTTCGGACAAGGCTGTCGCGGCTCTTTATGCTACTGACGCCGGCATTGTCTGCCCATATGGGCTGGCTATCGCCGCCGCCGAAAACGCCGTTCAGAACGGCGCCGACTACCGCTTTAGCTTTGAGGTCAAGTCGATAACGCCCGCAGAGGGCGGCTATGCCGTCTCGGACGGCGAGACGACGCTGTATGCCCGCTATATCGTCAACGCGGCCGGGCTGCATGCCGACGACATCGCCGCGCTGACCGGCGACTGCGATTTTGAGCTTTCCGCCCGCCGCGGCGAATACATGCTGTTCGACCGCCGCGTGTCCGACTGCGTCCGCAACGTGCTGTTCACGCTGCCGGGCAAGTACGGCAAGGGCATTCTCGTCGCGCCGACGGTGGACGGCAATATGCTGATCGGCCCCAATGCGCACGACGTCGAAAAGGAAAACACCGAGGTCACGCCCGAGGGTCTGGCCGAAATACACGCCGGTGCGCTCAAGCTGATGCCCTCGCTGCCGGGACTGCGGGATGTCATCACCTCGTTCGCCGGGCAGAGACCGACGCCGTCAACGCATGATTTCATAATCAAGCTGTCGCGCCACTTCCCCGGCGTGCTGCACCTGGCCGGTATCGAATCGCCGGGTCTGGCCAGCTCGCCCGCCGTGGCCGAATACGCCGTCGAGCTGCTGGCTGAGGCGGGTCTGCGGCTGCAAAAGCGCGACGATTTTGACCCCCACCGCCGCGATAGCAGCTGCTTCCGCACCATGTCGGACGAGCAGCGCGAGGCGCTCATCGCCCGCGATCCCGCCTATGGGCGCGTGATCTGCCGCTGCGAAAGCGTCACCGAGGGCGAGATAGTCGCCGCGATACGCGCTCCCATGGGCGCAACCACGATAGACGGCGTCAAGCGCCGCACCCGCGCCGGCATGGGACGCTGCCAGGGCGGCTTCTGCATGCCTAAGGTGGCAGAGCTGCTGTCGCGCGAGCTGGGCGTGCCGCTCGACGAGATCAAAAAGCACGACGGCGATTCACGACTGCTTTTTGGCCGCACAAAATGACGGAGGTCAGAATATGAGTAACCTTCACGCCGACAAGGCAAAGCAATATCAGTCCTTTTACCGCTCCCAGCTGCTGGACGACGTCATGCCGTTCTGGCTCGGCAGCGACCTGGTCGACCGCAGGTACGGCGGCTACATAAGCTCAGTCGACAGGTTCGGCTGTAGCTATAACGACGACAAATCCGTCTGGTTTCAGGGGCGCGGGCTGTGGACTTTTTCGGCGCTTTGCGGACGCTACGGTGAGCGCCCCGAGTGGCGCGAGGCCGCTGAGGCGGGGCGGTCGTTCCTTGAAAAATACTGCACCGATACCGACGGGCGCATGTTCTTTACCGTCACGCGCGACGGCCGACCGCTGCGCAAGCGCAGATATATGTTCTCAGAGAGCTTTTACGTCGTCGGCATGGCCGAATACGCCGCCGCATTTGGCGACGCGCGGGCGCTGACGCTCGCCGAGGACTGCTTCGAGCGCATGCTGGCCATGTATCGTGACCCCGCCTCCGATCCCTTCCGCATAACGCCAAAGGGCTACGCCGAGGTGAGAAATGAGCGCTCGGCGGCTGTGCCAATGGTGCTGGTCAGCACAGCGCAGCTGCTGCGCCGCGTTGATGCCGCCCGCGCCGACTACTATTCCGCCGTGACCGCCGAGGTCACGCAGGACATTTTGCGCTATCATTACCACCCCGAGCTGCGGGCGTCGCTCGAAAACGTGCTGCCGGACGGCAGTCACGTCGATAACCCCGCCGGGCGCACCATCAACCCCGGACATTCGTCCGAAAACGCATGGTTCCTCATGAGCGAGGCGGTCTACACCGGCAACAACGAGCTGCTCTCGACTGCGCTCGACATATTTGACAACGCCTTTGAGCGCGGCTGGGACAGCTTGTGGGGCGGCATGCTGTATTTTGTCGACCTGGACGGCCGTCCCTGCGAGCAGTTAGAGTGGGACATGAAGCTGTGGTGGGTGCACAACGAGGTGCTTATCGCCTCACTGATGGCCTATCTTGTGACGGGCGACGAAAAATACTGGTCGCGCTTTGAGCTGGTGCACGACTACGCCTTCTCGCATTTTGCCGATGACGAGGCGGGCGAGTGGTACGGCTATCTGCACCGCGACGGCAGCGTCTCGCACACGCAAAAGGGCTCACTCTGGAAGGGACCCTACCACCTGCCGCGCTGCCTTATGCTGTGCGACGACCTGCTCGGTCGCATCGCCGAGGGGCGGCCGGCGGCGCCGCTGCTGTGAGGCGCAAAGGGCTGTTTTATACGACTTTCAGCATCAAAAACACATTCAGCGCAGCTTGCGCGGAAAGGTATGGCTACACTATGAATAAAACTGTTAAGGTCGCAATAATCGGCGGCGGCCCTGCGGGTCTTGCAGCGGCTATGGGCGCGCTCGAGGCCGGGCTCGCGCCGCAGGATATACTTATAATCGAGCGCGATCGGGCGCTCGGCGGAATACTGAATCAGTGCATACATGCCGGCTTTGGTCTGCATCGCTTCGGCGAGGAGCTGACCGGCCCCGAGTATGCCGACAAATACATTCGTCAGGTCAAGTCGGCCGGCATACCCTACGTCACCGACGCCATGGTGCTGTCGCTGACGCCGGACAAGTGCGTCACCTACACCTCGGCCGAGGAGGGCATCGTCCACGTCTGGGCGGGGGCGGTCGTGCTGGCGATGGGCTGCCGCGAGAGAACGCGCGGCGCGCTAAATATACCCGGCACGCGGCCGGCTGGCGTCTATTCGGCCGGCACGGCGCAGCGCTTTGTCAACATCAACGGCTACCTGCCCGGGCGGCGGGTGCTGATACTCGGCTCGGGTGACATCGGCCTCATTATGGCGCGGCGCATGACGCTGGAGGGCGCCCGCGTGCTGGCTGTCTGTGAGCTGATGCCCTATTCGAGCGGTCTGGCGCGCAATATCGCGCAGTGCCTGGACGATTTCGGCATACCGCTCTATCTCTCGCACACTGTCGTCGGCATTCACGGCCGTGACCGCGTCGAGGGCGTGACGGTGGCGCGTGTCGGCGACGATCTCAAGCCCATCCCGGGCACCGAAATGCACTTTGACTGCGACACGCTGCTGCTTTCCTGCGGTCTCATCCCCGAGAACGAGATAACCACCGGCGCCGGCATCGCCATGGATCGCGTGACTAACGGTGCTGTGGTCGACGATCACCGTCAGACCTCCATCCCCGGCGTTTTCGCCTGTGGAAACGTGCTGCACGTGCACGATCTGGTGGATTTTGTGTCTGAGGAGAGCGCACTGGCTGGCGCCTGCGCGGCTAAGTACGTCAAGGGCGGCAGTCGCACGGAGCATCGCTACGCCGACACCTGCGCGACGGGTGGCGTGCGGTATGTGGTGCCGCAGCGCGTCGACGTCGGGCGCATCAGCGAGGCCACACGCTTCTATATGCGCGTGACGCGCAACTATCGCAATGTTTATTTGACTGTTCAGGCGGACGGGCGCGAGATAATGCGTAAAAAGCTGCTGCGTGCCGCGCCGGGCGAGATGGAATATCTGTCGCTCAAGGGCGAGGCGCTTGAGGCGGCGAGGAGCTGCCGACAGCTGACATTTGCCATTGACGACGGCAAGGAGGGCACAAAATGAATATGAAAAAGCAGATGACCTGCATCGTTTGCCCCATGGGCTGCCAGCTTGAGGTGACCTACGGCATGAACACGCTGGGCACGCCCTGCGACATTTCTGTGAGCGGCAACACCTGCCGCCGCGGCGCCACCTACGCGACGGAGGAGCTGGTTTCGCCGCGCCGCACGCTGACGACCACTGTGCGCACCTCGGCGGGCGGCGAGCTGCTGTCGGTCAAGACCTCGGCGCCCATTCCCAAGGACAAGCTTTTTGCCGCCATGGAGCTGGCAAACGCCGCCGTCGCGCAGCTGCCCATCCGCGCCGGCGACGCGATAATTAACGATTTTATCCTGCCCGGCGTGGCGCTGATAGCCTGCCGCGACATGGAATAACCGCATATCAACCGCAAAAACGCCTCGGTGCGTCCTTCTCTCGAGCTTGGCTGCTTGAGCCGGAGGGGCACCGGGGCGTTTGGCCTGCCGACGCGGCACAGGGTTCGCTTTGTTGGCGTCAAATGTAATTACATGCCGAAAACGCGCAAAAAGCTGCGCCCGGCAGGTAAAACTCGTTGACTTATCGCAAAAATAGTCTTATAATTAGGCATGAAAACAGCTCCGGGCAAGCCGGAGCGGCAATTATCTGATTGGAGACGACATGGATACTATTCTTTACCTCGTCCGTCACGGTGAGACGGAGAACAACCACGAGCACCGCTTCTGCGGCAGCCGAAATTGCCCTCTCGACGAGCGCGGACGTGCCCAGGCGGCCTGCCTTGGTGCGGCGTTTGCCGCCCGCCCGCTGAACGCCATATATTCCAGCCCGCTCGACCGCGCACGCGACACAGCTGCGCAGATACGCGGCGGCCGCGAGCTGCCGATAGTGGTCGATAACGACCTGGCCGAGATAAACTGCGGCCCCTGGGAGGGGCTGAACGCCGCCGAAATCGAGCAGAGCTGGCCGGGACTGCTTCACCTGTGGCAGTATCGCCCGGACGAGCTCAGCATACCGGGCGGTGAGCGGTTTGAGCAGGTACAGCGCCGAGCGGTCGACGCCGTGGTGCGCATAGTGCAGGCCGAGCGCGGCCGCGCTGTGGCGATCGCGGGTCATATGCTCATGATACAGCTGATAATGGCGCGGCTGATGAACATTCCCATCCGCGAGGTGTGGAACCTCGAAACGCTGGACAACACCGCCGTTTCCACACTTTGCATACACGACGACGGCCGGCTTGATGTGCTGGGCTGGGGCGATGTTTCGCATCTGCCGCCCGAGCTGCGTGCCGCCGATGTCCCGATAGCCGGCTTTACACCGGGCGACGAGGAGCCGCGCATCATACGCGTCAGCGGACAGCACCTCTTCCCGCCCTTCGCACTCGCGCACTGAACAGGATAGCCCCGCGCCTCGCCGTCACACCCGCCGCACGCTTGCCCTCTCGTGCAGCTCAGGCGGGAAGACCACGCGCCGCGGTCTCAGCGTTGGCTCACATATGCGCTCGATCAGCATCCGCGCGGCAGTGTCGCCGACAAGCGGCGCATCGTGACGGACACAGGTCAGCTCGCCGCCGCCCGGCATGAGCTCACGGCTGTAGTCATCGTTGCAAATGACGCTTATGTCCTCCGGGACCCGCAGTCCGGCGTCGTTCAGCGCCGCCACCATGCCCATGGCCATAAGCGCTGTCGCCGCAAAGACAGCAGTGCAGTCCCCGCGCCTCGCCGCTATGCGCTGACCGGCGGCATAGCCGCCCGGATAGGTGCGGTCGCCGTACAGCATCAGCTGCGGGTCGGGCTGCAGCCCCGCCTCGTGCAGGGCGTCAAGATAGCCCTGACGGCGCATGCGGCAGGTGATCGAGGACTCCGGCCCCGCCAGGTGCGCAATGCGCGAATGCCCATAGCTTATCAGATATTGCGTCGCCATATAGCCGCTGCGGTAGTTATCCAGCGTGACGACGTCGGTGTCAACAGTGCGTAAAAAGCGGTTGACCAGCACCAGCGGCAGCCGCTGCTCGGATATCAGCGCCACCAGTTGCTCGCTCTCAACAGCGTTCAGCATCAGCGCCCCGGCATAGCCGCCTGTCTCGGCGTAGCGCACAAGCTCGCACTCGGTTTGGGTGTCATAATCGCTCAGCGCGATAAGGCATCGCCTGCCGCTCTCGGTCAGGTGTCGGCGAATGCCCTCAATATAGCCCATCAGAATGGGATTGTTCAGCTGCCCGACGATGACCAGCACTGTGTCGGCGTTTTGCTTGGCCACGCTGCGCTGACGGCGACGCGGCGTATAGCCCTGCCCCTCAAGCGCTGCGAGAATGCGCTCACGCGTGGCCGCCGAGACGTGACTGTCCCCATTCAGCACGCGTGACAGCGTGGCGGTCGATACACCCAGCTCGCGCGACAGCTCATATAGCGTTTTGCCCATCAAATCCCTCCCGTCATGCTTTCGATATCATTATACCGCGCCGCACAGGGCGTGTCAATGCCGGGAGAGCAAAATCATATTACATGAGGATAAAATATCAATGAAAAACAGGCTTGTAGTTTTTTCGGTCGATGCCATGATCAGCGAGGACATCGACTACCTTCGCACACGCCCCAGCTTCCGCCGCTATCTGGCCGGCGGCAGCGAGGTGCGCCGCATCCGCACTATTTACCCCAGCGTCACCTACCCCGCCCACGTCAGCATGATGACGGGCTGCTACCCCGATCGCCACGGCGTGACGTCCAACTTTGCCTTCACCACCAACAGCAAGGAGGACACCTGGCAGTGGTTCCACTCATCGGTTAAGGTTGGCGACATATTCACCGCCGCCAAGGCGGCCGGATACACGACCGGTTCGGTCTTCTGGACGGTCACCGGCGGCCACCACGCCATCGATTACAACATCACCGAATACTGGATGCCCAAAAAGGACGACACGCTGCGCAGCTCGTTTGCCCGCGTTGGCGCCAACGAGGCCTGCCTTGAGATAATTGAGAAAAACGCGCCGCTGCTGGCCGATTCCTACAAGCTGACCGGGCGCAAGAATTTCATGCAGCACCCCGAGGTGGACAACTTCCTGGTGCAGAACGCCTGCGACATCATCGAGCGCTACGCGCCCGAGGTCATGTTCATTCACAACGGCAATATGGACAACGGCCGCCATCAAAACGGTGTCATGGCCGACTGCCTGCGCCACGAGCTGGATCTGGTCGACGGCTGGATAGGCGACGTCGGCCGTGCGCTGGAGCGGGCGGGTGTGCTGGAGCAGACCGACTTCTTCCTTGTCAGTGACCACGGCCAGCGCGACATCAAGCGCACCATCAAGCCCAACGTCTATCTGCTTGAGCACGGCTTTGTCGACCTCGACGAGCGCGGCCGCGTCCGCGACTGGCGGGCATACTGCCTCTCCAACGCCATGTCGAGCATGGTCTATCTTAAGCATCCCGACGACCGCGCCACCTATGACGCCGTTTATTCGCTGCTGCGCCACATGTGCGAGGAGGGCATTTACGGCTTCTCGCAGGTGTTCACGCGCGAGGAGATAGCCGAGAGGGAGCACCTGACAGGCGATTTCAGCTTTGTGCTTGAGTCGGACGGCTACACCTCCTTCTCGGACAGCTGCCGCCGCCCGGTTATCGCGCCGCTGGATCTGACCGATTTCCGCTTTGGTCACGCCACCCACGGCTATCTGCCCGACTACGGCCCGCAGCCGACGCTGGTCGCGCGGGGACCGCACATCCGCGAGGGCGTCGTGCTTGACCGCCGTCCCATCGTCGACGAAGCGCCCACCTACGCCCGCATACTGGGCGTCGATCTCCCCGACGCTCAGGGCAGTGCTATTGAGGAGATACTGCGCTGACCTGGCGCAAGCCGCCGTCTGTGTGCCGAAATGCCGCAGGCGGCGGTATTTGCTTGCAAAACAGCGCGAGATATGATATAATGGTAAAAAAGGCGGGTCGACCGCCAAAACAACAAGGAGCTATTCACAATGAGCATCAGATATTCAGATGAGCTGCGCACATTTTACCTTACCGGTAAAGGCTTTTCGTATATTATGCGCGTCACCCCGCAGGGCTATCTTTACCACACCTATTACGGTGAGCGCCTGCCCGACTGCGACCTTTCCTATTACACCCCCAGCACCGCGCCCTCCTTCAACACCTCCATCCCGGGCACAAGCATCCGCATGTGTGCCATAATGCAGGAGTACGCCACCGAGTTTCTCGGCGACTTTCGTGAGCCTGCGCTCGTGCCGCTGGATGCACGCGGCTCGCGCTCGTGTGATCTGAAGTATGAATCATATGACATACTGCCCGAAAAGCCGGCAGTGCGTTCCGGCATACCGACCGCCCGCGGCGGCGAAACGCTGGTCATAACACTGCGCGACGAGGCGACGGGACTGAGGGTGCTGCTTTATTACACCGTCTATGCCGACGAGGATATCATCACCCGCCGCGCCGAGATAGTCAACAACACGCAGGGCAACGTGCACCTCGAGCGGGCGCTTTCGATGACGCTGGAGTTTTTCGATCGCAATTTTGAGCTTGTCACAATTTACGGCCGCCATGCGCACGAGCGCAACCCGCAGGTGACGCCGCTGCTTCAGGGGCGCATCAGCGTCGGAAACGTGCGCGGCATCACCAGTCATATGCATGCGCCGATAGTCATACTTCGCCGCCCCGGCGCCGGCGAGCAGTCCGGCGAGGTCTATGCCGCCAGCCTGACCTACAGCGGCTCGCATTATGAGAGCGTTGAGGTCGACGAGTCCGAGCGGGCCCGCATTTCCATGGGTATCAATCCCGAAAGCTTTAACTGGCTGCTCGAGCCGGGTGACAGCTTCGAGACGCCCGAGGCTGTGCTGTGCTACTCCCGAGAGGGCATGGGTGGTATGACGCGCCGCCATCATGATTTCTTCCGCAAATATATGATCAATCCGCGCTGGGTGGATCAGTCGCGGCCGGTGGTGCTCAACAGCTGGGAGGGCATGCGCTTCAGCTTTGACCGCGACCGCCTGTTCGAGACCATCGACGCGCTTGAGGGACGCGGTATCGACACCTTTGTGCTGGACGACGGCTGGTTTGGCGCGCGCGACAACGACCGCGCAGGGCTGGGTGACTGGTTTGTCAACGAGAAAAAGCTGCCCGGCGGCCTTAGCGCTATCGCCGAGCACTGCCATGAAAAGGGACTTAAATTTGGGCTTTGGATAGAGCCCGAGATGGTCAATCCCGATTCGGAGCTCTACCGTGCCCATCCCGACTGGGCTATCACAACGCCCGGGCGCATTCCGCACGAGGGACGCAACCAGCTGGTGCTCGATCTGACGCGGCGCGACGTGCTGGATTATATCAAAAATCTGATGCGCGAGGTCATTGCCACCAGCGGCGCCGACTACATAAAGTGGGACATGAACCGCTCACTCAGCGACAACTGGTCACACCTGCTGCCGCCGGAGCGCCAGGGCGAGGTGCAGCATCGCTATGTGCTGGGCGTTTACGAGCTGGCGCGGTATCTGACGCTCGAATGTTTTCCGGATGTCTTTTTTGAGGGCTGCTCGGGCGGCGGCGGACGATTTGACGCGGCCATGCTGGCGTTCTTCCCGCAGATATGGTCGTCGGACAACACCGACGCCTACTGCCGCGCGCGCATACAGTACGGTACGCAGCTGATCTATCCACTCTGCGCCTCCTCCAACCACGTCTCGCGCTGTCCCAACCGCCAGACCGGGCGCATAGCCAACACCGACACGCGGCGCAACATTGCCTTCTTTGGCGCATACGGCTATGAATTTGACATCAAAAAGCTGAGCGAGGAGGAGCTGGAGCGCATCCCTGCGGACATTGCCAAGTATCGCGAGCTGGAGCAGCTCATGCTGTGCGGCGATCTTTACCGCAACCACACGACCTTTGACGGCGACTGCAACGAGCTGGTGCAGACTGTTGTTTCGAAGGATAAGCGGCATGCGGTGACGCTGTATTTCCAGGCGCTGGACACTGTAGTCGGCTCGCCGTGGATCAAGGTCGACGGCCTTGATGACAGCCTGAGCTATCACATTGAGGAGCTGGATCTGACGCTGCCGGGCGCCGTGCTGCGTTGCATTGGCGTGGTGCTGCCGCGCTTTAAGCATGATTTTGGCTCAGTGCTGCTGACGCTCAACGCTGTTGATGAGGGTTGATTAATTCGGGGCGCCGCCCCGACACCACAGGGGGGTGAAGTATTGCATACTTCGGCGCTCGTGAGGCTTGCAGCCTCGGGGCTGGGTTGAAGCATTGCATGCTTCGGGGCTGACTCGACCGATCGTCAGCTGTGATCGATGTTTTTGCCATTTCTGCACCGCGGCAGAAATGGCGAAAGAACGCGCCGGTGCAGGCGGAACGCTTCGTTCCGCCTCCCCGGAACCCCAACCACCTCC
>CAYXBY010000052.1:0-10778 GCA_964463325.1 uncultured Lachnospiraceae bacterium | reverse complement strand
GGGGTGTGAACTCCCATAGCAGCGCCGCAGACGTCGCACTCGTGGTTGTGGTTTGTGTCAACGCAGTCGGTCATCGGCTCGCCGCAATATGCGCAGTTGTGCGATTTTGCGTCCGTGATGGCATGCACGCCAAACACCATGCCGCAGCCGTGGTCACACAGGTGATCCTCATCCGTATCGGCGCAGGTGCCTACAGTCGCGCCGCAGTTATAGTCACATATGTGATCCTTATCCGCGTCCACGCAGTCGGACTGCACAAACTTTCCTTCCGTCCTGCTAAAGTGGTAGACGATAGGCTCGCCGTTGCCAAGCGTGATCTCATGCCGCCCGGCCGGCAGATAAATGTAAAGATTTGTATCGGAAGCATCCGCTGAGGTGTGGTTCGACGGCTCAAATGCAGCTCCATCGACCATTACATCAAGACCGTTCGGGTTGGCCACTGTCAGGAGGTAAAGCAGCTGGCCGCTGGCATTCCGGGGAATGTATTCGACCAAACGGCCAACACCATTATTCACCCTGCCCGCACCAACGGGAGCCGTTGTAATAAGGACATCATTCTCCGACGCATCAAGGCGAATAGAGCCGCCCGAGAAGACGATTCCCGACACTGTTATTGACTCACTGTCGGAGCCGCCACCGATATTACAGCCGTTCTTGGCAGTGACCGTCACAGTACCGCCCGAAATAGTGATATCACGAGCACTTCCCCTGCACCCGGCACCGATACCTGATGACTTATTGCTACCATTGGCAATAACGGTGCCGCCCGAGATGGTAATGCCGGTTGCATTGCCCATTCCTGACCCCCAAAAAATGATACTCCTTCCTATGCCGCCACCACCGATGCCGGCAGCGCCATAATCACCTGTAGCCGTGACAAAGCCGCCGCTGATGATGATATTCGTAGCATCGCCGCGTCCGCATTTGCTTAGGGCCATTCCGCCGCCGATACCGGCGCCGCCATAACCCATGGCTGTAATGGTGCCACCCGAGATGGTGATATTCGAGCAGTCGCCGGCATAGCCGCCGCCGATACCGGCTCCGCTTAGGCCTGTGGCCGTAATAGTGCCGCCCGAGATGACAATGCTCGACGCATTGCCGCCGGTCACGACTTGGGTTTTGTTATCCAGAACGCCATGGCCGCCGCCGATACCGGACGAGTTGCCGCCCGAGGTGGCAGTAATAACGCCGTTTTTGATGAATATATTAGCCGAATCCTGCTCCAGGCCGCTGCCAATGCCGGCGCCGCCGTAGCCACCGGTGGCAGCAAGCTCGCCGGTGCCGGTGATGGTCAGCGTGCCGGTGCCGTCCAGCTTATGAATGGCAGCGCAGCCGAAGCCGGCCGCAAGCGTGCTCCGGGTTCCGGCGGCCAGCGTGATGGTGACGTTCTCGCCGGCAGCGTCGGCAACCGTGATGGGTGCGTAGCCCGAGGTGACAGTCTCGTCATTGCCGGTTTTCGAGGCGTCGATGCTAACACCCGAAAGCGTGATGTTGGCGCTCACACCGGCACCGGTCACGATGCGGTCGGTGGTGGTCGTGACGCCCTCGCGCATGCCGATGGTCATGGACTTGTCGCTGAGTATGGTCAGCACGCCCAAGCGATAGCTGTAATCGGTGCCCTCAACGGCCGCCTCGGAGGTGTTCGAGGTGATGGTGAGATCGCGATATTTCAGATCAAAATGATCACCCTTCCAGGTGTATTCAAGCTCCCGGGCCTGGCCGTGCTTGTCGACCCTTTTGATGACATGGTCGCCCTTGGAAAGCCACAGATAGAGGTTAGTGTCGTTGGCGTCGGCGGCGGTGTGATCCTTGAGCGGATGCTGATTGCCGTCAACATATATTGTGTCCCCCTCGACATTCTCGATAACCAGCAGCGCGAGGTCGCCCACAATGTCGGAAACGTTGGTCGCCTTGAGCGAGACGTTGCCGGATATTGTTACGCTTTTTTCTTCTGTGCCATACACATAGCCATAGCCGCGGCCGACGTCGCAGGCTGTGGAATAAAGCGCTTTCGCCGTGACGGTGCCGCCCAGAATTTTTATGGAGGTGTAGCCTGCATACGCCCCGGCACCAATGCCGGCGGCATTGCTGTAGCCCTCGGCTATCAGCACGTCGGTGGCTCTTGCATCGTCGCCAAATATCGTTATGCTCGGTGCGAATATTGTCTTATCGCCGGTACCGAAACCGTTACCGTAGCCGTTGCCGGTACCGACACCGGCAGCCCCGACGCCGCCCAGGGCGGTGATATTTCCGTGCTTTATTACTATATTACGGCCGCACATGCTCCAGCCGCCGCTGCCGATAGCCGCGCCATTACTGCCACCCTGTGCCCAAAGCGACACACGGTTGGTCGTATCTGTAAGCTCCTCGGTGATGATGAGCGAATACAGCGGTGAGCTCCCCGCGTCATCATAGGGCACATTGGACTGGATAGCGGCACTGCCCTGGCCGCCGATCAGGCGATTTACATAGCCCTGCGGGGTGCGGCGCGAATTGGTTATCGTCAGGATGACGTCACCGTTCACGCCGCTCTCGATATCGATCGCCGCATAGTAAGAGTACTTCATATCGATATTAACCGCATCCAGTGCAATATTGGCTCCGTTGCTGCTCGCTATCACGATGCGGTCTGACGTGGCCTCGAAGGGATGAATATTTGAAATGGTCAGCTGCGCATTCGAAATGATCCGCAGTACACCGTTGTTATAGGTGTAGTCGACGCCCTCGGTGCCGCCAATGACCTCCAGCTCGCGCTCCCGGAATCGGGCATAGAGCTTGGCCGTAGAGCTTCGGCCGTCGGCAACATCACGCAGCGTGGTGTCAGCTGTGACAGAATAGGTGCGTCCATCCTTAAAATAATACCAGCTTTTGAAGCTTGCGTCCGGCTTGGTTGGGTCGCTCACAAGGCCAAGGACAGGCGTGTCCGGCATGACATTTGACTTATGAGCATGCTCCTCTTCCCCGGCATCGTCCTTATAGAAGATGACATCAAGCGGGAGCACTATATGGCAGTCTCTGCACTGGAAATTGCTGCGCACATGCTCCGACTCCTGGCCGCGCGTGACGCCACAGCCCTCGACGGTGCACACCTCCTGGTGGTAGCCGGGTATGTCAGGGCAGGGCTTGTACGCAAAGGTCCGGGTGGTCGTCTGACCGTCGATTATGTGGTAGTGGTAAAGCCGACCGTCCAGCCACAGCTGTGTGCCTTCAGTAACATATATGTAGAGATTGGTGTCGTCGGCATCTGCGGCGCTGTTGTTGCGGGGCGTGTAGGGCTCGCCGTTCACAGTGACAGCCGCACCGGTGGGGTTGGGGACGACCAAAAGATAGACATTGTTGCCATTGCCGTCCGTAGGCTGGCAGCCGAGCGTTGCGTTGACCGAGCCGCCCGTGATGTGCAGGTTCTCGGTGACGACGCCCTCATCAGCGCCCTCGCCACCGCTGCCGATGCCAACAGAGTAGGCGCTGGTAGCCTTTACAGTGCCGCCGGAAATGGTGATATTCTTCGAGCTGCCGTAAAGGCCGCCGCCGATGCCCGCGCCGCACCAGTCGTCGCCGGGGGCATGGGCGATAACAACACCGCCCGAAATGGTGATATTCTCTGCACCGGCGCAGGAGCCGATACCCGCGCCGCCCGTTTCGCCACCGGTCGCCTTTACATAGCCGCCGGTGATGGTTATATTTTTAGCTTTGCCCCGACCGCCAATACCTGATCCGTTACCGCTGCAGGTGGCAGTGACATGGCCGCCGTTGATGGTTATGTCACAGCCTTCGCCTCCGCCACCACCGCCGATACCGGAGCCGCCATCGCCATGAGCCACTATCGTGCCGCCATTGATGGTGATGCCGTAAGCATTGCCGTACCACGAGCCGCCTCCGATGCCGGCGCCGCCATCCCAGCCGGTGGCAGTAATGTTACCGTTCTCGATGCGTATGTTCCAGGCACTGCCATAAATCCCGGCACCGATGCCCGCACCACCGTTTCCGTTTGCTATTATTGTGGGGCAGTCAGTGGCGCTGCCAACTACAATGTTGGCCGTGCTGCGGGTTCCGCGGCTACCAATGCCGGCAGCGCCATTTTTTGAGGTTGATTCCAGCTTGCCATTGCCGACCAGATACAGTGTGCCGGCTGTAGCGACATTGGTATCGCTGACGTTCTTCGCAAGGCCGCCGCCAAGGTTGCCAAGAAGATAGTTTTCCGTCCCCTCAACGATCTCGATCCACACGTCCGCCGTGCTGTCAGACTCGATGGCAATAGCCGAGGTGAAGGAGGCGCCGGGGCAGATATTGACGCCCGCCAGACGCAGCGTCGTGCCCACATCCTTTTCAATTACGATATACATTTCGGCCACAGTCTCAGGATCCTTGTTTTTGATGGTGATAGGGCCGTCTCCTGTGATGGTCAGATAGTATTTTGTATAGGTGTAGGGCTTGACGTACTCATATTCGCTCTCGACGATGTAGGGCCCCACCTCTTCCACGTGGGTCGCGGCGCTGGCATGCAGCATCATCGCCGGCAGTGCGCACATAAACGCCACTACCATCAGCGCGAACAGCCAAAATCGTTTTTTCATATAATCCTCCCATTTTTAAGCGACATTAAAAAGGATACTATTAGTTATAGTATATCACATTTCGCCGCCAAAAGCAATACCCCGCAGCAAATTAAATGAGCGTTTATTAATTTTGTCCCCCACGGCGACCAAATCAAAAAGGCGGCGCACAGCCGCGCGTCCCAGGGAGGCTGGTCTCCCCGGGACTATCGCGACGCTGCGCGCCGTCAGGATGTTATTTTATTTTGCCTTCTTTTTTTCGCTCACAACAACAAGCACGATAGCGCCTGCTGCCACCACGACCACAGCTATTATCAGTATCACAAAGACATTGACTCCGCCGGGCTCGTCGCCGGGCTCGGTGGGCGCCGGGGTGGTGTCACCGCCGGACGGCGTGGTGTCGGGTGTGGGTGCCGTGTTGGGAGTGGTGTCGACAACAGCCGGAGTTGTATCCGGAGTGGGTGCCGAGGTAGTGTCGGCACCGGACGGCGTGGTATCGGGCGTCGGTGCGTCGGTGTCGGGCGTGACAGGCGCATCGGATATAGCCGCCAGATCGATAGTCGGGTAGCCCGTCGGGTCAGCGACCCAGCCGGCGCCCAGCTTCATATTGGTCACGGCGTCGGTGCCCTGCATTTTATCCACAGTCAGCACGGTGACGTTGCCTGCCTCAACGCTCATATAGGCGTCATTTCCAACCTCGGGCATCTCGGTGAAGGCGATCGAGGTATAGCAGTTCTTCACCCATGCCACATTTCTGATGTGGCCAAACAGGCTGCCATAGTTGCCATCCATCGGAGCATTGCTCTCATTGACGACAGACACGCTGCCGACGCTGAAGCTGTTCTCTATCTCGCTGTCGTTGACGTGCGCAGCGCGGCCGACAAGACCACCCGCATACGTTGCGTCGACAAGCGCCAGGCCCTTGAGGTTACCGGTGTTATAGCAGTTGCGAAGGTGCCCTGTGACGCTGCTGGCGCCCTGGATACCGATAATTCCGCCCAGCATCATGGACTTGGTCGAGCCCTCGGCGCCGTTGATGTCGCCGCGGTTGATGCACCAGACGACCTCCACAGCACCCGCTGCGCCGACTATACCGCCGCCGTAGCAGTCCTTACCCGAGATAAGGTCGATAGTGGAATCCGAGGTGCAGCCCTTGACGGTGTTGAAGGCGCCGCCCTCGCCGGTGTCCTGCGTGCGGCCGACAATACCGCCTGCGGTCGTTCCCTTGATGGACTGAATGCTGGCGTGGCAGTTGTAGATGGTGCCGCCCTTATGCATCAGGCCGGCGATGCCGCCTGCATACTTGGCACTGGACACCAGCGTGCCGGTGACGGTCAGATTTTTAATGGTTCCGCCCTCGACCTTGCCGAAAAGGCCGCCAAAATTGTTCTCGCTCTGGCAGTTGAGGCCGGCGACGGTATGTCCGTCACCGTCAAAGACGCCGCGGAAGGCGAGCGCGCTGCCAATATTTTGACCGATCGGCGTCCAGGCCGTACCGCCGAGATCAAGATCGACGGTCAGCTTGAAATAAACGCCCGTGAGGTCGACATTTTCCTCGTTGGACTTTTTAGCCAGCAGCGCGAGGTCCTGCTCGGAGGCAATAAGGTACGGGTCGGCCTCGGTGCCGGTGCCGCCGGCAAAATCCGGCGAATAGCTGCCGTTCCAGGCGGCAGATGTGCTGAGGCTGAGACCTGTAAAGCAGGCGAGCATCAGCAGCAGGGAAAGCGTAACTGATATAGCTCTTTTCATGGTATCCTCCTATTAATCCTCATAGGCTGCGGAGATGGTTTCGATACCTATTCTCATCATCTTTTGCAGCGATTTGAATTGAGATGCAAACTTGTTGGCGCCGGACGTGATCTGGCCGCGAACTGCCTTATAGGCGTCGCCAACCTGATTAGTATAGAAGCGGCCGAGGTCAAAGACGACGGTGCTGCGCAGAATGTCGTACATGCGCGAGGTTACTTCGTCGCTGGCGTACTTATACTTCATTGCCTCCTCGAACACCTCGGGCGTTACCAGCTTATAGCTCCAGTAGCCCAGTGTTTCGAGCGTGGCGCCGCAGGCGTCAATCAGCGTTTCGTCCTTGATGCCGGAGGAAATTCCGTACATCATGAAGGGGTGACCGACGTTGGTGACAAAGCTCTGCTGATCCGCATACAGCTTGGGCTGCGGAACGAGGCCGTATTCAAACTCGATCTTGTCCAGCTGCTTGCCGTTGTCCTTGCCGGCGGCGATAAAGACGCGGTCAGTGATAAACAGTGCGCGCTCCTCAAAGAATATCTCGCGGACGGAGATATCCGACTTAAAGAAGGCGTCGGTGCTGTTGAAGAAGGAGCCCAGCTTTTCGATGAGCGTGTAGAGGCGCTGATCTGTCAGGTCATCGGAGATGGAGAGCTCTCCGGCGCTGTTCTTGGTGATGGTGACAAAGCCCGCGCCATTGAAGAAAGCGTCAAAGTTTATGTCGTACATGACATATCCGAACTTGTCGGCAGCGTCCTTGGTGCCGGCGCCGTCGACGTCCTCATAGCGATCGGTGGCCATCTCAATTGCCTTGTCCAGCGTCCAGCGGTTGCTGTCGACCAGATCATAGGGGCTCTCAAGCTCGCTGGCGGCCAGCATGCTCTTGTTGAAGAAGGTGCCGCTCATCATCCACAGCAGGTTGGTGGAGATGTCGCCTGAGCAATAGAACAGCTTATCGTTGACGGTGCACTCGTTGATCAGCGTTTCGGGCCAGTAGGGCTGGTCGAGATCCAGGTAATCGACGGTGGTGAGGTCAGTCATGGCGCCGTTCAGCGTCAGGATGGGCAGAGCGCGGCTGTAGGCGGCGATGATGTCGTACTCGCAGTTGCCGCTCTTGATGTCGTTCTCGACCACCTTGTTAAAGCTGGTGTACTTGCTCGAGCCGCCTACCTCCTCAACATAGTTGAGTGTGACGCCAAGTGCGTCCTCGGTGCGCATATTGCGGTCGTGAATGGCGGCGCCGATGCGGTCGCCGTCGACCTCATCGTAGAAGAATTCCTTCATTGTCGCCGTGCTGTCGACCAGCAGCGTGACGGTGAGCTTATTAAAGTCAGTGTCCTCGGGGATACCCAGCACTACCTCATTGGTGGCACTGGTGTCTGCGGGGGTGTGGCTGCCGCTGTCGGCAGGGGTGTTTGGGGGTGTGGTGGTGTTGGTATCGTCGTTGTTATCTCCTCGGCTGCCCGGCGCCAGAATGGCGAAGAAGATCAGCACGGCGATAAGCACAGTAGCAGTCACGGCGATGATAAGAATCTTTTTTGACATACTGGACATAGCTTATCTACTCCTTTTTATTGATTTTCAAATAACGAAACAAGGTACTGTCCCACGCTGTGAACATATTGCAGCGTCGGTGCCAGCAGCTCATCCGGTAAATGACGGTAAATACTCAACTCATAGTTGAGGTCGCCGCGGTAGTCCATCTCGCGCAGCGTTCGCATCACGCCGGCCCAGTCAACGGTGCCCATGTAGGGGACGATGTGCAGATCGTCCTTTGCGCGGTTGTCGTCCAGGTGAGTGACGCGCAGGTAGGGTGCGGTGGCGCGCAGTGAGCGGCGCTGATCGACAAAGGTGTGGTTGGCGTGGCCAAAGTCCCAGCATATGCCGGCGACGTCGGCGCCGAACGATTCGACCAGCAGTCGCAGCTCCTCTCCAGTTGCAAAGCTGCGCTGACGGCCCTCGACCTCGGCCATATTTTCAAACGCCAGTCCGACACCGCGTGCCGAGGCCAGCTCGACATAGCGGTCGTATATCTCGTGGTTGTAGCGCAGATCGTCCTCGAGGTCGGCGTCGGTGACGCGCTGGACGGGGTGAACGACCGCCCACGGTATGCCGGCGCGGGCGCACATCTCGATGCCGCGGAGCGTCATATTGACAAAATATTCATTCTGCTCACAGCCGGGGTCAGTCGGCTTTTTGCGGCGGACGGGCGCCTTGGGGTAGGGCAGGTGCGACTGTGCCAGCTCGATGCCGAGGCGGGCGGCCTCGTTGAGTATCTCATCGAGATAGCGCTCCCAGTCGTTGCCCTCGCCGCCCAGCTCTGTCTCGCCGCGCTGGAGCTGGCAGAGATTGAGATCCATCACGCGAAAGCCGGCGGCATGTGCCGCGCGCAGCGAATGGATGAACATTTTGCCATCCTCATGCGGGCGGTAGACCAGGCTGGTCATGGTTGACAGTCTCATGCTTACCTCACTTTACGTCGCAGGCGAACAGATGCACCTCATCCGCGCCCCAGGTCTCGTCAAAGTGCAGCGTCAGGCGGGAGGCGGTGACGTCGAGCGGGAGACGGAAGAGCGAATGATGCAGCTCGTCTGCCGAATATATCTCGCGGCCGTCGGCCTCGACGCGCAGCCGCTTGACCAGCGTTGCAGCCACCTTAACCGGCTTGAAATCGAGTCCGGTGCAGCATTTTTGGGCGAAAACGCGCATTTTTTTGTTGACCGACACGCTCTCGCGGCCAAAATCGAGGTCGAACATGACGCGCAGCTCGCTAAGCTTGCGCGGGCTGTCCCATTCAAAGGTCAGCTCGCCGCCAACGGGCAGCGTGATATAGTTGACGGTGTCCTCGGCGTCGGGGCGCTCGAGGCCGTTGAACAGCAGTGCGCGGTCGTCGGCCGAGATATTGAGGCTTGCCTCGCGGCTGAGCGCGGGTATCTCGCGGGCTGAGAAGGGCAGCCAGCAGCCGTCCTCGCGCAGCTCGGTGCGCAGCGCCTCGATGCGGGTCTCGACCAGCGTATCCATGTCGATATTCTCGCGGACGCACATGGCAGTGGCCGTTCCCAACGCCTGACCCAGCAGTGAGCAGGTGGCCATAACGCGAGTTGACGACATGGCGGCGTGCGTGGCGCTGAGGTTACGTCCCGCAAACAGCAGGTTGGGAATGTCGCCCGAATAGAGCGAGCGCAGCGGGATGCCGTAGGGAGTGGGCGTCGGGTGCAGCAGAGAGGGCGGCTCGGCGGTGGTGGCGCGGAAGCCGGCAGGGTTGTGGTCGTCCATCGGCCAGCCGCCGTAGGCTACGAGGTCGGGGAAATGACGTCCCTCGGCCTCGACGTCGTTCTGGTTGAGCACATAGCGGCCGACATAGCGGCGGCTTTCGCGCTTACCGGGCAAAAAGCCGATCCATTCCAGCTCCCAGTTCTCGGCGCCGTGGTCGCCGTGGTTTTTGATGTGATCCCAAATGCCGTATGCCGTTTTGACCAGCTCATCGCGCAGCGCTTCGGTGTCGTATATGCTGTCGTTCTCGCCGCCCAGCTCGAGCCACCAGAAGTTGGTGCCGGAGGTGGCGGGCTTATGCGAGCGATGGGGCTTGGCCGCCTGCTTGAGGGCATCGGCCGAGCAGTGATCGTACTTGGCGTCGCCGATAGAGGCGTAATCGAAATCCTCGTCGGTGAGGTAGACATTTGCCCAGGCCGGCGCCTTGAAGGTGACGGGGTGGTCGGTCTCGCGTGCCTGGATGAGGCAGGACATGCCCATGGTCTTGCGGTCGCCCACCATGGGCCCGATGGTCTCATGGAATTCGTCGTTGCCCTCGCGGCCGACGCGATAGCGGGCGCCGGTGATGGGCGCCAGCACCGAGTCGCCGGAGCAGTCGGCGAAATAGGTGGCATAAACGGTGTGCCAGGTGTAGGTGGTCAGCTGCCAGCCGTGGACGCAATGAATGCGGCCGTCCTGCATTTCGGCGTCGGCGCAGGAGCAGTTGAGCAGCAGCGTGATATTCTTTTCGGACTTGACCATATTCCACATAGTCGCGTCCCAAACGGAGTAATTGAGGTTGGGATTGACGAAAATGTTCTCCTCCTCGAGCTCGGAGATGAGGCCGGTCTCGCGGTTGCAGGTATTGGTCTTAAGATCCTTGGAGCCGCATGCTCCGCGGATCCACATGCGTATTTCGGACGAGCAGTTGCCGCCGAGCACGGGGCGATCCTGCATGAGGACGACGCTGGCGCCGTGTCTGGCCGCCGAGATGGCGGTGAACATGCCGGCCAGACCGCCGCCGACGACGCACAGGTCGACGTGGTGCTCGAGATGGGCTTGCTTTTCGATGTTTATTTCCATAATAATTCTCCTTTGCGTTTTTTGAGGGGGGAGCTTTCGCCGTCGGGGGCTTTCGCCGCCTGCGGGCGGCCGGGGAGCTTTCGCCGTCGGGGGCTTTCGCCGCCTGCGGGCGACGACCAGCGCCACGCGGCGCTGGACCCGCGCCGC
>CAYXBY010000051.1:0-10795 GCA_964463325.1 uncultured Lachnospiraceae bacterium | reverse complement strand
AGCTGTTTGAAAGTTTTGGGGGTGCAGGGGACTTTTTCAAAAGTCCCCTGCCGGGGTGTGGGGCAGCGCCCCACATTCGCTCCCCGGTGCAGGGCAGAGCCCTGCATGGTAGTCTCCATCAAATTCGTAATTCGTCGCGGAATTCGTACGGCTTATGCAAGAAAAGAATAACAAGTTGCAAAAAAATAAGTGGAAAAAGTCTTGACAAAAGCACGAACTTATGATACCATTAGCTGCTGAGTAATAATTCGAGAGCAAAATGGCAGCGAGAGACCGTATTTTGCCTCAAGATCCACTTATTAATGCTTTTGAAGGGAGAAAAACATGAATCAACAATCACACGCACCCCGGGCGCCGTACGAGACCCCACGAATGGAGCTGATTTTGCTGTCCGGCGCAGACATCATCACGACGAGCGACCCCAATGGTGGCGCAGACACCCTCGAGCCCGACTGGGGCTTGAACGTCCACTGACCTACCAATTCACTGATTATTTTTTTAAGAGGTAACCATGAAAAGATTTTTAGCGATATTCTTGCCCCTGCTGATACTGTGCTGTGCGCTGACCATGTCGGCGTCGGCTGAGAGCACAGCGACGGGCGCCACCGCCCCCGCCGACATTCCCGATGTCGGTATCAAGGGCGCCAGCCTGTCACTCAAGGATAATGTATACATATACTTTATGCTGTCTGACAGCGCGGCGACGTCGGGAGCCGATGACTGGGGTGTGATATTCTATCTCACCGACCCGGGCGAGAGCGCGTCGTATGCGACCGCCACCGCCGAGGACAGCACTGCCGTCGTGCGGCATAAGGAGTCGGCATATCAGTGGACCAACGCCGCCACGGGCAAGGTCTACTACAGCTTTAACTACGGCGTTTACGCCAAGCAGATGACCGACACTATATACGGCCAGGGCTGGTGCCGCATTGGCGACGAATATTATTGCGGCAATGTCCAGCCCTACAGCGTGCAGACATACGCCGCCAACAAGCTGGGGATAAACAACAGCACGCCGGTCAGCAATGTCACGAGCAGCACCGAGCTGATCGACCTGCTGGTCTCCATGCTGGACTACGGCGCCCGCGCACAGGAATATCTGAATTATAACACCGATAACCTTGCCGATTCCATCATCACCAGCGGGTTGAGCTACTGGAAGATTAGTGAAGCTCCCGGGTGCGTATGGGTCTGGGATTACACCGGCACCGATACCGTGGTGCACATCCCCGGCGTTGTGCTGGAGGGTGAGTACAAGGGGTGCCGCGTGACGCGTATCGGCGGTGCTGTTTTCCAGGACAATCAAACCATGGAGAGTATCACCTTCCCCAGCACGCTGGAGCGCATTGATGTCGATACCTTCGCAGGCTCCAAGCTTTGGGATGACCCGAACAATTGGGACAGCGGTGAAAACGCCTATGGTGGCTCTGTTGAAAAAGCCGCCTTCTACGTCAACGACTGGCTCGTGAGGCTTGCCAACCGCGGAGAGGTGGCAACCCTGACGATCCGCGAGGGCACAAAGCATATCAATGCGCAGAATGATGACACGTTTGATGGCATCCTTGCGCTGAGATCGATACATATTCCCGCCAGCGTCAAGACGATCGGTGATAACGCGTTTTTGGGGTGCACTGAGCTGGCAAGCGTTACGTTTGCGGAGGATTCACAGCTTGAGTCCATTGGTGCGTGCGCATTTTCGCTGTTGAATACAGACCAAAGTAAGTGTAACTATGCTCTCAAGAGCATTACTATTCCCGCCAGCGTAAAATATATAGGCGACAGCGCGTTTTATGGTTGCAGCGGCCTCGAGAGTATCACCTTTGAGCCGGGCTCCAAGCTGGAGACGATAGACAACATGGCATTTGGAAGTTTGCCTGATGATTATACTCCCCTCGAAGCTATCACCATCCCTGCCAGCGTTAAGACGATGGGCTACTCTGTATTTGTAGATTGTAGGTACCTGACCAAGGTCACCTTTGAGCCGGGCTCCAAGCTCGAGTCAATGGACACAGATATCTTTCAGAACTGCGCCGCTCTTAAGCGCGTCGAAAACTGGCCGGCCGGCATGAAGACGATACCTGAACGAACTTTTGAGTGCTCCGGGCTTGAGGGCTTTGTGATTCCCGACGGGGTAGAGTCGATAGGCGTCATTGCTTTTGGTAGCTGTGAGCAGCTCGAGACTGTCGTTATCCCCAAATCGGTGAAGAGCATAGAGGAACTTGCTTTCACAGATTGCACCGGCCTCAAGACCATATGTTACTATGGCACCGAGGCAGAGTGGAATGCCATCACCAAGGACGCAAGCTGGGATGAAGGTGCCGGCACCTACACCATCATTTATAATTTTGACCCAACCACGATGCCGATGTATAAGTACACTGTCATCGACGAGGCTGCCAAGACCGCCAAGCTCACCGGTCTCACGATGTTCAACAATGGCGGCGCGCTCAACATCCCCGAGATTATCGATGGGTACACCATCACCGTGATCGGTGCTTCGGCGTTCGAGGAAGACGCTACCATAACGTCGGTCAACATTCCCAGCACCGTGACTGAGATAGAAGACTTTGCTTTCGACAGCTGCACCGCGCTGGGGACAGTCACATTTGCCGAGGGCTCGCAGCTTACAACAGTGGGAGGACGTGCCTTCGCTGTCTGCACCGCTCTGAAGAGCATCGCGGTGCCGGCCGGCGTGACTGAGATAGGAAACTCTGCCTTCTTGGACTGCACCGCGCTGGAGACGGTCACATTTGCCGAGGACTCCAAGCTCACAACGCTGAAGTACCAAACCTTCTTTGGCTGCACCGCTCTGAAGAGCATCGCGGTGCCGGCCGGCGTGACTGAGATAGGAAACTCTGCCTTCTTGGACTGCACCGCGCTGGGGACAGTCACATTTGCCGAGGGCTCGCAGCTCAAGAAGCTGGGGTACCATACCTTCTACGGCTGCACCGTTCTGAAGAGCATCGCGCTGCCGGATGGCGTGACATTTGAGGATGATACGTTTGACGTTTCCGCTCCCTGTGTCGAGAAGGTCGATGGCCTGTACTACATTGGGCGGTACCTCATTGACTATGATGAGAATTCACCGAAAGAGCTTACCGTCCGTGCAGGCACCAAGTACATCGTAAACGAGGCGATGGCGTACTATTACCAATTGAAGAGCATCACACTGCCTGCTGACATCGTCAGCCTTGGCGACAAAGCCTTCTATGACTGCTACCGACTTGAGACTATAAAATACCTTGGCACCCAGGCGCAGTGGGATGCCATCACCAAGGGCAGCAATTGGGATATGTATGTCGGCTCATACACTGCCGACAATAAGTACACCCTTATTACCACCGCCACCGGGCTGACATACATCGACAACGGCGACGGCAAGACCGTTACCGTCAGCGGCATCGGGACCTTCACGGGCACCGTACTGCACATCCCCTCCATTGTGCCGGACGGCGAGCACGCCGGCAAAAAGGTGACGGCGATAGGGAATAATGCGTTCCAAGGCACCTCGCTCACCGGGGTAGTAATTCCCGAGGGCGTGACCACTATCGGCTCGAATGCATTCCTAAATTGCGAATCGTTGCAGACAGTGGTTCTTCCAGAGGGCGTGACGAGTATCAACGAATACGCCTTCGAATTTTGCAAGAAGCTGACAGCTATCAATTGGCCGGAAAGCCTGACATATATTGGTGAGCAAGCTTTCGACTATTGCGAGAAGCTTGAGAGCATCCACATTCCGAAGAATGTCAGCGAAATTCACGAGAAAGCTTTTGGCAGATGCCTGTCGCTCAAGAGCATTACAGTAGATCCCGAGAATACCGCCTATGCTGTCACGGACGGTTACCTTTATTCGATTGCAGACGGCGTGCTTTTAACGGCAGTCGTGGGAGAGAATATGGTCGTGCCGGCTAATATCAAGCGAATTGCCGAGTACGCATTCCAATACAATAATACTCTTAAGACCGTTTCCTTTGCCGAGGGCACACAGATCAAGAGCTTTGGCAAATATACGTTCGGCAGCTGCACGAATCTTACCAGCATCACACTGCCCGAGGGCTTCACGGAAATAAGTGAGCGTGTGTTCGATTGCTGTAGGAGCCTGACCAATATCACTATCCCGGCAAGCGTTACCAAAATCGATTATTTCGCGTTTTCAGGCTGCGGCAAGCTTGCCAATGTTACCTTTGCCGAGGGCTCAAAGCTGAAAACAATTATGACGGGGGCGTTCAACTCGTGTGCGTCACTGACCGATATCACTATCCCGTTAAGCGTAACTCAGATCGGTCCCAGCACGTTTGAGTACTGCTCTGCGCTCAAGCAGGTCATCATTCCCGCAAGCGTCACGAGCATTGGGGAGAAGGCGTTCTTCCAATGCTGGCTCCTCGAGAACATATATTTCCTGGGCACTCAGGCGCAGTGGGATACCATCAACCGGGGCATCGACTGGGATCTTTACGCCGGCAAAAACATCCACACCGGCTACATCCTTACCTTCGCTGCCACCGGGCTGAAATACACCGACAACGGCGACGGCACTGCCACCGTCAGCGGCATCGGAACCTTCAAGGACTCCACCACGCTGGTTATCCCTGCCATCGTGCCGGACGGCGAGCACGCCGGCAAAAAGGTTACGGCGATAGGGAATGATGCGTTCGCCACCACTCTTATCAAAAAGGTCGTAATTCCCGATAGCGTGACCACTATCGGCGCAAGGGCGTTCAAAGATTGCCAATCGTTGCAGACAGTGGTTCTTCCCGGTGGCTTGACGACACTTGATCTCGGCGTCTTCCAACAGTGCAAACAGCTGACAGCTATCAATTGGCCGGCAAGCCTGACACATATTGCTGACGGTGCTTTCGAATATTGCGAAAATCTTGAGAGTATCCACCTCCCGAAGGGGCTCACAAGAATTGAAGAAAGTGCTTTTAGCGGCTGTCTGTCGCTCAAGAGCATTACCGTGGACCCCGAGAATACCGCCTATGCTGTCACGGACGGTTACCTTTATTCGATTGCAGACGGTGTGCTCTTAACGGCAGTCGTGGGAGAGAATATGGTCGTGCCGGCTAATATCAAGCGCATTGGCGCGTATGTATTCCAAGGCAATAATACTCTTAAGACAGTTTCCTTTGCTGAGGGCTCACAGCTCGAGAGCATTGGCGATGATGTGTTCAAGCGTTGCAATAATCTTAAGAGCATCACACTGCCCGAGGGGATCTCGAAAATAGGTGATGATGCGTTCCGCTACTGCACAAGCCTGACCGAGATCACTATCCCGGCAAGCGTTACCGAGATCAGTCGATATGCGTTTGACGGATGCAGCAAGCTTGCAGATGTTAACTTTGCCGAGGGCTCACAGCTGAAAAAAATAGGGGGGTCGAGGGTGTTCGGCAACTGCACAAGCCTGACCGAGTTCACCATTCCTGATGGCATTACGAGCATTAAGAACGGGATGTTCGATGGCTGCTCTGCGCTCAAGTGGGTCATCATCCCCGCAAGCGTCACGAGCATTGAGATGCAGGCGTTCTGCAACTGCACGAGCCTCGAGAACATATATTTCCTGGGCACTCAGGCGCAGTGGAATGCCATCACCCTGGGCAACGATTGGGATAAGGACACCGGCAGCTATAAGGTGCGCTTCCCCGGCCTCGGCCTGCGATACGAACCCGATACCGGCTATAGAAACGCCGTTAGGGTCCACAGCATCGGCAGCTGCACGGATACCGAGCTGGTCATTGCTCCCATCTCCCTGGATGGAGGCTTCAAGGGCTCAAAGGTAACGGCGATAAGGGACGCGGCGCTCTCTGGCGAAGCGCTGACCGAGGTTACCATCCTGCCGGGCATCATGCGCATTGGAAGACAAGCGTTCAGCAATTCCAAGCTGCTGACCGAGGTCACTATTTTGGATAGCGCTACGAGCATCGGCGAGAAAGCGTTCAGTGATTGCACTTCGCTGACCAAGATCAACTTGCCTGATGGCCTCATGAGCATTAGTGCCGGTATGGTCGAGGGCTGCACTGCGCTCAGGGAGATCGTTATCCCCGCAAGCGTCACGAGCATCGGTGAGAATGCGTTCGAGGGCTGCACAAGCCTTACGACTATATATTTCCTGGGCACCGAGGCGCAGTGGAATGCCATCACCAAGGGCCAGAATTGGGATCAGGACACCGGCAGCAGCTTGGGCGGCTACAAGGTGTGTTTCACCAGCAGCGGTCTGGAATATACACTTAACAGTGACGGCGAAACCGTGACCGTCAGCGGCATCGGCAGCTGCACGGATACCGAGCTGACCATTCCAAACATAGTCCCGGATGGACAGTACAAGGGCAAAAAGGTGACGGCGATAAAGGATCGTGCCTTTGAGGGCAACACGAGCATTACTTCTGTTACAGTGCTCGACCGGGGCGTGACTACGATAGGTGAGTATGCGTTCTACAATTGCACCGCTTTGACGCAGGTCATACTTCCGGATAGCGTTACGAGCATGGGTAAATATGTGTTTAGTGGTTGCACAGGTCTTAAAGACGTGAAATTTGGCTCAGGGCTGACCGCTATCGCAGAATATGCCTTCTCGGGCTCCGGCATCACCGGCATTATTCTGGCCGATGCGACTAACTACGGGGCGAATGTGTTCTACGCCGGCAAAGACATGACGAGCGTAATAGTATTGCCCACAGGGCTGAAGACCATTGAGGAAGGGGCATTCAGCGATTGCCGCAGGCTTGAGATAGTGATCCTTCCGTTTGGCAGCATCACGGGCATTGGCGACAGTGCGTTCTCAGACTGCACGGGGCTCGAGACCATGGCGTTCCTCGGCACCCAAGCGCAGTGGAATAACACCACCAAGGGCAACAATTGGGATAAGAACGCCGGCACGGCTACAGCCGCCAAGACGTACACCTTCATCTGCGTCCCCGATGGGCTGACATTCACCAAGTACGGCGCGTACATGGCTAACGTCACCGGCCTCAGCGGCTTTACGGGCACTACGCTGTTCATCCCCACCATCGTGCCGGATGGCGAGTTGGCCGGCAATAGTGTGGCAGGGATATCAGCTGACGCGCTTAAAGACCAGACGACCATCAAGACAGTCATCCTGCCCGGCAGAGCATTGCTTAGGATCCGTAGTGGCGCCTTTGCTAACTGCACGGCGCTGGAGAGTATCAATATTCCGGCGACAGTCAATAACATAGAAGCTGACGCATTTGCGGGCTGCAGCAAGCTGGTCAATATCACAGTTGACGCTGCAAATTACCACTTTGCGGTTGAAAACGGCTGCCTGTATAAAAAAAGCTCAAACGAGCTGATAATTGGTGCCCCCGGGCTTAAGAGCATCACTGTGCCTTCCAATATCACGAGCATTGGCAGCAAAGCCTTTTATCAGAATAAGGTGCTTGAGAGCATCATCATCCCGACGGGCGTTACAACAATCGGCGCTAATGCGTTCGAGGGCTGCACAAGCCTTAAGAGCATATACTACTGTGGCACCGAGGCGCAGTGGAATGCTATCACTAAGGACAGCGATTGGGATAAGAACACCGGCAGCTACAAGGTGTGCTTCCCCAGCCTCGGCCTGAGCTACAGCGCCAACAGTGACGGAACTGCCACCGTCAGCGGCATCGGCAGCTGCAAGGATACCGATCTGGTCATCTTCCCCATAGTTCCGGATGGGCAGCATATGGGCAAAAAGGTGACGGCGATAAAGAAGGGGGCATTTAAGGGCAACACGAGCATTACTTCTGTTGTCATTCCGGATAGCGTTACGAGCATGGGTGAGAATAACGCCAGTACTAATGCAGGTGCGTTTAGCGGTTGCACAAGCCTTAAAGAGGTGAAATTAGGCTCGGGACTGACTATTATCGAACCTTATACATTCATTAACACCGCGATCACCAGCATTACCATTCCGGGCAACATAACTACGATCGGTTATCAAGCTTTCCAAAACAGCTCAAAGCTTGAGACAGTGATCATTTCCGATGGTGTTGAGATCATTGGTCAGCAAGCATTCCTGGGTTGCTCTGAGCTTACGACTGTGTACATTCCGGCCAGCGTCAAGGAAATGAAACCGACCGTGTTTTACGAATGTAGCAAGCTCAATACTATCTACTATTATGGTACGGAGGCGGAGTGGAATGCTATCCCCAAGGGCTACTCTTGGGATGAGAAAGCCGGCAGCTACAAGGTTTACTTCCCCGGCCTCGGCCTGAGCTACAATGAGAACAGTGACGGCACCGTTACCGTCAGCGGCATCGGCAGCTGCACGGATACCGATCTGTTTATCTCCGCCATAGTCCCGGATGGACAGTACAAGGGCAAAAAGGTGACGGCGATAAAGAAGGGGGCATTTAAGGGCAACACGAGCATTACTTCTGTCGTCATTCCGGATAGTGTTACGAGCATGGGTGAGAATAACGCCAATACTAATTTAGGTGCGTTTAGCGATTGCACAAGCCTTAAAGAGGTGAAATTAGGCTCGGGACTGACTACTATCGAACCTTATACATTCACTAACACCGCGATCACCAGCATTACCATTCCGGGCAACATAACTACGATTGGTTATAAAGCTTTCCAAGACAGCTCAAAGCTTGAGACAGTGATCATTTCTGATGGCCTTGAGAGCATTGGTGCGTATGTGTTTGTCAATTGCACCAAGGTTACGGTGGTCATGCCGACCAGCGTCAGGAGCATCCGTAGTAATGCGTTTGACAACTCCATGACTGTCAACTATTGTGGCACGGAGGCGCAGTGGAAGGCCATTGACGGATACAAAAATGTGACATGTAATGTGGTGTATGAGTACGCTAAACAATAAGTCCATAGAGGCATCATCGGATCATTCCCAAATATGCTCCCACTGTCACTGTCAGGTGCACAGACGGCACTTTGACATACTCGGACGGTAAACTGCAATAATTAACTAACCCCAAAAGCCTCCCGGCACCGTCCGGGAGGCGCGGAGCAAGGTGCCCGCCGCGGCTGCGGCGGGCATGCTTTTTTATTTTTTGAAATGCTGGCTTCAATTGCCATTCATAAAGCCGCCCGAGCTGAAAATAATAATACCAGAGCGCGCAAGCGACTCAATTAATATAGATCAGCGGGTCACGGATGCTCTGCATTCGGCGTCCCCAATAGGAGTTTCAAAATGGCAAGAAATAATCGTGCACTTGTTCCCGAGGCAAAGGACGCACTTGAGAAGTTTAAGATGGAGGCCGCTTCTGAAGTCGGCGTTAACCTCAATCAGGGCTATAACGGCGAGCTGACCTCCCGTCAGGCCGGTTCCGTCGGCGGACAGATGGTCAAAAAGATGATCGAGTCCTACGAGAACAGCATTAAGACCAATAAGTAACTGAAATATCCTCGTCTCCGGCTCCGCCGGAACAAAATAAGCCCTCGGCTCAGGCCGGGGGCTTTGGTGTTTGAGGGAAGGGAGGAGAGGGGAGCGAATCGTGGGCTTGGTGAAAATCAAAAGGACCAATGCTATGCATTGGTCCCTTTGGGCTTGGTGGAGCGTAGGGGATTCGAACCCCTGACCCCAACACTGCCAGTGTTGTGCGCTACCATCTGCGCTAACGCCCCATCGGTGATAACCGATATTTTGTTTCTGCCCGGCTTTTTGGGCTGGTGGAGACAGTGGGGCTCGAACCTACGACCTCACGGATGTGAACCGTGCGCTCTGACCAACTGAGCTATGCCTCCGTCACCGTACTCCAGTATTATATCACACATGCAGCACGATTGCAAGAGCTATTTTAACTTTTTTTAAAAAAATTTTATGCATCGCGGCCAGATGCAACGCCAAATTAACATTTTTTCGCCGCATGCGGTTGATAATTTGCGCGGTTTGTGATATACTTACAATAATAAATGTTGTGTGAGGTGCAACCATGAAAAGAATTGCTGTTATAACCGGAGCATCCAGCGGCATCGGCCGCGAATTTGTCCGCACACTGGCGTCGCACGGTCAATATGACGAGCTGTGGGCTATCGCGCGTGATACCACTCGGCTGGAGCAGCTGCGAAACGAGACGTCAATACCCGTTGTGCCCATCTCGCTCGACCTCTCGCTGCCCGACTCCGCCGCCACCTATGCCGGCATGCTGGCCGAACAGGCGCCCGAGGTCGCTATACTGATAAATTGCAGCGGATACGGTAAATTTGAGTCTACCCAAAACATATCGCTCGAGGATAATCTCGGCATGATCGACCTCAACTGCCGCGCGCTGACCGCTATGACCTATGTCACGCTGCCCTACATGAAGCGCGGCGGGGAGATAATCGAGATTGCGTCGGTCGCTGCCTTCCAGCCGATACCCTACATCAATGTCTACGGTGCCTCCAAGGCATATGTGCTCAGCTTCACACGTGCGCTGGCTCGCGAGCTGCGTCCGCAGGGCATACACGCGCTGGCGGTTTGTCCCTTCTGGACAAAAACTGCCTTTTTTGACCGCGCCGTAAAGAAAAATTCCAACGCTGTCGTCAAAAAGTACACCGCCATGTACACGCCAGAGCAGATCGTCAGCGCGGCTTGGCGTGCCATGAAGCACCCGCACCGTGATTATTGCGTTCCCGGCTTTAAGGCACGGATGCAGGTGCTCAGCGTAAAGCTGCTGCCGCACAAATGGGTGATGAGCATATGGATGCGTCAGCAGAAGCTGAAGTGAGGCAATAATTTTGGTTTTTTTGAAAAAAGCTATTGACAACCCGCCCGATTCGCGATATAATAATATAGTCAATCGAGCGGGCCATTAGCTCAGTTGGTTAGAGCAACCGGCTCATAACCGGTCGGTCCGGG
>CAYXBY010000050.1:0-10851 GCA_964463325.1 uncultured Lachnospiraceae bacterium | reverse complement strand
TGTATCATATCTTTGGGTGTTTGTCGACTCTACTTATAGTATAACAGTCCAAAACCTCAAAAAACCGGTTAGAACTATGAACGCTCTACACGTTCTCCACTCTAACCGGATTTCTTATTTCCAAATTGTTTGAAAGTTTTGCGGGGTCCGGGGTGCTTTTTCAAAAGCACCCCGGCGGGTACAGGGCGAAGCCCTGTATGAGCTTGCGTTTGCAGGGCGGAGCCCTGTATGAGCTTGCGTTTGCAGGGCGGAGCCCTGTATGAGCTTGCGTTTGCAGGGCGGAGCCCTGTAATCATATCACCTGCGGCGCTTGGTCTCGAGATATTCGGTCAGCCGCTTGATGGCCTCCTCCAGCTTGACTATGTCGGGCAGGTAAACTATGCGGAAATGATCCGGCTTGCCCCAGTTGAAGCCGGTGCCGCGCGTGACCAGCACCTTTTTCTGGCGCAGCAGCTCAAGCGCGAACTGCTGATCGTCTTCGATGTCATAATAATCAAGATCGATGCGCGGGAAAATGTAGAAGGCCGCGTCGGGACGCACCGCCGAAATGCCGGGAATGTCGTTGAGCGCCTTGTAGATGTACTCGCGCTGATCGTATATGCGTCCGCCCGGACGCAGATATTCGTCACATGACTGATAGCCGCCCAGCGCAGTTTGAATAATGCTCTGCCCGGGGACGTTGGAGCACAGACGCATCTTGGCCAGCAGATTGAGACCGTCAATGTAGCCCTGCGCGTGACTCTTATCGCCGGCCAGGCACATCCAGCCGCAGCGGAAGCCCGCCACACGGTGCGATTTGGACAGCCCGTTAAAGCTGACCGTCAGCAGGTCGGGCGCCAGCGAGGCCAGCGCAATGTGCTCCAGTCCGTCCATGACAAGCCGGTCATATATCTCGTCGGCAAACAGTATCAGCCCAAATTCGCGCGCGATGGCCACAATGCCCTCCAGCGTCTCGCGGGAATACAGCACGCCGGTGGGGTTGTTCGGGTTGATGACGACAATGCCCTTGGTGTTGGGCGTGACCTTGGCGCGGATGTCGTCAAGATCGGGATTCCAGTGGTTGGCCTCGTCGCAGATATAGTGCACGGGCGTGCCGCCGGCCAGCGAGACCGACGCTGTCCAAAGCGAGTAGTCGGGCGCGGGAACGAGCACCTCGTCGCCATGGTCGAGCAGACCCTGCATGGACATGGTGATCAGCTCGCTGACGCCGTTGCCGGTAAAGATATCGTCAATGCCGACGTTGGGTATTTTTTTGAGCTGGCAATACTGCATTATCGCCTTGCGCGCCGAGAACATTCCCTTGGAATCGGAATAGCCCTCGGTCGACTTGAGGTTGTATATCATATCGACAATTATCTCGTCCGGAGCCATCAGTCCGTGCGGCGCGGGATTGCCGATATTCAGCTTGATCAGGTCAATACCATCGGCCTCCATGCGGCAGGCTTCGTCGTATTCCTTGCCACGAATGCCGTAGCTGACACGCTCAAGCTTGGATGATTTGTCGAAATCTCTCATGATAAAATGCTTTCTTAGTTGGTGTAGTTATCAAAGTAGCCCTGGACGAGCACGACAGGCGTGCCCTTGTCGCCCGAGCCCGAGGTAAGGTCGCACAGCGAGCCGATAAGGTCGGTCAGCTGACGCGGCGTGGTGCCCTGAGACTGCATCTGTCCCACCAGGCTGCCGCTCTTGGCGCGGATGCTGGCCGAAATGGCCTCGCGCAGCTCCTCGCCCGACAGCTCCTTGAAGTCGTTGTCGGCCAGATACTTGAGCTTGAGCTCGTTGGGAGTGCCGATCAGACCGTCGGTGAAGGCGGGGGACACGACCGGGTCAGCCAGCTCCCAGATCTTGCCCTTGGGATCCTTAAAGGCGCCGTCGCCGTAGACCATGACCTCAACATGCTTGCCGGTGGCCTTGAGTATGCGAGCCTGAATGTCGAGCACCAGCCCCTGGCAGTCGCGCGGGAACAGCTTGATGGTGTCCTCGGTCGACTTGTTGGAGCCCAGCAGGCCGTACCTTTCGTTGCAGCCGCTGCCGTTCACGGGTGATGTGAGTATGTCGTCAAGGCCCAGCACGACCTTGGCACCGGCGGCACGCAGTATGCGCTTGGTGCGGGCGCGGGTATGGATATCGCAGGTGAGGATATGGTCTGCATAGGGCAGAATGGCGCGGGGCTGGTTGGCGAATATTATCTCGACCTCGGCGCCGCTCTGGCGAATGAGCTCGGCATAATAATCAACGTAGTCAACGCCGGTGAACTCATGCTTGACAACGCCGAACAGCTCGCGATAGCGCTCCAGCGTCAGCACGTCGGAGTAGGGGTTGACGCCTGCCTCGTCGACGCGGTCAAGGCTGACCAGCTCATTGCCTACCTCGTCAGAGGGGTAGCTGAGCATGAGCACGACCTTTTTTGCCCCCTTGGCGATGCCGCGCAGGCAGATGGCAAAACGGTTGCGCGACAGAATGGGGAAAATGACACCGATGGTGCCACCGCCCAGCTTCGCGCGGACATCCGCGGCGATATCGTCCACCGTCGCGTAATTGCCCTGAGCGCGCGCCACGATAGACTCTGTGATGGATATAACATCCTTATCAGCAAGCTCAAAGCCCTCGGACTGTGCGGCTGCAAGCACGCTGTCAGTCACTATCTCCGCCAGGTCATCGCCTTTGCGAATGATGGGGCAACGAATACCGCGGGACACCGTCCCGACCAATCTTTTTTTGTTTTCCATAATCAAGCTCTCCATACGAATATTGAGAATTTACTGTTTTGGGATTTGAAACTCAACTCCCATCTTACGATTATAGCACACTCACCTCGATTTTTCAATAGCTTTTTGAAGAAAAATGTAAAAAAATGTGTCGAACAAAAAGACCGGTGCACGGGGCGCTTCGGGCGCCGGGTGCACCGGGGAGGGGCTATGTTCTTTTCCAGGTCTTGGGGCTGAAGAGTATGAGCACGGGCAGTATTCCCAGCCTGCCGAGCAGCATGGTCAGCATCAGCACTATTTTGGAGAAGGCGCTGTAGCCGGCAAAGCTGCAATAGGGTCCGACGGCCTCAAAGGCGGGGCCGACGTTTGAAATGCAGGTCAGCGCGGCCGAGAAATTGCTGAAGAGGCCGTGCTTGACGGTGTACTCGCTCGCATCGGACACCACCGTCACCAGCTCACCGTTGATGGGGTCGAAGGCCAGCAGCAGCACTACGACGATCAGAATGAAGAAATACATGGTGATAAAGGCGAAAACATCGCCAATCGTCCTCTCCTCAAGGCTCTTGCCCTCAAATTTCGCCTTGGGGACATAGCGCGGGTTGATGAGCTTTCTTACATTGATATATGCTCCCTTGACGGCGATAACAATTCGCGACACCTTGATGCCTCCCGACGTTGAGCCCGCCATGGCGCCAATAAACATGACAACGAACAGCGCCGTTTTGGCTAACATCGGCCAGACGTCAAAGTCGGTGGTGGTGTAGCCCGCCGTCGTTATGAGCGAGGCCACCTGGAACAGCGAATGGCGGAAGGCCTCCTCGGTGGTATATGTCTGCGGGAAGGACTCAAAGCGCCACACAAGGCTGATAAACACCAGCGCCACCGCCGAGCCGAGAATGATGAAGTAGCTCTTGAATTCCTCGCTGCGCAGCACGTCGCGCAGTCGGCCGATGAGTATTAGATAGTACAGCGCGAAGTTGCAGCCGAACAGAATGAGGAATATCGAGATGACGTACTGCGAAAATGGGTGGAACAGCTCCATGCTGCCCGGGATGAAGCCAAAGCCGCCGGTGCCGGCACAGCCAAAGGTGGTCAGCAGACTGAAAAACAGCTTTTCGTTCTCGTAGCCGGGGATGGGCTTGTCAAGCATAAGTATTATGACCTCAAGCACCGTCATGCCGAGGTAGATGAGGTAGAGTATGCGGGTGGTCACCTTCATTTTGGAGACCAGCTTGCCCACCTGGGGCCCCGGGCTCTCGGCGCGCAGCAGGTGCATGGAGGAGCCCTCGTTGCTCTCGGGGATGAATATCAGCACGAACACCAGTATCCCCATGCCGCCGATCCAGTGCGAGAGGCTGCGCCAGAACAGAATTGAGTGCGATATCGCCGTGATATCGGGGATGATGCTGGAGCCTGTTGTCGTAAAGCCGGACATTATCTCAAAGCAGGCGTCGATATAATTCGGCACGTCGCCGCTGAGCACGAAGGGGATGGCGCCGAACAGCGTCATGACTATCCACACCAGTGCCGTCAGCGCGAAGCCCTCCTTTTGGTAAAAGGTGTCGCGCGTGGGACGCAGCAGCTGTGCCATAAGTCCGAGACCCGCCAGCGCCGCGGCGGGGATGAGAAAGGCCAGTATGTGGCGCACGTCCTCGCGGTATATCAGGCTGACGGCAAGCGGCGCCACCATGAGAATGCTCTCAAGTATCATTATCTTGCCGAGCAGCCGACCGAGCTTTTTGTAATTCATAGCGTCACCCTGCCTTACTCGAAGATGTCGGTCAGGTCGTCAAAATTCTTATGCGTGGTGACGACTATGACGCTGTCGCCCTGCCGGATGCAGGTGCTGCCGTCGGGGATGATGACGCGCGTCCCGCGCATGATGCAGGCGATAAGGCAGTCCTTTTTGATGCGCAGCTCGCGCAGTGGGATGTCGTATATGCTCTCGGGACGCTTGGCGAGAAACTCCAGCGCCTCGACGCGGTTGTCGACCAGGCGGTAGAGCGTCAGCACGTTACTGCCGCGGGTGTTCTCGAGCGCGCGGATGTAGCTGATTATGCGGTTGGCGACAATGTCCTTGGACGATACGTTGCAGCTGGTGATATCGAGCTCGGACAGCAGCTCATGCAGGTCGTCGCCGCGAATGTGCATTATGGTCTTGCGCACGTGCAGCTTGCCCGCGAACATGGAAAGCACCATGTTTTCCTCGTCTACGTTCGTCAGTGCGACAAAGGCATCCATGGCTTCGATGCCCTCCTCGAGCAGCAGCTCGTGCTGCGTGGCGCGTCCGTTGATGACGGTGACGCGCGGCAGGCTGTCGGCCAGCTCCTCGGCGGTGGCGCGATCCTGCTCGATCAGCTTGACGCGGTAGCGCTTGTTTGACAGCGCATCGGCGAGATAATAGCCTATCCTGCCGCCGCCGATTATCATTATGTCGCGCAGGCGGCCGGTCTCAAGCCCGGTCTCGGACAGAAAATCGCGCAGTGCGCGGGCGTCCGAGGTGAAATGTATGCGGTCGCCCTTCTTAATGACAAAATTACCGGATGGGATGATGACCTCGTCCCCGCGCTGCACGGCGCATATCAGCACGCGCGTGCTCAGCTTTTTACCGATGGACACCAGCGACTCGCCTATCAGCGTGCAGCCCTCATCGGCCACTATCTCGACCAGCAGCACGCGCCCCTTGCCAAAATGCTCGACCTTGGCTATCTCGGGCAGGCTGATGAGGTTGAATATTTCGTTGGCGGTGTCCTCCTCGGGGTTGACTATCATGGAAATGCCCAGCTCGTCCTTCATTTCGACGATCTGGCGGCGGTAGTCGGGCGTGCGCACACGCGCGACGGTGTTTTTGGCGCCTATCTTTTTGGCCACAAGGCAGGCAAAGACGTTTAGCTCGTCACTGCGGGTCAGCGCGATGGCGACGTCAGCCTCCGCCATGCCGGCCTCCTTTTGAATGTCGAGGCTGGCGCCGTTGCCGACAACGCCCTGAACGTCATATTTCTCAATGAGACTTTCTATTTTGTCGCGATCCTCATCAATGATGGTTATGGTATGCTCGCCGCCCGACAGGCTGCGAAGAATGGTCTTGCCTATGTTTCCGAGGCCGATGATAACTATCTTCATTTGAATTCCTCCGTGGATAAACATATTCAGTGCATTTATACCACAAAAGCGGCGCTGTGTCAATAGTTTTTAGTCTTTCTTAATCATTTGGGCGCCGCCGGACGGCCATTTTGAGGGCGGCTATTGCGCCTGCGGACGAAATTTGTTATAATAAAGGCAGAAAATTTTTGTTTTTGGTGAAACCTTGGGCATCGCCTGACGACATTATAGGTGAAGCCCAAAGGAAATGGGGGATATCATGGAGGATAGTGCAATAGTGGAGCTGTATTGGGCGCGTGACGAGCAGGCCATCAGCCGCAGTGACGAAAAATACGGCCGCATGCTGGGCGGGCTGTCATATTCGCTGGTGGGCAGCCATGAGGACGCCGAGGAATGTGTCAACGACACCTATCTCGCCGCCTGGAACAGCATGCCCGACGACCGCCCCGAGCTGCTGGGGGCATACCTTGCCAAGCTGGTGCGCCGCATCTCGATCGACTGCTACCGCCGCTTGCACCGTCAAAAGCGGGGGCGCGGCGGCACCGAGCAGCTGATAGACGAGCTGTGCGAGTGCATCCCGGGCGGCTCAAGCCCTGTCGACGAGGCCGAGAACGACCGTCTGCGCGACGCGCTCAACGGCTTTTTAGCCACGCTGCCCGAGCAAAAGCGCTGTGTCTTTGTGCTGCGCTACTTTTGCTCGAGCTCGCTTGAGGATATCTCGGCACAGACCGGCTTTTCGGTGGGAAAAATTAAAAGCATGCTGCATCGTACGCGCCTGGAGCTGCGCGAGCTGCTTGAGAGGGAGGCGCTGCTATGAAGGACAGATACAGCTCAGCCGAGCGGCTTTTTGACAGTCTCGGCGGCATCGACGACCGCTTTATAGCCGAGGCGCAGAGCTATGGCGGCGTCCGCCGTGCGGCGCCCGCGGGACAGCACACCCGCCGCTTTGCGCTGGTGGCCGCCGTGGCGGCACTGCTGGTCGTCTCGCTGTGCGTGCTGCCGCTGACGCTGCGCACCAGCATGGACGGCATAAGCCCCGACAGCCAGACCACCGCCGGCCAGAACGGCGACACGTATGACGCTCCCGGCGATCACGATGGGGCGGTGGACGGCTATACTCGGGTCAGCGCCGTCTCGACGCTGCTGCGCGCGGCCTCGACCTCGGGACAGCACGCCCCGCTTGACGGTCAGCCACGGCTTGAGGACGGTCAGGCGCGGCTGATCTGGCGCTGCGACGGGCAGCTGTACGCCGTCAGCCTCAGTGCAGAGGAGCTTGAGTGGCTGGTCAGCACCATCACAAGCAGTCGCGGCGGGCAGCCCATCGAGCACAGCGAGCAGCTGTGGCTGTGCGTCGGCGACGGACGCGTCATATCGCCCGAGCTGCACCCCGGCGCCGGAAACGTGTCCATGGGCAAGCTTTTTGACTACTCGGCCGAGCTCGAGCTTGACGCCTCGGTCATAAATTGCCTGAGAGGCATACTTGAAGCATAAATGGAGGTATTACCATGAAAAACAAGCGTTTTCTGTCCATTCTTGCCGCGTCGCTCGCGGCACTTTGCCTGGTCTCCTGCTCTGCCAGCGACGGCGGGAGCCATGCGCCCTTTCAGCCGGCTGATGGCGACAACATGATGGGCGCCGACGCCATCATGAATGAATATTATTCTCCCGCACAAGCCCCAGGCGCTGCCGACGGCCGCTTTGACGGCGACTTTGGCGACATTATCGAGAACGCATATGTCAGCACCGCGACACAGCCCACGTCCACCTTCTCGGCTGACATCGACACGGCGTCCTACACCTATTTCCGCAAGCTGGTGACAAACGGCTGCGATCTCGCGACTATCCGCGGCGCTGCGGGCGGCCTGCGAACCGAGGAAATGGTCAATTATTTCAAATATGACTACGCCGAGCCTGCCGAGGGCGAGCTGTTCAGCGTTATGGCGGAGCTGCTGCCCTGTCCCTGGAGCCCGAGTGAGAACACGCGACTGCTGCGGCTGGGTCTGCGCGCCAGGAGCACGACCGAGGCTGCCGGCAACAATCTCGTTTTTCTCATTGACGTCTCGGGCTCGATGCGCAGTGACGATAAGCTGCCGCTGCTGCAATCCACCTTCCGCTATCTGACCGACCAGCTGGGCGCCGACGACACCGTGTCCATCGTGACCTACTCGGGCGGCGAGCGAGTGGTGCTCGACGGCTGCCCCGGCAACCAGAGGGAGCGCATACAGGCGGCGATAGACAGTCTTGTCGCCTCGGGCTCGACCAACGGCGAGGCCGGCCTGCGCCGCGCATATGAGACGGCGCAAAAGCACTTTATCAAGGGCGGCAACAACCGCATCATCATGGCGTCGGACGGCGACCTCAACGTCGGCATCTCCGACCCCGCCGCGCTCAAGGCCTTTGTCTCTGACATGAAGGCGAGCGGCGTTTATATGTCCATTCTCGGCTACGGCAGCGGCAACTACCGCGACTCCAACATGGAGGCACTGGCCGACAACGGCAACGGCGTTTATTATTACATCGACAGCGACACCGAGGCCGAGCGGGTGTTCTGCACCGAGCTGACCTCAACGCTGTACACCGTCGCCGAGGACGTCAAGCTCCAGCTGAGCTTTGCGTCTGATTATATCAGCGAATATCGCCTTGTGGGATATGAGAATCGCGTTATGAACAATGAGGATTTCAACGACGACACCAGGGACGCCGGCGAGGTTGGCGCGGGGTGCAGCGTGACGGTCTGCTATGAGGTCAAGCTGACGGACGCGGCGCTGTCGGCGCTGAAAGATCCCAATGCCATGCAGCCTCGCGATCTGCACTGGCTTGTTCTGTCGGTGCGGTATAAGCAGCCCGGTGAGCAGCAGAGCCAGCTCCGTGAATACGTCTTTGATAGCGAGATAGCATGCGATGCTGACGACGAGGCTATCTTCATCTGCGCCGTCATCGAGACCTCGCTGCTCATACACAACAGCAAATATATCACCGCCGACTCAGGCATCGGGAGCATATCCGACATCGTCGCACAGCTGCGCGATTGCAGGCTTGCCGACGAATATCAGCAGCAGTTTTACGAGCTGCTCAAGAAGCTTGCGTGATGGAAAAAATATGTTGCAATTGATTTGACAATGTGCTATAATACAATTATCAAATCCATTCAACGAAAGGAATCGCTATGACTACTGTAAGAGCTGATATCCCTGAGCAGTACAAATGGGATTTTAACACCATCTATCCGTCCATTAAGGAATTTAACGAGGATTTCGACCGTGTCGAAAAAATGATAGTCGAGTATCCCCGCCACGCCGAGACCATGCTGTCCTCGCCCGAGGCGCTGCTCGCCGCGCTCGACGAGTACTATGCCTGCGACCGCATTATCGAGATGCTGTTTGAATATGCCTCGCGCATGTTCGATGTCGACACCTCCAACAACGCAAACCAGGCGCAGAATGCCCGCGTGATGGATCTCGCACGCCGCGCCGGCGCGGCCGCTTACTTCGTGACGCCCACGCTCATCAAGCTGGAGCCCGAAACGCTCGAGAGCTGGTATCGCAGCTGCCCTGCGCTGGAAAAATACCGCCGCAATATCGACGTCGTGCTGCGCTACAAGCCCTACACGCTGTCCGATGAGTGCGAGCGCCTGCTGGCCAATATTCAGACCGGCATCGGCGGTCACAGCGAGACCTACAGCATACTCACCGACTGCGACATGACCTTCGGCAAGATCCGCGGCATCGACGGCAAGCCCGTCGCGCTGACGGATGCAAACTTTATCCCGCTGGTCAGCTGCCCTGACCGCCGCGTCCGCCGCGCCGCCTTTGAAAAGCTGTACGCCGGCTACGCCAAGTTTGGCAACACCATCGCAACCACCATCCACAGCTATATCAAGGAGACCTCCACTCTCGCCCGCGTCCGCGGCTACGCGTCCGCCATTGAGGCCTCGACCTTTTATGACGAGGTTACGCCCGAGATATGCGGCAATCTCATTGATACAGTTAGCAAAAACCTGTCCGTGCTTTATGAATATTACGACGTCAAGCGCCGCATGCTGGGGCTTTCGCAGTTCCATCTTTACGACGTCTACACGCCCCTGATGGCCGATTTCGATAAGGACTACACCTATGAGCAGGCCGTCGACGAGGTGCTGGACACCGTTAAGGTATTTGGCGCCGAGTACCACGACACGCTCGCCCGCGGACTGCGCGAGCAGCGCTGGGTCGACGTCTATCCCAACGATCACAAGCGCGGTGGCGCCTACAGCGCCGGCTGCTACGACAGCGACCCGCACATTCTGCTCAACTTCAACGGCAAGTTTGACGACGTCTCCACGCTGGCGCACGAGGCAGGGCACTCCATGCACTCCTATATGTCGCGCAAGTATAATGATTATGTCGACAGCTCCTATAAGATATTTGTGGCCGAGGTGGCCTCGACCGTCAACGAGCTGCTGCTGTCGCACAAGCTGCTGCGCGAGTCCGAGAGCCGTGAGGAAAAGCTGGCCGTGCTCAACAACCTGATGGACACCTTCAAGGGCACGCTGTTCAGACAGACCATGTTCGCCGAGTTCGAGCGTGAGATGTACGTGCTGGTCGAGGGCGGCACGCCGCTGACCAAGGACCTCATCAGCGAGCGGTATTATGCGCTGGTCAAGAAGTACTTCGGGCCGCGTGTCGTCTGCGACAAGGCCATTGCCAACGAGTGGATGCGCATACCGCACTTCTATTATAATTTCTACGTCTACAAATACGCCACCTGCATCTCTGCCGCGGCCAGCATAGTCAAGCGCATTGAGGAGCAGGGCGACGAATATATCGCAAAGTACATTGAGTTCCTCAAGTGCGGCGGCTCGCGCTCGCCGCTTGACAGCCTCAAGGTGGCCGGCATTGACATGACCTCGCCCGCCGTCATCGAGGACGCCATCTCGGTGTTCGCCGACACGCTTGCACAGTTCCGCGAGCTGGCTGGGGTTTGAGAGGGAAGTATCCCGGGACGATAATACAGGGCTCCGCCCTGCAAACGCAGGCTCATACAGGGCTCCGCCCTGCAAACG
>CAYXBY010000049.1:0-11605 GCA_964463325.1 uncultured Lachnospiraceae bacterium | reverse complement strand
GACCGATACAATGGGCCGTATGCACTCCGACGCGCAGTTCGCAGGCTCCTCCTCCGTTCCCGCGCACGTCGAGATGATGGGACTTATCGGCGCGGGCAACAACCCCATGGTCGGTATGACCGTGGCAGTTGCAGTGGCTGTCGAAGAGGCTATGAAGAAATAATTCGGCATATGCCGAGCCGCCCCCGGGTGAGATATCATCCGGGGGCGATTTTCCTGCTTTTGAGCAGACCCGATACGGTGCTTGGTTTTTAGTACACATTATTCGGAAAGGAATTATTAAATGAAGACGTCTGCACGCTTGGTGGCAGTATTGCCTGTGCTTGTCCTCCTCGCTGTCGGCGCAGCGGGCGGACGAATGGAGCGTTGAATTTGTCGCCGGCAGCGAGCTGACAAAGCACTAAAAAAGCGCTGCGAGACGAAATCTGTTCATCTCGCAGCGCTTTTGCCGCTTTATATGACCTATCTCGGCTTATTTGGTCGTTCCGTGCATGAGCAGGTCGTAGACAACGCCGGTCTTGCGCTTGTCGTAGCTGTGCCATGCGACCGCCAGGCCGCGCTCGGGGTTAAAGGCCAGCATTTGGCCGCGCATGCCGCCTTTGCCGTACCAGCCGTCGCCCTTGGGCTTGAATTCGTAGCCTCGCTCGAGCACCAGACGGATCCATTCCTCGGAGATCACGCGCTGTCCCATCCAGTCGCCGCCGCGCAGGTAAAGTATACCCAGCTTGACGACGTCCTCGGTGCGCAAAAACAGCCCTGTTCCGCCCATGGCGTAGCCCTGAGGGCAGGTCGACCAGGCAAATTCCTTGAAATTCATGACATCCATCAGTGTCGGACGCAAAAAGCTTGCAAGATCCATGCCAGACACCTGCGCGACCACGCGCGACAGCAGATAATACGCTGCGTCGGTGTATTGGTGATGCGTGCCCGGCTCGTGGGGCAGGGGAGAGCTCAGTATCACGCTGAGGTAGTCGTGCGATGGAAAGGCGGAGGCGTCGTATGAATCTATGTCGATCAGGCCGCTCTGCTCGCTGCCAAAGCCGACGTGGTGCAGCATAAGGTGCTCAAGCGTGACGTGGCGCCAGCGCTCGTCCATGTCCCCCGGGCAGAGGTTGGGAATGAGCTCGACTGCTACGCTGTCGGGGCGCACGAGGCCGCGGTCGTACAGCATGCCAACGGCCAGCACAGTGAAGGCCTTGGCGATGGAATAGCAGTCGCAGCAGGGGTTGGCGGGGCGGATGATGCGGCGCTCAATATTGCCGTCGCGGTCGCCCTCGGCAACGAAATACAGATCCATGCCAGCATTGCGTGCGTGCTCGGCAAAATCGATCCCAGTGAATGACATGGGTGTTTCTCCTTAATTGTTATATTTTTTGGGGGACTTCCTGAGAGGAAGTTCCCCCAGACCCTCAAGGACTTTTCAAACATTTTATTCTGTGTGGTGAGGCGCGTTGATAAATACGGGATGTGATCACATACGGCAAAACGTGCAACCTGAGCAAGTCATATTTATACATTTGCGAACTGTTTTTTTAGGACTCGTTCTGCGGTAGCGTGGTGATGATCTCCCGCGCCAACGCGGTCAGCGGCTCACGCTCATTTGGACATTCACCGTCAAGCACGGCGTCAAGCAGGCGGTGCAGCACGGCGCCGACTGCTCTGCCCGGGCTCACACCGAGTGCGATCACGTCGTCGCCGTGCAGCGCGAGCGTGCCAAGTGACAGCTGCCCCTGCTCGGCGATTAGACGGTCGAGCACCGCCTCGATGTCATCCAGCTCGCGCAGCCGCGGCTCCACCAGCCAATCGACCAGCGCACCGTTGTCGGCGCGTCGCAGCGCCAGCAGGCGCCGCGCGTCCTGCTCTCCGAGTGCGCTGAGCAGACGTCGCACGCTCCGCTCAGTCGGCTGGATGGTGCGGTGATGCTCCGCGACCAGCTTGACCACCGTCGAGAGCGTTTTGTTGTCCGTCCGCAGGCGGTGCAGCGCGGTGCGCGTCAGCTCGGCGCTCTGCGGCGGATGACCGTAAAAATGCCCGCCGCGCTCGTCCTCGCTGAAGCAGGCCGGCTTGCCGACGTCGTGCAGCAGCGCGGCCAGCTTGACGCAGACATCGCCCTCGGCTAGCTCCAGCGCGACGAGCGAATGGGTGTAGACGTCGTATTTATGGTAGGGATTGCACTGGTCGAAGCCGACCGACGGCGCAATTTCCGGCAGTATGTGGCACAGCACCTCGGGGTATTCTGCCAGTATGCGCCGTGCGCCGCGTCCGCAGACCAGCTTGAACAGCTCGACCCGTATCCGCTCGGCGGCGATATTGTCGAGCAGACGATAGCAGCGGCGGATGCTTGCCGCCGTCTCGGTCTCAAGCTCGAAGTCCAGCACCGACGCAAAGCGCAGCGCCCGCAATATGCGCAGTCCGTCCTCATGGAAGCGGCGGTCGGGGTCACCGACGGCGCGTATCAGCCGACGCTCGATATCCTCGCGCCCGCCAAAGCAGTCGACAAGGCCACCGGTGGGCGAATATGCCATGGCGTTGACGGTGAAATCGCGGCGGGCGAGATCCTCGCGCAGCTCGCGCGTAAAAAACACCTCGGAGGGGCGGCGGTTGTCGAGATACTCGCCATCAAGGCGATAGGTGGTTATCTCGATGGGCTCGCCGTCGATCAGCACCGTCACCGTGCCGTGCTTGAGCCCGGTCTCGATCAGGCGGTAGCCCTCAAAGCAGCGCTCGGTCTCGAGCGGGGCGGCGGAGGTGGTGACGTCAAAATCGTTGGGCTCGCGTCCCATGAGCAGGTCACGGACGCAGCCGCCGACGCAAAAGGCCTCGTAGCCGTTATTCTCAAGCACCTCTATCGCCTTTTTGGCTGCTGCTGATAGCTGCATTTGTCTCTCCTTCCGTCGCCGCACTGCCGTGCGACGCACATTTTAATGTAGGGGAAGCCGCGCGGCTCCCCCCATTTTGAATATTTAACTTATCAGACCTCGGACAGTGCCATGGCGGTCGACAGCAGGCTGTCGCTGACCTTCATGCGGAAGTTGAACATTTTCTTCTGCTCGGGGGTCATGGCCTCAAAGGCGGCCTCGTCCATCACGCCGGTCTTGCGCAGCTTGCGATAGAAGGAGTCGACGCTGATGGCCTCGACCATGTCCATATCGGTAATTCTGCCGTCATGGACGCAGACGACGCGGTTGAGTTTGCCCTCTGAGATGAGCTTGACAGCGGCCTCACCCATGTGTCCGGCGACGACGCGGTCAAAGCAGGTGGGGCGGCCGCCGCGTGCGATGTGCGCGAAGCGGACGAACTTGGTCTCGATGAACTCGCCCTTGAAGTCAACATTGCCTTCCTCGGCGTAATACTTTTCAAATGCCTTGCGGCTGCGCTCCTTGACGGTGCCCACGAACTGCTCGCCGTACTCGGCGCTGTAGCAATTGAAGGCGGTCTTGGCGAGCGCCTTGCCGTCCAGCTCGCCTGCGGTGTAGCCGGCGACGGCGCTGTCGAGCGCGGCGCGCTTAGCCTGCTCGGTAAAGGCGGTGTTGACGGCGCCCTCGGCGAAAATAACCAGGAAGGAGCGCTTGCCGTCGTGGCGTGCGCGGATCATGCTGTCGATTACCTTCTCCTCGTCGAACAACTCGGGCGCCTCGGGGATGGCGACAGCCGTTGCGCCAACTGCGATGGCAGTGTGCAGCGCGATCTGTCCGGCCTTGCGCCCCATGACCTCGACGACGTTGCATCTCTTGTGAGAATTGCAGGTGTCGCGCAGCGCGTCGCACATTTCGATGCTGTTGCGAAGTGCGGTGTCGAAGCCGAGGGTGTACTCGGTGGACACGATATCGTTGTCAATGGTGGCGGGGATGCCGACGCAGGGAATGCCGGCGTAGTGGTGTATGTCGAGACCGCCGCGGAAGCTGCCGTCGCCGCCGATGACGACCAGCGCACCGATGCCGTGCTCCTCGAGATGCTTGCCCATGAGCTTGGCGTAGTATTCAGGCGCGTCGCCAAACTCGGTGAAGCGTGCGGAATTGAGCACAGTGCCGCCCATGCTGATGATGTTTTCGACGTCCTCAGCGTGCAGCGTGCGGAAATCCTCGGGGCGATCATTGGTGATGCCGTAATAGCCGTTAGAGATGCCCACGACCTCGATATTGTATTTTCTGGCGGAGAGCACGACTGCGCGAATAGCCGCATTCATGGCCTGGCAGTCGCCGCCGCTGGTGATTACACCGATCTTTTTGATTTGTGTAGACATTGTTAGATTCCTCCGTACCGATATTCGGTTATTTGTACATTCAAAAGCTATTATACTACATTTTCTGCTGCAATGTCAATACATTCGGCGCTTTTTTAGCTGCTTGGACGATTTTTTTGGCAAACGGGCTAAAGTTGACGTCAATTTATTGACAAAAACGTGCGCATATATTATAATGTAACTGCATGCCTGTGGCATAGCTCATGCCAGGAGAGAGACAATGAAAAGATTATATGTCATTTTACTGCTTATATGTCTGAGCGTGACGATGCTTGGCTGCGAGGGCACGCCGGCGGTGACGCCTGCTGACACCTCGGGCACTGCTGACACCTCGGACACTGCCAACACACCGGATTCCTCAACTCTGCCGCCCGAGACGATGCTTAGCATATCCGGTGCTGCATATACCATAGTGCGTCCCGATGACGGAAGCGCGGTGAGAATAAGCGCGGCGCGGCGGCTGCTTGAATATATCGGTCAGTGTACGGGTACTGATCCCGACATAAAGGTCGACTGGGTCAAGCCGGGCGATGATCCGGACGCAGTAAGCCAGTATGAGATACTCATCGGTGACACCAACCGCTCGCAGAGCAGTGAGGTGCAGTGCGAGAGCGGCTGGTATGTTGGAGTTCACGACAGCAAACTGGTGATATTGGCCAGTAGAGATAAATATTACAGCGCGGCTGTGGACTATCTTATTTCGCAGTTCAGCGCTGGAGAGGATGGAATTATCAAGATTATGAAAGAGCTTAAGCATTACGAGATGGTAGCAGATGTATATGCCGGCGTCGAGCGGACGCTGCGCGTGGGCAGTTACAACATTCGGCACGGCGGCGACGTGGCGCTGGATATGTCTGTCATTGCAGCGGATATCAAGGCGCTGGAGCTGGATGTCGTCGGACTTCAGGAGGTCGACCAGTTGACCGAGCGCGTAGGCGGACTTGACACCATGAAGGCGCTGTCTGAGGCGTCGGGGTATCAGTATTACGCTTTTGCGCACGCCATAAACTACCGAGGCGGCGAGTATGGCACGGCGATACTCAGCCGTTACCCGATCGATTCCTTTGAGGTTATTCCGCTGGAGTCGGGCACGCTTGAAAAACGCAGTGCGGGTCATGCGATAATTGACGTTGACGGTGTCAAATTTGATTTCTTCAACACCCACCTGTCGCACGAGAATGCCGGCATCCGCGCCGGGCAGATCGCCCAGCTGGCGCCCATACTTGCCGAGTGTGAGACCTACATCGTAACGGGTGACTTCAACACCAGCAGTATAGCAGAGTTCTCAGCGTGGAGTGAGGCCACGTTTGTCAATCGCGGCAAGTACCCCACCTTTACCCCCAGTGCGAGCAGCATTGACAACATAATGCTCGCAGGCGGCTGGAGCGCAGTTGAGGTCGGAATGGGTCCTGAGGGACACTCTGACCACTGCATGCTGTGGGCTGAGCTGCGCTTCGAGCGCTGAGAGCGGCAATGAGCGATAGTCGCGGTAAGGCCGAGGCGCTGAGCGCGGCGCTGCCGTTTTGGGGACGGCTGCGTGAATCGCAGCGCGAGAGCATTATTTCGAGCACGCGCTCGGTAAGATACAAGAAGGGTAGCCAGTTGGCCGAGGTAGGTGAGGACTGCGGCGTGATAATCGTTCGTCGCGGGCGCATATGCGCTTTCAGCGTTTCCGAGCAGGGAAGAGAGGTCGCGCTGCTGACCTGCCGCACGGGCGACATCTGCCTGCTGGCGGCACACAGCGTTATGGATACGACCGCCTTTAATATCTGCGTCTCGGCGGAAACCGAGGTTAATGCGCTGATAGTCAGCTCGCGCGCGCTCGAGGACGTCTGCAAAAGCTGCGTACATGCCGAGAGTTTTGTGCGCAGACTGGTCTCGCAGCACTTTTGCAGAGTTGTCGGCAGCATGCAGAGCATGCTGCTGGATAGCCCAGAGCGAAGGCTTGCGGCCTACCTGTGCGATTTTACCGACAGGACGGTCAGCAGCCGCGTTTCGGTCACGCATGAGCAGCTGGCCAAGCACATAGGCACGGCGCGCGAGGTGGTGTCACGTACGCTTAAACGGTTGAGCGACAGTGGCATTGTGAAGCTTGAGCGCGGCGCGATAGTAATTCTCGACCGGGCGCGACTCCGCGCATTGCGGCGAGACTGAGAGGAAGCATTTTGTTTATGTCGACTGAGAAAATATACGAAACACAGGGCGAGGTTACCACGCTTGATGCCGTCGTCACTGCCTGCCGCGCCGCCGAGAACGGCTGGGAGGTGACGCTGGATAGAACGATATTCTTTCCGGGTGGTGGCGGACAGCTGCCGGACGAGGGGCAGCTGGACGAGCTGCCTGTCACCGCGCTGCGCGAGCAGGAGGACGAGGTGTGGCACACCGTCGGGCGTGAGCTGTCCCCCGGGACGCGCGTCGTCTGCCGGCTGGATGCCGACGTGCGCCGTCGGCGCATGCAGAACCACGGCGGCGAGCATATAGTGTCGGGTATCGTCTACCGACGGTACGGCTATCACAACGTCGGCTTCCACATGGGCGAGGACGACATCACGATAGATTTTGACGGTCCTATCGACCGCGCCCGGCTGCTTGCGGTTGAGCGCGAGGCCAATGTCGCTATAGCCGAGAACAGGCGTGTCAGCATAAGCTTTCCGTCGGCTGAGCAGTTGGCGCAGCTGGACTATCGCTCCAAGCGGCCGCTGACGGGGCGTGTGCGCATAGTCGAGATCGAGGGCATGGATCGCTGTGCCTGCTGTGCACCGCATTTTGAGCACACCGGCTGCATCGGGCTGATCAAAATACTGGACGTCATGCACTACAAGGGCGGCGTCAGGGTACATCTTTTGTGCGGGCTGGATGCGCTGGAGGACTACGAGCGCAGATATTCGGCTACGCTCGGCATATCGACGCGGCTTTCGGTGCCGCAGACAGAGGTCGCGGCGGCAGTCGAGCAGTTGAGTGCGGAGACGGGACGCCTGCGCGGAGAGTGCGGCGAGCTGAGGCGCCAGCTGCTGACGCTTAAGGCAGAGCAGCTGCCGGAGGGCGAGAGCTGTATTTGCCTGTTCGAGCAGCTTGAAGCGGCGGATATGCGCTATCTTGTCAATCTGTGTCAGGACAGATGCGGCATCTGCGCCGTTTTCAGTGGTGACGATGCCTCGGGCTACAAATACATTATTGCCAGCCGCAGTCGCGACATGCGCGCACTGGCGCCCGAGTTGAATCGAGTATTGTCGGGGCGCGGTGGCGGCTCGACACAGATGATACAGGGCAGCGTTAGCGCGACGCGCAACGCCATAGAGAATTTTTTTGCGGAGGAATGGTCAAAAAATGAGAGTAAACAGTGAATTCGTGCTTTCCAAAATAGGCAACGACAATGTCGCAGTGGCAACAGGTGAGCTGTCACGCCGCTTCCCCGGTGTTATAGTGCTTAATGGAAGCGGTAGATTCCTTTGGGGACTACTGCAAAATGACGTCACGCGGGAGCAGCTGATCTCCGCCATGCTTGAGGAATATGACGTGCCCGAGGCGCAGGCCGCTGCGGATATTGACGCCTTTTTGGTCAAGCTGCGCGAGAGCGGTGCGCTTGAGGAGCAGTGATGCTATCTGTCGGGCGCTGACGCCGCTCAGCCGAGCTGCCCGCCGAGCTCAGGTGTGCTCAGCAGCTGAAGGAAGTCGTCAAGCCCCGGCGTGATCAGCTTGCCTCGGTGCCATACCGCCAGCAGCTCGCGGTGCAGTTCAAGCCCCGGGACGGTCAGCTCGTGAAGCCGTTCTGCGCACAGCTGCTCACGTACAAGCAAATACGGCAGCACGGACAGTCCGTGCCCCGCCTCAACGCCGGCGATGAGCGCCTGCGTGCTGGTGCTCTGCCAGACCGGCTTGAGACAGGCGCCGTGCATCACTGCGGCGGCCTCAAGCAGCTCGCGTGTTCCGCTGCCGCGCTCGCGTAGCAGCAGCGGCGCGGCAAACAGCTCTGCGGGCGATATTTCCTGCCGCGTGTCAGACTGAGCGCAGACTACGGCCAGCCGGTCGCGCATAAAGCTGCGCGACACCAGCTCGTCTGACGTGCGGCGCCCCTCTATAAGTCCTACGTCCAGCGCCCCGCTCAGCAGCTGCTGCTCGACGCGCTCGCTCGGACAGATGCAGGCCTCCACCTCAATGTCAGGGTGGAGCTTTTTGTATTGTGTGACCAGCCCCGGCAGCAGTCGCGTGCCGATCGTGATGCTGCACCCGACGCGCAAAAGGCGCAGACCGTCGGGATTGTGCAGGTCGCGCTCAAGCTCGGAGAAGGTGTCGAGTATATGACGGGCGTAGGTGTACAGCCGCCGACCGTCAGGCGTGATGCTGATGCGGTGCGACAGTCGGTCGAACAGTCGGATGCCGTAATGCTGCTCGAGCTCGCGCACGGCCAGGCTTACGGCCGGCTGCGCCAGATACAGCCGCTCGGCGGCCAGGGTGAAGCTGTTGCAGTCAGCGACGGCGACGAAAATTTTCAGATGTCTCAGTGTCATGCTTGCCTCACATAATGTTATTATTATGAATACGATATTATTATACTATTTTACATATGCGCCTGTCAAGAGTATAATATAAATGTCCGACGCGGACGATTTTTCATCGGAAGGATATGCACATGCGATTCAAACGAATATTTGGCGTTTTTTTGACCTTTCTCAAGATAGGGCTATTTACCTTTGGCGGCGGGCAGGCCATGATCCCGCTAATTGAGCGCGAGATCGCCGACGAGCGTGGCTGGATCAGTCGCGAGGAGATAACCGACGTTTTTGCCATTTGCCAGTCGGTGCCTGGGTCGATCGCGGTCAACTCGGCCACCTTCGTCGGCTACAAGGTGGCAGGCGTGGCCGGTGCCTTTGCGGCGACAGTGGGTGTGATAATACCGTCATTTGTCATCATTTTCGTTATATCGGGGCTGCTGCGGCAGTTCAGCGAGCTGCGCGCCGTCCGCTATGCTTTTGCGGGCATTCGCGCGGGCGTCCTGGCGCTGATCCTCAACGCGCTGGTGTCGATGTACCGTCAGTGCCCGCGGGGGCTGGCCGCTTACATAATAATGGCGGTCTCCTTCCTTTGCGTGGCGTTTATTGAGGGCAGCACGATATACATCATTATCGCGGCGGCGCTGTGCGGCGTCGTCATGACCTTTATCGCCGACAGGCGGATGCGGGGGAGGGAGGACAAATGATATATCTCGAGCTTTTCCTGACCTTTCTCAAGATCGGCGCCTGCACCTTTGGCGGTGGCACGGCCATGATCCCGCTTGTGGCGAGCGAGGTGGTCTCGCGCGGCTGGCTGACCGACGAGGCGCTGCTCAATTTCGTGGCAGTCAGCGAGAGCACGCCGGGGCCCTTTGCGGTCAACACGGCAACCTACGTCGGCGCCGAGGTGGCGGGGCTGCCGGGGGCGCTCTGCGCGACGGTGGGCGTGGTGCTGCCATCCTTCATAGTGGTGCTGGTGATCGCGAAATTTCTTATGCGCTTCAGCACAAATCGCTATGTTGCCGGCTGCATCGGCAGCCTCAAGCCGACGGTGGTCGGGCTTATCGCGGCGGCGCTGCTGTCGCTGGGTAAGAGTGTGCTGTTCCCGTTCGGATTTGGCGAGGTCGACCTCCTTACGCTGATATTCAGCGTGTGCGTCGCGGGACTGATGATTTTTTTGAGCATAAAAAAGCTGCATCCGATACTGATCATTGTTTTTTCGGCCGTTTTTGGGCTGGGAGTCGGCTACGCGAGCGATTTTTTGGGCTTTGGCGGACTTGTTTGACGATTGGGCTTGCAAATGCCGTCGAATTGTGGTAAAATAGTGGCAACCAGAGATCAATGAAACACAGCGCGGCGCCCGAAAGGGTGCAATCGGGGGCGCCTGCGAGCGCCTTCGGGGATAAGGAAAGCACGGTGAAAACCCGTCGCAACAGCCATTGCCGTTATAGTCGGAATGCTTATCGCGCTGTGCCGGCAGAACGCTCTTCGGGCAGATCGGAGGAGCGCGGCCACCGCATCCGACGCAGCAGCAGTGTCGGAGCCTTTGCCGTGCTCACCCGTGCGGGGGAGCGCGGCTGCTTTTCATTCATCAATAAATATTTTCTTCAAGGAGTAAATGAGAATGAAAAGAATTTCTGAAAAAAGACTGTTAGCGCTGCTTTTGGCGCTGATGATGTGTGTTTGCGTGCTGCTGTGCAGCTGCGACGGGCAGGAGCAGCCCCAGGGCTCCGACACGACGCCGCCCGACTCAAGCAGCGTTGCGCTGCCTGACATTTGGAAGACGGCGACCTACACCTCTGATGCGACGGTGGGCGAGGGGGCCAAGACGGTTACGCTGTATGTCACTGCCGACGCCAAGACAATCGCGCTGGCCGTCAAGACCGACGCCGAGACGCTGGGCGCTGCGCTGCTGGCGCTTGACCTGATCGCGGGCGACGAGAGCCAGTACGGGCTCTATGTCAAGACCGTGAACGGCATGACCGCCGATTACGACGCCGACGGCTCATGGTGGGGCTTCAACAGCGTCAAGGAGGATGGCACGCGCGAGATGATGATGGTCGGCGTTGACGGCGCCAACATTTCGGGCGGCGAGGTCTACGAGCTGGTCATCAGCAAATGAAAAATGACCGCAGCCTTAGACTGCGCCACCTGGTGATATTCGCCATGTTCGGAGCGATGATGTTTGTCTCCAAAAAGGCGATGGAGTCGCTGCCGAATATTCATCTTATCGGCATGTTTACGGTGCTTTTGACGCTGGTATATCGCTGGTGGGCGCTGGTGCCGCTGTATATCTACATCATGTTGGATGGACTGTTCTTTGGATTTTCGCTCGCGTGGATGCCGTATCTTTACGTATGGCTGCCGCTGTGGGGCGCGGCAATGCTGCTGCCGGTCTCGAGAATGTCGCGCGGAGTCAAGGCTGTTGTTTACCCGGCGGTGTGTGCGCTGCACGGGCTGGCGTTTGGAACGCTGTATGCGCCGGCGCAGGCGCTGCTGTTTGGGTTGACCTTCAAGCAGATGCTGGCGTGGATAGTCAGCGGGCTGTCCTTTGACGTGCTGCACTGTGTTGGCAATCTGGTTGTCGGGTTGCTGATTTTGCCGCTGTCGGAGCTGCTGTTTAAACTTGAGGGACGGATGAGGCGTGGGTGAAGTATTGCATACTTCGACGCTGGCGGTGACTCGGTCGATTGTCAGCTGGGATCGATGTTTTGTACTTTCTGTCTCGTGACAGAAAGTACCAAAGAACACGCCGAGGGGGAGGAACCCTTAGTTCCTCCCCCCGGACCCCCCACTTCTGCTTAGTACGTCCCGACCGGCGTTTATCATGCCGCAAATGAGAATTGAACAATAATTTTCAGGGAACGATCGC
>CAYXBY010000048.1:0-11989 GCA_964463325.1 uncultured Lachnospiraceae bacterium | reverse complement strand
TTCAAATCTCTTTTTTGGTTTGGTGCGGGTAAAAGGACTTGAACCTTCACGAAGTTGCCCCCACTAGAACCTGAATCTAGCGCGTCTGCCAATTCCGCCATACCCGCATATTCATTTTATCAACCGCTGACATTGTCAGCGGTTGATTGGTGCGAGAAACGGGACTTGAACCCGTACGGTGTAACCACACGCCCCTCAAACGTGCGCGTCTGCCAGTTCCGCCACTCTCGCGACTCGCTGCGATTACTGTCGCAACGTTATATATTATACTCTTTTTTTTTGAAATGTCAATACCTTTTTGATAAATTCTTAAAATATTTTATTAAGTTTCGGCGGCAGCGCATTGTGTTAACTGCCGCCGAATGCAGATTGTATCATCCGCTCGATTATCTCATGACGGTTTCGGTAATAGTGGTGACAGAGTAGAGGAACAGTACGTCAGTTACCTCGGAGAGACGCAGCTGGGGCATGGAACCCAGTGCAGCACTTGCCATGTAGCGCGTATCAAGTAATATGACGCGCTCGTAGCCGGACATGAGGTAGGGAGCCAGCGAGGAGGTGTAGGAATCGCGGAAGATGGCGAGTGTTTTACCGTTCTTGATGTTGGGATTCACTATCTCAACAATGGCCTCTGAGCCGGCCAGGTAGACAGAATACATATCGTTCTTGTCTATGGAATCAATGCCATAGACCGTGGACGGCTTGCGTTCTATCTTGAGTCCGTTGGAGCCGTAGGTATAGACGCTGACCGCCGAGGTGGTGCCGTTCTCACGGATGACCAGCGAATCGGGGGCGAGTGGCAGGGCACTCTGACCGGTATAGACACCGTAGAAATCGCCGAGGTTTCGGTCGGTGTAGGTGGACTCTGCGTCGATCGTCGTGCCGAGCACTTCTGCAAGATATGAGGCGATGGGATAGATATTCTCCTGCTTCCAGTGGAGGTCGGTGGAATAGTAATCCTTAACAGTCAGCTTATCTGAGATGGTGATCTCGGTGGCGCCGGCGGGCGCATTGTCACGCACGGTAGCCATGAGTTTGTCATAATCCAGGTGTGGGTACATGGTGTCGGAAAGGAAATAGCCCTTATCTGGGACGATGGAATAATAGAGGTTGGCTGAGGCGAAATTTTTGGACACAATTTTGCTCCACAGCTCAATGTTGGCTTTGAACAGCGCCTCGTTATAGCTCGTGCTCAGCTTGATGGCAGTGTCATCCTTGATGACGATGCCGTTATTCTCAAGTCGTCCGAGTAGATTGAAGCGCGTGAAGGCCTTGATGGCGCGCAGCTGGTCACGGAAGGGCAACTGATCTGCGGCATATTTGTCGAACTTCTCAAAGAAGGTGCCGTCGTTTATCTTGTCCTTACTGATGGTAGGGAATTGCTCGAGCGGACGGCGCTCAGACAGCGATGTTGCTGCGTCAGGCATAAGGATGCATAGCAGCGAGCCGCCGAGTATCAGCACCAGAAACAGCGAGGCGGTGATTATCGAAGATATTCTTTTGATTTTGCTCATAATTCGCCTCCGTCAGAAATTGAAATAAAGGAAGGGGTTGAAGGTCGCATCAGACAGCTCGCAGACGCACAGCACGATCATGCCGGCCATGGCGATGGGCTGCGCCAGATTGACCCAGGTGAATTTGTCGCACAGCTTGCGGCAGGTGTTGCGTACCAGCGGCGTGGAGCCGATAATGCCCAGCACGATGACAAAAGCATAGTCGCGCAGATAGTACAGCGTCGACTGCGAGATAAAGGGCAGACCGCCAAAGCCGAACATCGAGCCGATGTGCGCCAGACCCGCAGAGAAGCCGCCGAGGTTTTCGGTGCAGGAGAATATCACAAAGCTGATAATGACTGCGACCAGTGTATAGATGTGTGAGAAAACAGCGGGGATCTTGGCAAAAAGCTTGCGCAAGAACAGCTTCTCAAGCACCAGCAGCACGCCGAAGAACAGACCCCAGATGATGAAGTTCCAGCCAGCGCCGTGCCACATTCCGGTCACGAACCAGACGGCAAAGACGCTGAGCAGCCAGCGGGCGGTGCCGTTGCGGCTGCCACCGAGCGGGATGTAGATGTAGTCGCGGAACCACTGCCCGAGCGACATGTGCCAGCGCCGCCAAAATTCGGTGATGGAGCGGGAGATATAGGGATAATCGAAGTTTTCACAGAAGGTGAAGCCGAGTATCTTGCCGAGACCTATGGCCATGTCACTGTAGCCGGAGAAGTCGAAGTATATCTGCAGGCTGTAGGTGATAGCATAGAGCCAGCAGAGGACGACGGTCTTTTCGGGCAGGTTGGCAAAGTTTGCGCAAAATTCGCCGAGCACGTTGGCGATAAGTATCTTTTTGGCCATACCGACGGCAAAACGAAGCGCGCCGGAGGATATCTTATCTATTGAGTGAGTGCGGTGCTCGAGCTCGTCTGCGACCGTCTCAAAGCGGACTATCGGCCCTGCGATCAGCTGCGGGAACAGCGTCAGATAGGTCGCGTAGGTAAAGGGATTCTTGACGGCTTTTACATCGCCGCGATAGACGTCGATGACATAGCTCATCGACTGGAAGGTATAGAAGCTGATGCCGATGGGCAGTGCGATCTTGAGCAGGGGAATGCTCGTGCCTGCGATGGCATTGATGTTGCTGATGAAGAAGTCGGTGTACTTGAAGTAGCAGAGTATGCCGACGTCCATCACTATGGATGCTATCAAACCGACGCGGGGCCAAAGCTTGCTTTGGCTCTTTTTGCGCGAAATGCTGATAAACATGGCACAGGCGTAGTCCCAGAATGCCGTGAAAAGCATGAGCAGGACCAGCCGCTGCTCGCCGTAAAAGTAGAAGAATACTCCGGCAAGCAGCAATACATAGTTCTTAAGCTGCCGCGGCACTGCAAAATACAGCACCAAAACTGCGGCGAAGAAATAGAAGAGAAACGGTATACTTGAGAAAACCATATAATTATGTCAATTAATTAGCCAAGATTGGTCTTGATCAGAATTTGGAAGGTGTCGATAACGGTGTCGCAGAAGCTCTCGGAGCCGATAGCGGCGAGAATGTAGGAGCCCTCATTGGCTACGACTATTTTGTTGCCCTCGGCAACGGTGAGGTTGGTCTGCATCTCGTTGATGACGTCGGCAGCCTTGGAGGGGTCTGCCAGCTTGACCAGGTGGAGGGATACACCGTTCTCATCGGCGTAGGCTGCATCGCTCTCAAGGTAGGAGATGGTATCCTTGACGCCGAGCAGTTCGAGTGCCATAGAAGAGCCGGTGGTGCAGGAGTAGGGGAGTATATCGAGGCCAGACTCGTTGATGGTGTAGTTCAGGACGCTGTCGACAGTGTCCTCCATGGTTGCGGGCTCGATGGGGTCGGTCATGACCTGAATGACGACGTTACCCTCGTAGACAACGGCGCACTGCGCAACGGTCACGCAGACGTTCCAAGACTTGTTGGAGTTGTTGAGGATCTGCTTCGCGTAGTCGGCAGCGTCGGTGCCATCATTGAGAATGAACACATTGGTAATGAATGTGCTGGGCATCATCATAGGTGCAATGGTGGTCACAGTCTTGAAGGCGGGGATCTTGAAATCAGCCGCAAGTCCCATCACATAGGCATCGTGGTCGGTAGGGAACTCCTGAGTATCGAACATCAGGCCGATGTTGGCAAGCAGCTCTTGCTGAACGTAGAGCTCGGCGAGTGCGTTACCGTCAGCGTTCGGGTTGCTCTTGACCAGCCCCTGAAGGAAAGCGGCCAGCGTCTCAGCGGTGTTGAGGTTGGCGTCGGGAGTGTTGGTGTCGTCCTTTTTGTCTTCAGAGGGAGTGGTGGAGTCGGCAGGATTATTGCTGCCGGACGGGGTGGTATCACCGGCGGACGGCGTGGTGTCGGGAGTGTTGGGGTTATCATCCTGCGCACATGCGGAGGCGGCCAGGACTATCATGGCAAGTACAAGTACAAGTGTTAAAAAGCGTTTCATTGGGGTATACATCCTTTCGAAATTTGTTTTACGCATTTACTGACGCACGTGTTGCGATTTAGTTCCCGAAAATCGAAAAATTATTCAAAAAAATTTTATTTTGCGTTCTTGGCGGACATGGCGGTGCCATTATTATATAAAATAATGAAGAGATCACGCATTTCTACTGTCGGTAGAGTAAAAAACGGCGCCGGTAGAGTGCCTTCTGGCACGAGTAGACGCCGTGCGCATGAGGGTAGGTTGCTATTTTGGAAGAAATGAGGTATCATAATTGTAACGAAATGCGAATATCAGGTATTAACTTGATAGCACTAAAATTCAAGTACACGAGGAGATAGTATGAAACACAATTTTATTTTGAGCTGCGAATCCACGATCGACCTTCCATTTGAGTATATAAACGGACGCGACATTCCTGTGCTGTTCTACACCTACAGCGTGGGAGATCAAACATATGTCGATGACATGCTCCGCGACCCGGCCGCACTGCCGAATTTTTATAAGCTGCTCGGCGGCGAGCAGCTGCCCTCGACCTCGCAGATAAATGAATTTCAATATGAAGAATTTTTCGAGAGCCAGCTGGAGCGGGGAGATCTGCTGCACATCGCCTTCAGCTCGGGCATGTCAGGCTCCTGCCAGCATGCGATGATAGCAGCGGAGCACGTCAGAGCGCGGCATCCGGACAAAAGGCTGATCGTCATTGATTCGCTGTGCGGCTCGTCGGGGTTTGGAATGTTGGTCGACTATGCCGCAGACCTGCGCGACGGTGGTGCCTCTATCGATGAGGTCGCCGACTGGGTGCTCGCCAACCGCGGACGTATACATCATCACTTTTTCAGCACTGATCTGCGCTACTTTAAGCGCAGTGGACGCGTCTCGGGGCCGACGGCAACGCTGGGAGCCATCCTCAACATCTGCCCCATAATGAAGCTCAACGAAAAGGGCAGTATCATCGCCTATGACAAGGTTCGCGGCAAAAAGAATGCCATCCGTCGCATGATGGACATGATAGCCGAATTTAACGGTGACGGTGAGCAGTTCGTGGGTCGATGCTTCATCAGCCATTCCAACTGTCCCGAGGACGCCGAGCAGGTTCGCGCGGCGGTGCTCGAACGTTTCCCCTGCCGTGATGTCCGCATATTTGACATTGGCACTATAATTGCCTCGCACTGCGGCCCCTACACAGTGGCTGTCTACTTCCTCGGGGAGCAGAGAAAGCCGGACGAAAAATGAGCCGCACTCCGTTGAAAGACCGTGTCCTCCCCGCATACACGCGCGGCGAGGACTGTGCAAATATGGTGACGCATATCGTCGGCGGCGGGCTGGGAGTGCTGACGCTGGTGCTGTGCGTTGTCGTGGCGGCCGGTCATTCAAATGTTTGGGGCGTGGTGTCGGGCAGTATATACGGCGCGGCGCTGATAGCGCTGTACAGCGTGTCGAGCGTTTATCACGGCCTGCGTCCCGGCATGGGCAAAAAGGTGATGCAGGTCATAGACCACTGCACTATATATTTTTTGATCGCCGGTACATACACGCCGGTGCTGCTGTCCTGCGTGCGGGTCGAGCACCCGGTGGTGGCGTGGGTCATATTCGGTGCGGAATGGGGGCTGGCGGCACTTGCCGTCGTGTTCGCTGCGATCGACCACAAGAAGTACCGCGCCTTTAATATGATCTGTTACATCGGCATGGGCTGGTTCATAATTCTGGTGCTGCACGCCACAGTCGAGGCCATGGGGCTTGACGGCTTTATGTGGCTGCTCGCCGGCGGTGTGGCATATACCGTAGGGGCGATCCTCTACGGCGTGGGCGGCAAAAAGCCGATATTTCACACGGTGTTTCACGTTTTTGTGGTGACCGGCAGCCTGCTTCAGGCGGTCAGCATTTTATTTTATTGCATGTGACGCGCCGAGCGGCAAAATGTATTGCAGGGGACGGCAAAATGTGATATAATGTAGCTGTGATCCGAGGATCAACACCAGGGGCGGCCATTAGCGTCCCGCATAAAGGAGAGCACTATGCACAAATGGCAATTCTACACCTCTCAGAACCTCAAACCACAGGGCTGGCTGCGGCGTCAGCTTGAACTGCAAGCAGCAGGTCTGGCGGGCAATCTTGACAGAATATGGCGCGACGTTCGCGACAGCGCATGGATCGGCGGTGATGCAGAGGGCTGGGAGCGAGTCCCGTACTGGCTTGACGGCTTTATCCCACTGGCATATCTGCTTGAGGATGAGGGCATGATAGCGCGGGCGCGGAGGTATGTAGACGCAATACTGTCTTTTCAACGGCCGAGTGGCTGGATATGCCCATGCCGTGACGAGGACATCCCAACATATGATACCTGGGCGGTGCAGTTAATATCAAAGGTGCTTGTGGTTTACTATGAATGTTCGTCAGACGAACGTATTCCCGGTGCTCTTTACCGCTGCTTCAAGAATTATTATGATCTGCTGTCAAGCGGAACGATCAAGCTTTTTAAGTGGGGGAGGTTCCGCTGGTTTGAGGCCTTTGTGGCGCTTGACTTTCTTGTCCGCAGATATGACGAGGCATGGATATACGAGCTCGCACAGCTGCTTCGTGCGCAGGGCGCGAATTATCGCGATTTTGAAGAACGCTGGAAGCATCCTAAAAACATGTGGGCGTTTGAAACGCATATCGTCAATCTTGCCATGATGCTAAAGCAGGAGGCCATCAGTGCCGACATACTTCACGAGAAATATACCGATCTCGCGGAGCGTTTTGTCACGTTGCTCGAGCAGTATAACGGCACGCCGGTGGGGCTGTTCACGGGTGACGAATGCCTTTCGGGGCTCAGCCCCATACAGGGCACGGAGCTGTGCGCGGTGGCAGAGCAGATGTATTCGTACGAATGGCTCTATGCGTATACCGGCGACAGCCGGTGGGCGGAGCGGTTGGAGCTTTTGGCCTTTAACGCGCTGCCCGCGACAATTAGTGACGATATGTGGACGCACCAGTATGTCCAGCAGAGCAATCAGATAGCTTGCCAGCGCTTCCCGACGCGCCCCATCTTCAGAACAAACGGCAAGGAGGCTAATCTGTTCGGCCTTGAGCCAAACTTTGGTTGTTGCACGGCCAACTTTGGTCAGGCATGGCCAAAGCTGGCGCTGTCGACTTTTATGCACAGCGGCGATACAGTTGTTTCGGTGGTTCCATTGCCGTCTCGGTTGACAACGGCAGATTTCACTATAACGCTCGAGACCGACTATCCCTTCAAAAATAGACTGCAATATACGGTTGAAACGCGAAAAGCGCTCACGCTCAAGGTGCGAATTCCCTCATTTGCCAAGCGTGTCACTGTGAACGGCAAGCGCGTTGATGTCAGTGGAGAGCTGAGTGTTGATGTGGGGATGTCAGGTGCATGTATTCTTGTCGAATTTGAGACCGAGCCGATTATTGTCGAGCGTCCGCATAGCTTAAAGACTGTCCGTTGCGGCTCGCTTGTATTCTCACTGCCCATATCAAACGAAAAAAAGATGTATGAGTATGAAAAAAACGGCGTTGAGAGAAAATATCCTTACTGTGATTACGAATATCTGCCCACATCTGAGTGGAGCTATGCCTATTCCTCTCCATTTTTTCGGGCTGAGGCGCGCGATGTGCCGGACGTACCATTTGATTCGGTAAGACCGCCGATGGTGGTCAGAGCCGAGGTGAGGCGGATCGCCTGGGGACTTGAGGACGGCTTTGATTCGGTCTGTGCCAAGACTCCGGGCTCGCTCCTACCGCTCTCCGAGCCGCAGGAGGTTGAGCTGTATCCCTATGGTTGCGCCAAGTTGCGCATGACAGAACTGCCGCTGATATAGGTGATCATAGGCTGGAAGGGCAATTTTGACGTTTTTCTGTAACCTTTTAGTGAAAAACGGTACTAATATTATATAAACCAGGAAAGGAGCTGTCATGACAAGCTACGACGCGTCATTTGAAACGATCTACCGCGCCTATTACCGCCGCGTGTATTCGTTTTTGTTCAAGCTGTGCCACGAGCACGAGACCGCCGAGGATCTGACTCAGGAGACCTTTTATCAGGCCTATATGTCACTTTCACGCTACCGCGGAGAATGTGAGATGTTCACATGGTTGGCCGCTATTGCAAAAAATATGTTTCTTAAGCATCTGCGCCGCACACGGAACGAGCGCATTTTGATCGATCTTTATGTGACCGAGCCCGAGGCGCCGCTCTCTGATGAGCCGGGCTATCGGATCGTCCGTGAGGTGGAGGCGCAAAGCGTGCGCCAGGCCATCGCGGCCATGCCGCCCAAATATTCCGAGGTGCTGATACTGCGGATATACGGCGAGCTGCCGTTCCGCGAGATAGCGATGAAGCTCGGCATATCCGAGAATTCGGCAAAGGTCATATATCACCGCGCAAAAAATATGATAAAGGAGAAATTGCTCAATGATTAAGTGTTCTATGGTTCAGGACCTGCTTTCGCTTTATATAGATAAGGAAACGAGCGCTGAGACCACCGCGCTCATCAAGGCGCACCTGGAAGAATGCCCCGAGTGCCGCCGTCATTATGAAAATGAAAGGGCAGGGCACATTGCCCGCTCAATGAAAACGCCGTCCCGTGGGAATCGCTATGCTTATTCCGCGCTGGCTCGCAGAATATCGCAGCGCAATGCGCTGATGTTCGTCACCGGCTGTACCGTTGCAACGCTGGCAGGCTGTGTGGTCGGACTAATTGTCAGCAACGGAAGGAGATAAGCCATGACTGTCATAAACGGCACAGTCTACGGAGAGCTGCTCCGCATGGGTGCCGCCTGCCTGCTGGCTCATCGGGAGACGGTCAACGGCCTCAATGTTTTTCCGGTGCCGGACGGCGACACCGGTACCAACATGAGCATGACTATGGAGGGCATCAAGGCGGTGTCGCTTAGCATGGCAACGCTGTCTGAGGTCTCAGCCTCGTCGGCGCGTGACATGATGCGAGCCGCGCGCGGCAACTCCGGCGTTATACTTTCACTTTTCTTCCGCGGCGTGGCTAAAGTGTTTGACGGACGCAGCGAGGCAGATTCACAGGTGCTGCTTGAAGCATTCCGTGAGGGAGCCAGATCGGCATCTTCGGCTGTGGAAAAGCCGGTTGAGGGAACCATATTGACGGTCATGCGCGAATGTGCGACCGGCATTGAGCAGCCGCCTCAGGAGATTGGCGAGCTGCTTGATCTGCTTTATGTTCGTGCTGAGGAGGTGCTTAAGCGCACGCCCGAGTTGCTTCCGGCGCTCAAGCGTGCACACGTGGTGGATTCCGGCGGCTATGGCTTTGTGCGGATAGTCGAGGGCATGCGTGCGGCAGCACGCGGCGAGCAGCTGAGTGAGGCTGTGTCGGCAGCGGCGGATACCTATAGCGCTGCAATGTCGGCCAGCGCTGATTTTGAGATATTCGATGAAGCCGAGATCAAATTTTCCTTCTGTACCGAGTGCCTGCTCGACACCGACAGCAGCTTTGACGAGGCGCGTGTTCGTGAGCTGCGCTCGCGGCTGTCGCCCATGGGCGACAGCATGGTGCTGACTTGGGACGGTGAGATGCTCAAGGTGCACATTCACACAAATGAGCCGCTCAAGGTGCTGGGTATGTTGTATGACTGCGGCACACCGCGCACCTCCAAGGTTGAGAACATGAAGGTGCAGCACAGCGGTCTTGTCACGACACCGGCAGCACCTGCCGAGACGGTGCAGAGCGAGCCGCGCAAGCGGTACGGCGTGTTTGCGGTATCGCCGGGCGACGGCTTCGATGACGTCTTTAAAGGGCTGGGTACGGATGTCATTATAAGCGGTGGCCAAAGCATGAATCCGTCGGCCGAGGACATTCTTCGGGCAATCGAGAGCTGCCCCTGCGAGAATGCTATAGTGCTGACCAACAACGGCAACATCGTGCTGGCCGCCGAGCAGGCCGCCAAGCTGGCGCAGGGCACGCGTGTGCTTGTCATTCCAACACGCACGCTGCCGCAGGGCATTTCAGCACTATTTGCTTACAACGAATCGCGTACGCCGGACGAAAATCTTGAGGAAATGCGCTCAGCTGTCAGTAGCGTGGCTTCCTTCTCGGTGACCCGCGCCGTTCGCGACGCCGATGTCGACGGTCTGATGATCAAAAAGCATCAGTATCTCGGCCTGGCCGAGGGCAAGGTCAAACTGGCGGAGGACAGCATGGCAGCTATGGCAGTCAGCATGGCCGCGCTGATACCAGAATGTGATTGCCTGACACTCTATTACGGCAAGGGCATCAAGGAGGCAGAGGCGCAGCAGATGCTGGATATCATGTCAGAGCATGTCGGCGACCGCGCTGCGGATATTGCGCTGGTGTACGGCGGTCAGCCGGTATACAGCTATGTTATAGCCGCGGACACATTCGCGGAATAAATAATAAAGCTCATGCGCAGCACGGCTTGGCAGCGCATGAGCTTTTTATTGCATCACAAATATAAAAAATATGGCCGTCTCAAATGTGTTTCTTCACATTTGAGACGGCCAATCTGTTATATTTTACTTAGAAAGTCTTGCTTCGAGAGCATCCAGCTCGTCGTACAGCGCGGTGGGAACTCTGTCGCCTACCTGCGCATAGAACTCGCGGATGTTCTTGATATCAGCCAGCCAGCTCTCGGTGTCGACGTTGAGCAGCTCGCGGATGGTGTCGAGCGTCACGTCCTTGAGACCTTCGATGCAGATGTCCTCGGCGTGAGGAATATAGCCTATAGGCGTGATGTCAGCGCCAACCTTGTCTTCGCAGCGAGCTAAGATCCACATAAGCACTCTCATGTTGTCGCCAAAGCCGGGCCAAATGAAGTTGCCGGCGTCATCGGTGCGGAACCAGTTGACGTGGAAGATCTTAGGCGCGTGAGGAATGAGCGTACCCATCTTGAGCCAGTGTGCCCAGTAGTCGCCCATGTCATAGCCGACGAAGGGACGCATTGCCATGGGGTCGCGGCGTACTACGCCGACAGCGCCGGCAGCGGCAGCCGTGGTCTCAGAGGCCATGATGGAGCCGACAAACGTACCGTTCTGCCAGCTGGTGGACTGGTATACCAGCGGAGCGGTCTTGGCGCGTCTGCCGCCGAACACGATAGCCGAGATCGGCACGCCCTGCGGGTTGTTGAACTCGGAGGACAGGCAGGGACAGTTGACAGCTTTGGCAGTAAAACGGGAGTTGGGATGTGCACCGGCGGTCTGTACCTTATTGTTTTTGTCGTACTTGGTGTAATCCCACTTTTCACCGCGCCAGTTCTCAGCGTTGTGAGGCGGATCGTTGTCCAGACCCTCCCACCAAACGGTGTTGTCGTCGAGGTTGTGGCAGACGTTGGTGAAGATAGTATCCTTCATACAGGTGTGCAGTGCATTGGGGTTGGACTTTTCATTGGTGCCGGGGGCAACGCCGAAGAAGCCGTTCTCGGGGTTGACAGCCCACAGTCTGCCGTCTTCACCGACGCGCAGCCAGGAGATGTCATCGCCGACGCACCAAACCTTGTAGCCCTTCTTTGCGTAATACTCGGGCGGGATGAGCATGGCGAGGTTGGTCTTACCGCAGGCAGAGGGGAAGGCGGCGCAGATGTACTTGGTCTCGCCTTCGGGGGACTCTATGCCCAGTATGAGCATGTGCTCAGCCATCCAGTTCTCCTTGCGGCCGAGGTAGGAGGCGATGCGGAGCGCGAAGCACTTCTTGCCCAGCAGTACGTTTCCGCCGTAGCCGGAGTTGACAGACCAGATAGTATTGTCCTCGGGGAAGTGGCAGATATAGCGGTTTTCCTCGTCAAGCTGAGCCTTGGCGTGCAGACCCTTGATATAGTCAGGGGAGTCACCCAGTGCCTCAAGCACAGAGGTGCCGACCCGTGTCATAATGAGCATGTTGAGCACGACGTAGATAGAGTCGGTCAGCTCGATGCCGTACTTGGCAAAGGGCGAGCCCACGATACTCATGGAGTAGGGAATAACGTACATGGTACGTCCCTTCATTGAGCCGCGAAAGAGCTTGGACAGCTTTTCGTAGCACTCCTTGGGATCCATCCAGTTGT
>CAYXBY010000047.1:0-12167 GCA_964463325.1 uncultured Lachnospiraceae bacterium | reverse complement strand
TGTCGGGAATGCCCAACATCAGCTTCCGCGGCCTTGTGACGGCGGGCGGCTTTATGGGACTGGGATTCTCCATCGATATCATCGTGCCTTTCCTTAATATGACCAAGCAGTTTACGGGCAGTGTCAACCAGGTGTCCCAGCAGGTCAACTCCATCATCATGGCTATGGCGGGCGCTGAGCGTGTCTTTGGCCTGATGGATGAGCAGCCCGAGACGGACGACGGCTATGTTACGCTGGTCAACTGCCGCAGAGATGAAAACGGCAACATCGTTGAGACGGCAGAGCACACCGGTCAGTGGGCGTGGAAGCACCCGCACGGTGACGGCAGCTTGACGTATACGCCGCTTGAGGGCGACGTGCGTATGGTGGAGGTTGATTTCGGCTATGAAGAGGGCAAGGACGTGCTGCATGACGTCTCGGTCTATGCTGAGCCGGGTCAGAAGGTGGCCTTCGTCGGCGCGACGGGCGCCGGCAAGACGACCATCACCAACCTCATCAATCGCTTTTACGACATTGCCGACGGCAAGATACGCTACGACGGCATTAATATCAACAAGATCAAAAAATCCGATCTGCGCCGCTCGCTGGGCATAGTGCTGCAGGATACCAACCTGTTTACCGGCAGCGTCATGGACAATATCCGCTACGGCCGTCTCGATGCGACCGATGAGGAGTGTATAGAGGCAGCTAAGCTGGCCGGCGCGGACGATTTCATTACCCGTCTGCCCAGCGGCTACGACACCGAGCTGACCAACAACGGCGCCAACCTCTCGCAGGGTCAGCGCCAGTTGATCGCCATCGCGCGTGCAGCCGTAGCTGACCCGCCGGTCATGATACTTGACGAGGCCACCTCGTCGATCGACACGCGTACCGAGGCGATAGTCTCGCGCGGCATGGATAAGCTGATGGAGGGCAGAACGGTGTTCGTCATTGCGCACCGCCTGTCAACGGTCAAAAATTCGGATGTCATCATGGTGCTTGACCACGGTCGTATAATCGAGCGCGGCAGCCATGACAAGCTGATCGCTGAGAAGGGAACCTACTACCAGCTCTACACCGGCGCGTTTGAGCTTGAATAAAATATAATCATCCCGCAGCACGCTGCGGGATGCCAAAAGCCAAAAGCAAACCCCGACAGACTTTAAAAGCCTGTCGGGGTTTAACCTTTCTGTGGGTTACATTGATTTCTTTGATTTTAGTCCAGCCACCAGATCTTGCCGTTCAGCAGGACGCAGATGATATCGATAATCCAAAAGAATGTAGGGCCGGCAAAGATCAGCACCAGCGCAAGTACGATGCCGAGAACATTCTTAGCCTCGATGCTGCGGCACAGTCTGTAAATACTCCAGATGATAGCTATGCAGGGCAGGCTGAAAATAATCTTAACGATCAATGGCAGATCGTCGATTGCTTGAATAAGCTGTTTCATATGTAATGCTCCCAATGTTTATTGACGGCCTGAGCCGCCTCACATTATTATACTATGTTTGAACTCATTAGTCAATAACCGAGGATGAAAAATCGATATAATTTTTAACTGATTATGCCGCTTAAGCGTCATCTCTTTTTGTTGCAAGTGATTGCTCAAGCCTCAGCAGTATGTCGCGCACCTCGGTCAGAGTGTCGGCTTGAATTGAAACATCCTCTAAAAAGTCGTTGCGAACCTTTTCCTGGCGCGCCTGCTCGGCCGCAGCAGCGGCTTCGGTCTCGGCTTTTTTTCGCTCGACGACCTCCTTTGCTCGTTTTTCGGCCTCGGCTTTTTCGCGGCTGCGGAAGGCCTCCTTGAGCTTCATATATATCTTCAGAACCACGAACATTGTCAGTGCTATTACGAAGAAATCTATCGCGCTTTGGAGAAACGTCCCGTAAGTGACGGAGACCTCGGCGACCGCCTCGATCCCAGCTTCCTCGTTGGCCTCGATGGCCGGCTTGAGCACCCATTTGAGGGAAGCCAGATCGCCAGTCGGAAGCAGCATGCTGGTGAGTGGAGTTATGATGCACGAAACAAGACTGCTGACTATCTTGTTGAAGGCCGTGCCTATGACGACTGCAATCGCCAGGTCGATTATGTTGCCCTTGGCGGCAAATTTTTTGAAATCTGTCCAGAATGCCCGCGATTTCTTCTCAACATTTTCACCGAGCTCGCGTGTCGCCTCGATGACGGTCTGCTTATCCTTGCTTTTCATGGCCTCGCCCCCATGCTTGATTTATTTTCTTTAAATACTATCACAGCACATTGAAATTGTCAAGCCCTGCGGGCGATTTTTACGTTATTACCTTATCTGAACGGGCTCATCCTGCTCTTTAACAACAGTGGAGTCTGTATTATCATGACCATGCTTTTTCATAAATAGTATGAACAGCACGACCGCGGTGATGCAGCAGATGATATCGGCTGCCGGTGTTGCGCAGACAATGCCATAAATGGGGTAGAGGGCATTGAGCACGAACATCAGCGGAATGTCCAAAATGCCCTTGCGCAGCAGCGCCAGCACAAGCGATTTGGTCATGTGCCCAGTGGCCTGGAAGAAGGAGATGACGGTATAAGCCCAGGCTGAGAAGGGAGCACCCACACACAATATTCTCAAGAAGACAGAGCCGTAGCCGTGCGAATCTCCGCCGGCCTCAAGAAACAGGTCGACCAGCTGGTGCGAGAAGATAAAGGACACCGCCATGCATGCGACCGAGATGATTATCGACATGGTTGCCGACAGATAAACAGTGTGGCGCATGCGGCGACGATTGCCGGATGCAAAATTGTAGCCGATCAGCGGCAGAACTCCCTGCGCCATGCCGCGAACGATGGAGTGCGCCAGCATATTGACCTTTTTTGCAACGCCGATACCGGCCTGAGCAGCCGTGCTAAAGGCGCTCATGAGGTTATCGAGCACAGCGTACGAGATGTTTTCACATAGTGTCATCAAGCAGGCGGGGAGGCCAATGCTGATAACGTCGAGCGGGATGCGATGCTTGAACATATCGGCGGTCGGGCGGGGGGAGAGCACCATCTCACGGTGCTTTATGACGATGTAGACGATGAAGTAGACTAACGCGAACAGATTTGAAATCATAGTAGCGAGCGCGGCGCCGAGCACCTCGTTGCCGGGTTCGAGTATTACAAACATAAAAAGCGGGTCAAGCGCGATGTTAAGCACACCGCCGATTATTATGCCGAGGCTGGCTTGCATTGAACGTCCCTCAGCGCGGATGAGGTGAGAGAGCAGCGTGTTGAGCGCTGTCACGACACTGCCGATGACGACTGCCACCAGCATGTATTGGCAGGAAAATTCGTGAACGTCGTCCGCCTTTCCGCCCAGCAGATCTACAAAGCCGTCCATGAATATGTACACCCCCAACGCATAGACCGTTGAAACTGCTATGCAGCCCCAAATGGCGAATGCGGACGCGTGCTTGGCCTGCTCACGCTGGCGGGCGCCCATCAGCCGTGATATCACGCTGGCACCGCCAACGCCGAACAGATTGGATATTGCCGACAAAAACATGAACGCCGGCATACAGACGGTTACGGCGGTGATCATTTCGTCGCTGCGAGTCAGGCTGACAAAGAAGGTGTCGGCCATGTTGTAAATGACCAATATTATCTGCCCCATGATGGAGGGCAGTGCAAGGCTGATGATGGCCTTCATCACGGAGCTTTCTTCAAATAAATATTTTTCTCTTTCACGCTGGTTCATTTTACGTCGTGATCCTCCTTGGATGCTCCCGTCTCGGCGGGGCTGTTGTAATAAAGTTGAATCGTTTTAACTATGCTTTGCATGTCGTCACCGGGTCTGTACAGCATGCGAACGGTTCGACACATGCTGATGCCTTCAAGATTAACGACGGCGATATCGCCGCGTTGAACGTATTCACGGCAGGCATTGTTTGACAGCACTGACAGCCCGTAGCCGCTGTTGACCAGGCGGATGATGGTGTCGATGCCGTCGAGCTCCATGATGATGTTTAGTCGGTCGATCGGGATGCCGGCACTCTTGAGGCTGGACTCAAAAAGCACACGTGTGCCGGAGCTTTGCGGCTTTAATATCAGCCGCTCGGAGAGTAGCTGACGGACGGTTATCATGCCGTCACCCGCAAAACGGCCGGCGGGTGGTACGGCCACTGTCAGGTGATCGGTGTCCATAAGCACGCTGACGAATCCGTCAGTGTTGCAGGGCCCCTCGATGACTGCCAGATCTATCTCGTGATTGTGCAGCCGGCTGCACAGCTCGTCAGCCGAGCCGGATGTGATCTTGAGCTGGAGCGGCGGATCTGTGTCGGTCGGTGATAGCAGGACGCCGGACAGCGCATAGTTTTCGGCGCTTGGCGTCACTCCGATGCACAGTCGATCGATGTGTCGGCGCGATAGGTCGAGGCCGTCCGACATTTGGCGGCACAGCGCACGTATCCGCTGCACATTTTTGACTACGAGCTCACATTCCGCTGTCGGAGCCAGCCTGTTTTTTCGACGTACAAACAGCGTTGTTCCAAGCTCTCGCTCAACGGAGTGTATCTGCTGTGACACAGCCGAGGGCGTCAGTGCCAGGCTGCCGGCGGCGCGGGTGTAGCTGCCGAAACGGTAGACCACGAGCAGGGAATCGTACCTTTGATCGTATCTTACATTTTCAAGCATTGTTTTTCTTCCCCGGTGGCTTTTTATCTGCTGGTGGGGATGTCGAGGCATCCTTATCGGTACGCGGTGGCTCGACGGGGATATGGTAGTACTCGTAAGTGTCGTCCTGTTCGAAGCGGCGATTTGAATAAAAGCCTAATGCGTTCTGCATGGCGAAATTCTCCGTGTGCAGCAGCAGTTTGTTCTTTTCATCCATAGCGTTGAACTTCTTTCTTGCACAGAAAAGCTCCTTTCTACAGAATTTATGCAGTGGCGCGAAAGTTGCACTTGACATTTCGCGCTCCAACAGTTATAATTGTACGCGAACACATCGATAAAGTCAAATTATTAATACATCTACATCGATAATAAAAGCTTATATAGGAGGAAGCATGCTGGATAATAAGGTATATACGCTGTTGAAGGTCAACGAATGCGGAAGCTTCGTTGCGGCAGCCAATCAGCTCAACATAACTCAGCCGGCGGTAAGACAGCACATAAGGGCGCTTGAGAACGAGCTTGGCGTGACCATCTTTGAACGAGGAAAAGGCAAGCTGGTATTGACAAAACAGGGCGATGAGGTAATAAAATGCGCCAAAAAGCTGGTGGGCATATATACTGGCCTTGTTAAGGACATAAGCGACGGCACCAGCTTCACCACGCATCTTACTATAGGCGTCACGCACACCGCCGAGAGCAATCCCATTGCCGAGGCACTGGCCAATTATTGTGCCAAGAATCCGCGCTCAAACATTAAAATGATTACAGACAGTATAAGCAATCTTTATACACTTCTTAAAACCTACGAAATAGATCTCGCCATTGTCGAGGGGCGCAGCCGTGACCCAGGCATACGCTACCTGCTGATGGATACTGATTATCTCGTGTTGGCGGTGTCTCCGGATCACCCCTTTGCTAAAAAAAGCATGGTTACACTCAATGAGCTAAAAAAAGAGCGCATGATACTGCGTCTGCCAAATTCGGGAACGCGTAATCTTTTTATGGCTCATCTTGAGAGCAATAATATGAGCATTAACGATTTCAACGTGATACTCGAGGTCGACAATATTGCCACCATCAAGGATCTCATACGGCGCGATTTCGGCGTCTCCATACTTGCGCGTAGTGTTTGCTTGGACGAGCTCAAAAAGGGTAAGATAGTAACGCTGCCGGTTGAAAATCTCAGTATGATGCGTGAGATAAACATCGCCTATCCGGCCGATTTTACGCAGTTTGAGCTGCTCCGCGACCTGGTGCGCAGCTACAACGAGACACTTAAGCTGTATAAATAATGCAGGTGCTATATAAAATGTGCCCGGGCTATTGAAATTTGATGCATCTTGTGATAAAATAGTAAAAAGATAATTCGTGCGGCGCCGTGCCGCAGTCAGGAGATATACAAAAATGCCCCCAAAAGCGAAATATACAAGAGAAGAGATACTCAAGGCCGCGCTCGAGCTGACGCGTGAAAAGGGCGCCGCGGCAGTGACGTCCCGCGCGCTGGGTGAGCGTATCGGCTGCTCGGTTTGCCCCATTTTTTCGGTTTTCGGTGATATGGATGAGTTGAATCGAGCGCTGCGCCAGCGTGCGTGGGAATGCTTTGACGAATATATGAGCGTGGCCGACCGCTACAACCCCGCTTATAAAATGCGCGGCATGCAGTGGGTTAGCTTTGCACGTGAGGAACCGCAGCTGTTCAAGCTGTTGTTCATGAGTGACGGCGACAACGTCTGGAGCTTTGATGAGATGGTGAACTCGCTCCCATTCGGCAAGAACCGCGACATAAGCATAATAATGCGTGACTACAGTGCGACACCCGAGCAGGCAGAGCACATGTTTGGCCAAATGTGGATGTATACCTATGGGCTCTGTGTGCTTTGCGCCACCGGTGCATGCTCGTTCAGCGACGATGAGATAGCGCAGCGGCTGGGGGAGATGTTCCAAGGAACGGTGCATGTGATACAGTCCGGCAAGGCGGATATCGCTTCGGTGCGGCCAGCGGAGTTGGGGAGCACTGAGAGCGCCGTGATACAGAGTCGACATCCCGACTTGAGTCAAGACGGCTGAAATGGCCGATCGTTGACCAAAATCAGCCCGCGCAACCGTCGGTTGACACATTATACAGCCGACTTTCTTGCCTGCAACCGCGAAAAGTGGTATGATACAGCCATCAGAGCGGCGCGAGCCGGCTGAAATATGATTGGTGGCCATTTGTGGTCGGAGGTGCTTTATGATATTAGCTGATAAAATAATTCTTCTTCGCAAGAGAGCGGGATGGTCTCAGGAGGAACTGGCGGAGCAGCTGGGCGTTAGCCGGCAGTCGGTATCCAAATGGGAGGGTGCGCAGTCCATCCCGGATATGGAGCGATTGCTTCAGATGAGCCGACTGTTCGGCGTCACGACGGACTATCTGCTCAAGGATGAGCTTGAGGATATGCCGGATGCTGTCGAGGTCGACGCGGAGCCGGGAGTGCGCCGCGTTACAATGGGCGAGGCATCCGACTACCTTGAGCGTGCGCACAAAAATGCGCCGCGCATGGCGATAGCTACATTTATGTGTATAGTTTCGCCGATGGTGTTGATATTGCTGGCGGGGCTCTGCGAGCTGACTGAGCTTGGCATCAGCGAGGGCGCGGCAGCCGGGATAGGCATGGGTGTGCTACTGGCCTTGGTCGCGGCGGCGGTCGCTATATTTATCAGCTGCGGCGCACGTGTGCATGATTACGAATTTCTCGAGAAGCTGCCGTTTGAGACCGAGTACGGCGTTCACGGTATGGCCAGTGAGCGCAAGCGCGCCTTTGAACGCACATATACGAGCCTTAACATATTTGGCACGGTTATCTGCATATTGTCGGTGATGCCACTTATCGTTGCCGGTTGCGTCGAAGCGTCGGATATGATGTGTATTGTCTGCGTTTGCTTCCTGCTGCTGGCGGTGGGGCTTGGCGGAATCGCTTTCGTGTGGGGCGGGACGATAATGGGTTCGTACCAGCGGCTGCTGGAGGAAGGCGATTTTACGCGCCAGAGCAAGTCACAAAAAAGTAAAAAAGGCGCTATAAGCGCGATATATTGGCTCACTGTGACGGCAGTATTCCTTGTGGTGTCTCCCATGATGGGGTGGCTCGACAATCAATATATTGGCATCGTTTGGGGCGTGGCCGGCGTGATGTACGCTGTTCTGATCTCTGTTGTGAGCCTGATTGAAAGCAATAAGGACAAATAATGAGTGATATTTCTTTGTTTTTTGAGCAGCGCGGCGATGGCTTCCCGCTGATATTGCTGCATGGCAACGGTGAGTCGTTGGACTATTTCAAGGCGCAGTTTGAGCCGTTTTCAAAGCATTACCGCGTTATTGCGGTCGACACGCGCGGGCACGGTCGGTCTCCGCGCGGCACGGCGCCGTTTACGATACGACAGTTTGCTGAAGATCTGCACGAGTTCATGGCCGAGCAAGGGATAACCCGTGCGAATATACTCGGCTTTTCGGATGGCGGCAATATCGCGCTGTGTTTTGCACTGAAATACCCGGAAATGGTGCATTGTCTGGTGCTGAACGGTGCTAATTTGGCACCGTCCGGAGTTCGACTTGGCGAGCAGTTGCCGATAGAGATAGGATATCGGCTGACATGCATATTTTCACACTTCAGCGCCAAAGCACATGCACGCTGGGAACTGATGGGGTTGATGGTCAACGATCCTAACATACCGGTCTCAGAGCTTTCACATATTTCGGCGCCGACTTTGGTCATAGTTGGCGATAGAGATATGATAAAGCAGTCACATTCACAGCTCATTGCAGACTCGATACCGGGCGCACAGCTGCGCGTGCTCGCGGGGGATCATTTTATTGCGGCAAGGTGCTCGGAAGAATATAATGAGGCAGTGCTCGGTTTTTTGCGTGAAAACAAGTATTAAAGCATATGACAAAAAGGGTCTACCCGAAGGTAGACCCTTTTGCTTTAGTTGTTTTTCAGTGCGTGCTTCAGTACGTTTGGAAGCTCAGCTATGATATCACCGGCCATGACCGAATACTCCGTTAGCTTTTGAGCGGCCGCATCCCCGGCGAGCGAATGCAGAAGTACTCCGAGAGCCGTAATTTTCAACCTGTCATGTGGTGGCGGAGCATTTTTGAATGCGGTGGACAGCAGCCCTGCAATTATGCCGGCCAAAACGTCGCCGGAACCGGCGGTCGCCATTCCGCTGTTCCCGAAATCGTTAATATAGGTAGTAATTCCGTCTGTAATTATTGATTTGTGATCCTTGAGAACGCAGATCACATCATGGGATCTCGCCATATCACGGGCGACCGTATCCGTTGCTGCGAGTACCTGCTCGATCGTAAGACCACTCAGGCGCGATGCCTCTCCGGGGTGTGGCGTTATGACTGTGCCACGCGGGATACGCTCCCACATCGCAGGACTGACGGACAAAATATTCAATGCGTCGGCGTCGAGCACGGCAGGGCAGTCCAGCGCAGACAGCGCCGTTTTTAATACCTTGCGCGCGACAGCGTCTGTGCCGAGTCCGCAGCCGATGACGACTGTGTCGGCGCGCGCGACGGCGTCTGCTATGACTGACGGCTCGAGCGTAGTGCTGCTGTAGCAGGTCACTATCGCCTCGGGAAGAAGCGCTTGAAGGATCGTGCGGTTTTCCTCGGGCGTGACAAGCTCAACTATGCCGCAGCCGACGCGATAAGCGGCAAGCGCCGCAAGATAAGCCGCGCCGCTCATTCCGCGGCTACCGCACACTGCGACGACACGTCCGAAGTCGGCCTTGCTCGAGCGCTCCGGGCGCGATGGTAGCAGCGTGGGAATGTCCATGGGCGTCAGCTGTTTCCGGATGTCGGAAGAGGGGCTGCTTTGCTTCATGCTTTACACTCCTTTTCTGTTGATGCTATAATTTTATCACAAAATTGCGCGAACTGCAAGAAAAAATGGCAAAATCTATTGAAATAATCGGCACTGTGTGTTAAAATTCTATCGGAACTTCTAACTAATCCGAAAGGAATGGCAATATATGAAAAAGGCTGTTTTTATATCGAATCCAAATGACATCAAGGCGTCCCATAAAAATCCCTGGGGCAGCCATGTATTTAATTCTCGCGAGCTTGACATCGCGCCGGGTGACGGACTGACGCTGTTTTGGCGCCCGTTTGCGCTGAAAAAGCCGGTGTCGCGTGTTATTCTGCGTGCGACGGCACTTGGAATCTTTGAGCTGTACCTCAACGGTAGGCGTGTTGGTGGCGGGGCAGATAATCGCGAATTTGACGAGCTTAAGCCAACCTGGACGGACTATCGCAGCCGCGTTTTTGAGTACGAATACGACATCACCGCCATGTGTGGGGGCCAAAACAGCGTAGTTGCAGAGGTTTCGTCGGGCTGGTGGAGCGGGCGTATTTCTTTTGGTGTATACGGCTTCAAGCCAGCAGCGTTTTGCGGTGAGATCGAGATCTTTTATGAGGACGGCGTCAGTGAGTTGATTGGTGATGGCTGGAAAACGTCCATTGGTGGGCAGGTTCGCTTCGCAGACATATGGGATGGCGAATATTTTGACGCAAGGGTGGTCTCCCCGGCGCTTGATCCGGGCAAATATGACTGGGTCGATGCCGTAGAGGCGTCTGATGTGACATGCAGCGTCGTTCCAGCGGTTGGTCGTCCGATCCGCCGCCAGGAGCAGCTGACGCAGGTGCCGATCAGTGCTGTTGTGTATGCCGGTGCGACCGACAACGGCAGCGATTACGGTGAGATAGCCGTCGTATCACGCAGTGTTTCAACCGGATGCGAGCGCATGACGCTCAAGTCAGGGCATAGCGTGATACTTGACTTCGGGCAAAATATTGTCGGGCGTCCCGAGATATGTGTTAAGGCAGAGCGTGGAACTGAGATCCGCGGCCTTTTTGCCGAGCTGCTAAACGATTCGGGGCTGGAGTCGCGCGGAAATGACGGCCCTGAGGGGAGTATGTACATCAAAAATTACCGCTCAGCGCTCGCACGTTATACATACGTGGCATCGGGCGATGGTGAAGAGCACTTTGAGCCGCTGCACACCTTTTACGGCTTTCGCTATTTCGAGCTTCATGCCGACCGAGACATTGAAATCATCTCGGTTCAAGGCAGAGTCTTGATGTCGGATATCAAGGCCACTGGCACCATTGAGACGGATCATCCGGCGGTGAATCAGCTGATATCCAATATTATGTGGGGATTGCGCGGCAACTATCTGTCCGTGCCCACTGACTGTCCGCAGCGCGACGAGCGGTTGGGCTGGACGGGCGACACACAGATATTCTGCGGTGCGGCGAGTTATTTCTGTGATATCGATTCATTTATGAAGAAGTGGCTGGGCGACGCGCGCGATTCACAGATCGGCGAGGGCGGCGCATATTGTGATGTTATCCCGCGCGTTTTCACGGGCAGTCACAACGGTAATGCGGCATGGGGTGACGCAGGGCTGATAGTGCCGTATCGCATATGGTTGATGTATCGCGATGCCGACACAGTCGCGGAGCATTATGACTCCATGGAGCAGTACATGAGCTATCTTGAGCAGTTTGGTCTTAACGGCCCCAATACGGCCTATGGCGACTGGCTCAACTACGACGTCACCGACAAGCGCTACATTGCCGTTTGCTACTACGCCTGCGATGCGCAGCTGATGGTGCGCTTCTCCGAAATAGTTGGTCGAGCCGACCGCGCCGAGTATTACCGCCGGTTGGAAGCGAGTATCAAGGCGCATTTTGCGGAGCAATATATCGTTGACGGCCGCCTGACACAGACGACACAAACAGCATACCTGCTGGCGCTCAAGTTCGGTATGGTGCCGGATGGAATGCGTGACGAGGTGATACATCTGCTCGAGCAAAAGATAATCGATAATAGATACACGCTGTCGACAGGCTTTGTCGGAACCGGTATTCTTAATCAGACGCTTGCCGAGGTCGGGCTTGACGAGCTGTGCTATTCGCTTTTGCTTCAAACGGCGGATCCGTCTTGGCTATACAGCGTTGAGCAGGGAGCAACGACAATATGGGAGCGTTGGAATTCGTACACGCTGGAGCGCGGTTTTGGTGATGTCGGCATGAACTCATTCAACCATTACGCTTACGGTGCCGTGGCTGAGTGGATGTTTTCCAGCATGGCGGGCATCGCGCCTGAGGATGAGCATCCCGGCTTCGAGCGAGTTCGTTTGGCGCCGCGGCCGGATATGCGCACCGTGCTACCCGAGGGACAGCGCCGCATCAATTGTGTTCGTGCCACTTACGACAGCATTCGCGGGCGCATTGAGAGCGCATGGTGTCGTGTGGGCGATTGCGTTGAATATGAATTTACCATTCCCGACGGCGTGGAAGCAGATGTAACGCTAAAAGAGAACCGGCGCACCGTCAACATCAATGGGCTTGATTTCCCCATTTCGCAGTTGGACGGCAGAGTGGGGAAGAACGAGGTAAGCTTCGTCCTACGCTCTGGAAAATACAAAATAAAGTACTGCAGGGCTCTGCCCCGGGCCCCCGGCAGGGGACTTTTGAAAAAGTCCCCTGCACCCCCAAAACTTTTAACAG
>CAYXBY010000046.1:0-12179 GCA_964463325.1 uncultured Lachnospiraceae bacterium | reverse complement strand
TGACACCGCCGCCTGCCATTGAGCGTGATTGTTCCCACTAATTGGGGATAACACAGCTGATAACCGTTGTTTACAACATGGCCGACACATTTTTTATCGGTCAGCTGAACGACTCGGATCAGGTGGCGGCGGCCACGCTGGCCATGCCGGTCTTTATGCTGCTGACGGCGTTTGCAAACCTGTTCGGTATCGGCGGGGCGAGCATGATCTCGCGCTGCCTGGGCGCCGGCGAGCGCGAGCGGGCGCGGCGCTGCTCCGCCTTTTGCATATGGTCGGCGGCGGGCGTCGCGCTGTGCTATGGAGCAGCGGTGACGGCGCTTTTGCGCTATCTTTTGCCCGTTATCGGCACGGACGCGGATACATACGATTTTTGCGCGTCATATATATTTTGGACGGTCGGCGTCGGCGCACTGCCGACGGTGCTCAGCGCCGCACTGGCGCATCTGGTTCGCGCCGAGGGGTACTCGGGCAGGGCAAGCTTTGGCGTGGCCATGGGTGGAATACTCAACATAGTGCTCGACCCGATATTCATTTTCGGCTTTAAGATGAACATTACCGGCGCGGCCATTGCCACCATGCTCTCCAACTGTGCCGCGACGCTGTATTTTGTTTTCTTTATTATTAGAATACGTAAGACCAGCACCGTAACGCTGTCGCCGCGCTGCTTCACGCTCCGTCACGGCATACCGGCGGAAGTGCTGACGGTCGGGCTGCCCAGCTTTGTTATGACGCTGATGAGTACACTTTCAAACACCGTGCTCAACAACATTATCTCCGGCTATTCCAACGAGGCGGTTGCCGGCATGGGCATCGCAAAAAAGATAGATATGCTGGCCTTTGCTATCGCGCAGGGCATGACGCAGGGCACTCTGCCGCTGATCGGCTTCAATTTCAGCGCTGGCAACCGCCGCAGGATGCTGTCCGCCATCCGCGTGCTGGCGCTTTTCAGTCTGATAGTCGCTGTGGTGGGTATGGCGCTGATGTTCTTCGCCGCGACGCCGATCACGCGCTGCTTTATCGATGATGCCGAAACCGTGCGCTTTGGACGCGCGTTTTTGCGCATCGTATGCCTCGCCTGCCCGACGACGGCGCTGAATTTCCTTGTCCTGACGGTGTTTCAGGCAACCGGCAAGCGGGTGCAGCCGCTGATACTGTCGCTGCTGCGCAAGGGCGGACTCGACATCCCCCTTATGCTACTGCTTGACCACCTGCTTGAGCTGAACGGCGTGGCGTGGGCGACGCCACTGGCTGATATGATGGCGCTTTTGGTCGCAGTGGCCATGATAATACCGTATCTGCGCCGCCTGGCGCGTGAGCCGGCGGGAGGTTGACAAGTCGCGGGAGGTGTGATATAATGTCACCGAGATCAGTCAAAGGAGGCAAAGCAATGCTTGCAACCATAGTCACCGTGGACGTGCGCCCCGAATGCGTCGAGGCCTTTAAGGCCATCAGCGTCTACAATCATGAAAATTCCCGTCTTGAGCCCGGAAATGTGCGCTTTGACGTGCTTCAGAGCAACGAGGATCCGACAAAATTCTTCCTCTATGAGGTCTATGCCGATGCTGAGGCGGCGGCCGCACACAAAAAGACCGCGCATTATCTGCGTTGGCGCGAGGAGGTGGCCGACTACATGGCCTCGCCCCGCGTCGGTATCCCGACGACCCCGATCAGCTTCGACTAAAAAAATGACTCCGGACAGCGTCATGTTCCGGAGTCATTTGCTTATACAGCTGCTATGTCGGGTATATATGAGTGCTTTATCGCGCTCGTGGCAGCGTACCTGCCGCCGAAAAGACCGTGCACAGCGAGTGCAGACCGACTGAGCCCCAATCCGTTCCGCCGGGCACGGCCAGCGACACCAGCAGCAGCCCCAGCCAGATCATGCCGCCGCAGATAAGCCCGGCCGGGCGATATCCGCCGCAAAGCTGCGTCGCGCACAGCGAGCCCGCGAAGCAGGCAATGTAGAGCGCGGCCAGTGCAGCCGGTGTTGTCAGACGGGCGGGATCGGCGGTCGAGCCGATGATAGCGGCGAACAGCAGTGCAAGCAGCAGCGCCGATCCGATCGACACGGCCACCCCAATGGCGATGCCGCGGAGGGGAGACATTTTGCTCGGTCGCCGCGCACGACGCCGATTGCGTTTTTTATTTGACATAGTGAAAAGCACGCCTCCGTGAAATGATGTTCGCTACATCATATTCAACGGGGGCGTGCTTTATGTCCTGACCTTATTGAGCGTCCTCAGCGTGAACGTCGATGGAGCGCACGGCACTCTTGAGTATGCGGATCTTGGTGCGGTCGTGTCCGGTCTCGATCATTACAGTCTCTTCCTTGATGCTGATCACCTTGCCGATGATGCCGCCGATGGTCGTGATCTCGTCGCCAACCTGAAGGGAATTGCGCATAGCGGCAACCTCCTTCTCCTGCTTCTTCTGCGGACGGATCCCGAAGAAATAGAAGACCACAAACAGGACCACGATCATACCGATCGTCATTATCCACGAGCCGGTCGTGCTGCCGGTAGCATCAGTTGCTGTCAGTGCAAAAACGTTAAGCATGTTTTTCCTCCGATAATTACTTTGTGCCTATATTATAACCCGAACCGATAAAAATTTCAATAGAATTTGCAAAAAAAGGCCGCTGCTTTTTCATTTTATGACCAATCCGAGAAAAAATCAGAATATATCGTTGCAAAAGCATCAATAATATGGTACAATAAATAATGAATAAGTATAAGAGGGAGTGTTTTCTTAATGCGTCAGGCATACCTTGAATGTGGCAAGATAATAAATACCCATGGCTGCGATGGCGCCGTTAAGCTGGAATGCTGGGCGGACAGCCCCGAGGTCGTGGCGCGGCTTGACCGCATGTGCATGCGCGACGGCGACGGCTGGCGCGAGCTGAGGGTCCGCCGCGCGTCGGTCAGCAAGAGCTTTGTGCTGGCGTGGCTGGAGGGTATCGACGACATGGACACGGCACAGTCGTTGGTCGGCACGGTGATGTATTTGCACCGTGAGGACGTCAGCCTCGGTGAGGGCGATCACTTTATCGCTGATCTTATCGGTCTGCCCATAATACACGCCGACAGCGGCGAGCAGCTAGGCACGCTGACCGATGTCATCAACAACGGCGCGTCGGATATTTATGTGATCGACACGCCGCAGGGCTCGCGCATGATGCCGGCAGTGGAGGAATTTGTCACGGGCATCGATCTGGACCGGGGGATATATGTCCGTCCGATAGCGGGCATGCTTGAGGATATATGAGATTTGATATTATGACGCTGTTCCCGCAGCTGGTGGATACCGTGCTGAGCGAGAGCATAATCGGCCGCGCGCGGCGCGCCGGGCATATTTCCGTCAATACCTACAACATACGCGATTATAGTCAGGACAAGCACCACCGTGTGGACGACACGCCCTACGGCGGCGGGATGGGCATGCTCATGATGGCGCCGCCGGTCTACGACTGCTATGAGGCAGTGCTGGCGGCCGAGCCGGTGCGGCAAGACGAGCGCAGGCATGTTATATATATGTCGCCCAAGGGGCGGGTGCTGACGCAGCAGCGTGCCGCACAGCTGGCAGCCGACTATGATCGGCTCATAATACTTTGCGGGCACTACGAGGGCATCGACCAGCGCGTGCTGGACGAGATAGTCGATGAGGATATCTCCATCGGCGACTATGTGCTGACGGGCGGTGAGATACCTGCCTGCATACTGGTCGACTGCGTGGCGAGGCTGTGTCCCGGTGTGCTGGCGGACGACGCCTGCTTTCGCGACGAGAGCTTGACGGATGGCCTGCTGGAGTATCCTCAGTACACCCGGCCATATGAATTTCACGGCGTCACTGTCCCGGACGTGCTGATCTCGGGGCATCACGCCAATATCGATAAATGGCGGCATGAGACCGCCGTCGAGCTGACAGCGGCCAAGCGGCCGGATCTGCTCGACAAGAAGGGAGGGAGCTGATTGACAAAGGGCTATAAGCGACGCGAGCGCTTTTCGGAAACGGTCAAGACCAGCGTGATAGTCTTTGCCTTCCGCACGGCGGCTGCGTGGCTGTATTTTAACATTATACACGGTCTTTTCGGACGCTTTTTCACCGGCTACGCCCGTGGCGAGCGGCTGCTTGACGAGAGCCTGACCGGCTCCTTGATCGGCGTACATCCCGGCAAGCAAACGCCAATGCGGCGTCTGCGGCGGCGTATTGCGCTGGCATTTGAAAACAGCCTGATAGTCGAGAGGCTCAGCCATGTCGGCGGACGGCTGCTGGGCGCCAGCATGCGCACATATGGTACGTTTTCGATGGCCTTTGGGCTTTATACCATGCTGGCGGCGCTGCTGCGGCACGTCATTACCGAGACGGCGGTTAGCTATATCAACCTGCTGGTGGGCTTTATCGTGGCGATGGTCTCCATCCCAATGCTGTTTATAAGCGTCCCGGTGTGCCAGGTGCTGCGGGAGTCGCCGCTGTCGCGTGCGATATTGCTGCGCCTGCTGCGTCTGCCCGAGGATAAGCTGTATCCGGGCGAGGATGCTGGAAGTACACGTTACGGCCTCGCGCTGGTGTTCGGAATGCTGCTTGGAAGCATCACATATGTCGTGAGCCCGCTGAGAATAGTGGCGTTTATGGCCATCTCGGTGGTGGCGGCGATGGTGCTCAGCCTGCCCGAGGTCGGGATAGTGCTGCTTTTGGCGACATTTCCGTTTTTATCACTGTTCCCACATCCGACGGCGCTGCTGGGTGGCGGTGTGCTGCTGGTGGCGGTCAGCTATACTATTAAATATCTGCGTGGCAAGCGTACCATGCGCTTCGGTCTTATCAGCGTTTTTGTGACGCTGTTCGGCTGCTTTATGCTGCTCGGTGGACTGTTTACCGTCGGCGGGCGCGAGTCGTTTGAGGCGGCATTTATGTATTTTATACTGATACAGGCCTTCAATCTCGTTGTCAATCTTTTGCGTACTCCTGATGATTGTCGGCACGCCATCAAGGTGATGGCGGTATCCTGTGTGATTGCGGCGGCCTATGGAGTGCTTCAATACGTGCTGGGGCTGGCTGAGCTCGGCTGGCTGGATACAGAGATGTTTGCCAGCATCGAAGGACGCGCAACGTCCTTCTTCGACAACCCCAATGTGCTCGGCTGCTATCTCATTATGCTCATCCCGCTGCTTAATGTGCTGATGATATATCTCAGTGGATGGCGGTCACGCCTGCTGTCGGCGCTATCGTTGGTGTTGACGGTGCTTTGCCTTGTTTGGACATGGTCCAGAGGCGCATGGCTTGGCGTGATAGTGTCGGTGGTGATGTTCTATCTGATATTCAGCTACCGCTCGCTGGCGGTGCTGCTGGCCGGAGGGCTTTGTATGCCGCTGGCTGGGGCGCTGATGCCGGGCTCGGTCGTAGACCGACTGCTGAGCATCGGCAATATGAACGATTCATCAACCTATTTCCGCGTTTTCACCTGGCGCGGTGTCAGCGATATGCTTAGCCGTGTATGGTTTTGCGGCATCGGCGTGGGGCAGACGGCGTTTGAACAGGTGTATCCGCTGTTCGCTTATGCCGGCATAGAAGCGACGCCACATGCTCACAATTTGCTAATGGAGATACTTGCGGAGCTTGGTATTTCGGGTTTTGTGACGTTTGTAATTATAATAATCCTGTTCGCGCAGGCCTGCTTCACATTTATTCGCAGCTCCACGGGCGAGGCGAGGATGACAGTGGCGGCCGGTCTGTGTGGCATCACGGCGGCGCTGGTAATGGGGTTGGCGGACAACATCTGGTATAATTATCGCGTATTTTTCGCCTTTTGGGCGATCATCGCACTGACGGTGGCATATATCAACGCTTACCGCGTCGGCGGTGACTTTATACACGAGCGCATGTCGCCAAATTCGGCTGAGGTCAGCCTGAATATTATGGATTGAGCTTAAGACTTATTCGGAGGTTAGTTTATGAAATATATTAAAAGCAACGACGGCGGAGAGGCGCGTGCGCGAGGACTCAACATAGTCGATGTGGCGCTGATTATTGTTATACTCTGCCTGGTGCTTGTTGCGGTTGAGTACTTTACCTCGTTCTCGCTGTTCAGCATCGGCAGCCGGACGCAGGTTATAGAATATACGCTGGAATTCGAGGGCGTTGACTACAGCATGGCGCAAAGCGTCGCTGTCGGCAAGACGGTGCTCAGCAGCTCGGGGCACAAAAGGCTGGGGCAGGTGAGCACTGTCAATGAGAGCACGGCGGTCACATATGTTTATGACCCTTCAACAGGCGCTCTTGCGGCGCGTGAGTTGCCTGCCAACTCGCAGGGAATGACCCCGGTAACGCTGAGAGTGACAGTCAAGGCGGAGGCGTCGTATCGCGAGGGCGACGGCTTTTCGGTCAACGGTGTGCGCATCTCCATCGGTGACAGCGTAGGCGTCAGCCTTGACGGCTTCTCAGGTAACGGCAAATGCGTGTCGATCTACAATGCGGGCTAAGGAGGTATTAGCATGAACGAGCAACCAAATGCATCCAAAAGAAAAATACGCTTCAATTGGCTGGACGGAGCAATAATATTGCTGGTAGTGCTGTGCGCAGTCGGGATATTCTTCCGCTATCAGCTGATGGATACGCTGGGAATGGGCAACGAGCTCAAGAATTATTGCGTCAACTTCACGCTGTCCGAGGTCGACAGCAGCCTGCCTGATTTTTTGGCTGAGGGTAACCGGCTGTATCTGCCGAGCGGCGAGGAGGCGGGACGGCTGCTGACCGTGAGTGACGCCACTTCCGCGACGGCGTCCGGCGAAAATGGCGGCGCTCTGCTTACAGTGACCCCGGCGTCCAAATATATCGATGATGGGCAGGGCAATGTGGTGCTGGCATATTACCCAGACGGCACCAGAATCAATGCCAGCGGGCGCTTTGAGTGCCGCGGGAGCCTGAGCGATGACGGCGTTTTCAGCATCGGTGGGCGGCAGGCGGTGTCGGTCGGCCAGCAGCTGACGCTGTACACCGACACGGTGACGCTGTATATAACTGTGACCGCGATCACGCCTGTTGTTGACTGATTTTTGAGGAATGTGTAAAAAGGCACATAACACTTTGTTGCCTTGAGTGAAAATTCATGAAAAAATACATGTAAAAGGCTATTGATTTTGCGGCGCATTTTTGGTATACTAATGGATATAATGTCGATATATATTTGTGGAAATGGGAGATCGTTCGGATAATGGTATCACGAGAAGTTAAAATTACAAATGCGATAGGCCTTCACGCAAGACCTGCAACATTTTTCGTGCAGAAGGCGAATTGTTATCGTTCGGTTATCAAGGTAGAGAAGGATGATAGATGCGTAAGTGCTAAGAGCCTGCTGGGGGTATTGTCGCTCGGCATTGCTAAGGGCATGACTGTGACGCTGTGTGCAGATGGTCCCGATGAGGTCGCCGCGCTCGATGGCCTGGAGGATCTGGTCGACTCTAACTTTTCCGAATAAGCTTGTTATTTAATTTAAGGCGATCCCTGCGGCATGGCTGTAGGGGTCGTTTTCGACTAATGGGGAGGTGATGCGGCATGGCAGAGGTGTCCGAGCGCCGTGAATATCTGCTGCAAAAGGCGAGCGCACTGCCGCTGACGCCGGGAGTGTATATCATGCACGACCGTCAGGGGCGGGTGATATACGTCGGCAAATCGCGCAAGCTCAAAAACCGCGTGTCGCAGTATTTTCAGCTGGGCGCCAAGAATATCAAGACGCAGCGCATGACCTCACAGGTCTGGGAGTTCGAGACCATACTGTGCGACACCGAGATCGAGGCGCTGACGCTGGAAAACAGCCTCATCAAGCAGTATTCGCCCAAATACAACATCCGGCTCAAGGATGCAAAATCTTACCCATATATAAAGATCACGGCGGAGGAATATCCGCGACTCATCTGCACCCGCCAGCGTGCGGATGACCGTGGCGCACGGTATTTTGGCCCCTATTCCGGCACCTCGACGGTGTATTCGGTGATAAATGCCATCAATCATACGCTGGGACTGCCATCGTGTCACCGTTCCTTCCCGCGCGATATCGGTCGCGAGCGTCCCTGCATATATTATCAGATGGGCAAGTGCCGCGGCGTTTGCACCGGGCGTATCAGCCGTGAGGAATATGCTGCGCAGATAAAAAATGCGGCCGATATACTGTCCGGAAGCACGGCGGCGGTTAAGCGCACGCTTCAGGAGCGCATGCTGGCGCTGGCCGAGGCTGAGCGGTTTGAGGAGGCAGCCGTCCTGCGGGACACCATATCGGCGCTTGACCGGCTGCGCGAGCGGCAAAAGGTGGTCGGTCGCCGCGGCGAGGATCAGGACGTCATCGCGCTGTACGACGGAGAGGCGGCATCCTGCGTGTCGATATTCAATATTCGCGACGGCGTGCTGGTGGACAGACGCTGCCATGTATTCTCGGCGGGCGAGATAGCCGACGCTGAGGGCGTGCAGTCATTTATTTGCGAGCAGTACAAGCTGTGTGAATATATCCCGCCGAGGGTGCTGCTGTCGTTTGAGCTTGAGGACGGTGAGCGCGAGGCGCTGGAGAGCTATCTTGGCGGCATCGCGGGGCATCGTGTGACGCTGCGTACACCCGAGAGGGGCGAGGCGCGCCAACTGTGTCAGCTGGCGGTCTCCAACGCAGCCGACAAGGTGCGCGAATTTACCGAGGGTATCGGGCGCGAGGCGAGCGTGCTGACGCGCCTGGCGGCGCTGTGCGGGCTGGAGGTCTATCCCGAGCGAATCGAGGCCTACGATATTTCAAACTACGGTGAGGAATGTATGAAGGCGGGCATGATAGTCGCCATCGACGGGCGCCTCAAGCGCTCAGAATACCGCAGCTTTAACATCAAGACCGTTGACGGCACCGACGACTATTCCGCCATGCGCGAGGCGTTGGGACGGCGGCTGGCACACCTCGACGACGAGAGCGGCTCCTTCTCGGCGCGTCCCGATCTGATATTGCTGGATGGCGGACGAGGGCATGTAGCCGTCATTCGTGAGCTGCTGGCTGAGCGGGGGCTTGAGGATATACCGCTGATGGGCATGGTCAAGGACGACTACCACAAGACCCGCGCACTGACAAACGGTGAGGACGAGATCAACATTGCCCGCGAGCGCGAGGTGTTTAACTTTATTTATCGGCTTCAGGAGGAGGTGCACCGCTATACCTTCACCCGCACCGAAACGGCTAAGCGCAAAAGCCTGCGCACCTCATCGCTGACCGAGATACGCGGCATCGGCCCTCAAAAGGCACGTTCGCTGCTGACGCATTTCGGCGGGCTTGGCGCAATCAAGCAGGCGGAGCGCCGCGATATCGAGGCAGTCAAGGGCATAAGCGTGTCGGACGCGGCGGCGGTGTGGGCGCATTTTCATCCAGATGAGAGCAAAACGTGATCATTTATATGAAAAAGCGCCTGTAAAGCTTGCAATTTATCTTGATATGTGATACAATGGAGGCGTTATGAGGATAATAAGTGGACGTGCGCGGGGGACGCGGCTGTATTCGCTCGAGGGCGAGGCCACGCGCCCGACCGCTGACCGCACTAAGGAGGCGGTCTTCTCCATGCTGCAATTTATGCTGGAGGGCAGGGAGGTTTTAGACCTTTTTGGCGGCTCGGGACAGCTGGCGTTGGAGGCGCTCAGCCGTGGGGCGGCGCATGCCGTCATTTGCGACGCCTCGAGCGCGGCATGTGAGGTCATAAAGCGCAATATTGTCAAAACGCACAGCGAAAAAGAGGCCGCGGTGGTCTGCGGCGATTACAGCCGCGTGCTCGACGGCTTGCGAGGCCGCAAATTTGACATAGTTTTCCTGGATCCGCCATATAACTGCGGGCTGGTGGCGGCGGCGCTGGCGCAGCTGGACGACTGCGGGCTGCTCAAGCCGACGTCTGTGGTGGTGTGTGAGTCGGGCGGCGAGGACATACTTGGTGGTGTGCGCGAGTGCTATGAGGTGATAAAAGCCGCGCGCTACGGCAAGGCATATGTCACACTGTTAAAGATTTCTGGCATCACAAAACAATAAAATCAGTCAAAGGAAGTATCAAATATGAGGATATGTGTTGTGCCTGGCAGCTTTGACCCCTTCACGCTGGGACATTTGGATATAGTTCGCCGCGCGAGTGTGCTGTTTGACCGTGTGTATGTTGCGGTCATGGTCAATGGGCAAAAGCGGGGTCTGTTTGACCTTGAGCAGCGCCGCAGGATAGCCGAGGTGTCGTGTGCGGAGCTTGACAATGTCGAGGTCATAGCTTCCGAGGGGCTGCTATATGAGCTGTGTGAACAGCTGGGCGCCTGTGCCATCGTCAAGGGCGTGCGCAGCGTGACCGATTACGGCTATGAATGTGAGCTGGCGGATATAAACCGTCACCTCTCGCCGTCGCTTGAGACAGTATGGCTGGCGGCGCGTCCCGAGCTGGGCTACATCAGCTCGACCTGTGTGCGCGAGCTGATGAGATATGGCAAGCCGCTGGACGGCGTTATGCACCCGGAGGCGATACGTATTGTCGGCCTGTCCGCGCAAAGCTGATACAAGCGTGTTCTAAATCGAATACACCTCCCATATATTTGGAATGACAAATACATGGGAGGATTTTTTATGTCTGAACACTCCATCTATCAGGATATCGCGCTGAGGACGGGCGGCGATATCTACATCGGCGTCGTGGGACCGGTCAGGACCGGAAAATCGACGTTTATAAAGCGCTTTATGGAGGCGCTGGTGCTGCCGAACATTGCTGAGAGCTATGTCCGCGATCGCGCGCGGGATGAAATGCCGCAGTCCGCCGCCGGCAAAACGGTAATGACCACCGAGCCGAAATTCATCCCCGACGAGGCGGTGCCCATCATAATCGACGATTGCGCCTCGCTGCGCGTCAAAATGATAGACTGCGTCGGCTACATAGTGCCCGAGGCGCTGGGGACGATAGAGAACGGTCAGCCGCGTATGGTGCACACTCCCTGGCAGGAGGAGCCGATGCCCTTTGTCGAGGCGGCCGAGACCGGCACACACAAGGTCATCACTGAGCACAGCACCATCGGCATGCTGGTGACGACCGACGGCAGCATCGGCGAGCTGGGGCGGGAATGCTATGTTGAGGCTGAGCAGCGCGTTGTGGGTGAGCTGAAGGCACTCGGCAAGCCGTTCGCGGTGATACTCAATTCGGCAGATCCGTCATCCGAGGCGGCGGTGGCGCTGGCATATGAACTGGAGGCCAAATACGGCGTCCCGGTTGCGCTGGTCAGCTGCCTGGAGCTGGACGCCGAGGACATCCGTCACATTCTCGAGCTGGTGCTGCACGAATTCCCCGTGACCGAGGTGCGCATCAAGCTGCCCGACTGGACGCGTGCGCTCGAGCCCGAGCACAGACTGCGTCAGTCGATTGCGGACAGCATACGCGGCTGCGCCGGGCGGGTGCATCGGACAGGGGACATCCGCGAGGCATTTGCGGCACTGGCGGACAATGAATTTGTGTCCTCGGCGCAGGTGACCGAGATCGATCTCGGCACTGGCTGCGCGTCGGTAGCGGTGACGCTGAACGATGGGCTGTATTATGATGTGATCAGCGAGCTGACCTGCTTTGATATCCACGGCGAGCAGGAACTGATACAGCTGCTACGCGAGCTGGCGGGTCTGCGGAGCAGCTATGCGCGTGTCGCCGAGGCCATGCAGGACGCCGAAAGCCGCGGCTACGGCATCGTCATGCCGGACATCTCCGAGCTGCATCTTGAGCAGCCCGAGATAGTCAAGCAGGCGGGCGGCTACGGAGTGCGCCTGCGGGCGTCGGCGCAGTCGGTGCACCTGATACGTGCCAATATCGAGACCGAGATCAGCCCCATGGTGGGGACGGAGCAACAGTCGGAGGATCTTGTCAAATACATGCTGGAGGAATTTTCGGAGTCGCCGGAGCGGATTTGGGAGTCCAACATGTTTGGAAAATCGCTGTATGAGCTGGTCAACGAGGGGCTGCACACCAAGCTCGAGCACATGCCTGAGGAATCGCGCGCCAAGCTGTCCGAAACGCTGGAGCGCATAATCAACGAGGGCAGCAACGGCCTCATCTGCATTATTTTATAACGAAAATCCCGGACAACGCAAGCTCATACAGGGCTTTGCCCCCGGCAGGGGACTTTTGAAAAAGTCCCCTGCACCCCCAAAACTTTCAAACAGC
>CAYXBY010000045.1:0-12257 GCA_964463325.1 uncultured Lachnospiraceae bacterium | reverse complement strand
AAACGTTTTGCAATGCCGTCATTATGCTCGGGGTGTGGGGGCATACATTGAATATCACAGCCTATGGGCGAGTCGGCCACGCCGCACATGACCATGCGGCCCGAATGTGACAGCGAAAAGCAGATCTGTGGGTAGTCTGTGAGATAGGGCTTGCCGTGCTCACCGAGTGTGACGCGAACTGTCATGGCGTCTATGCCAAATTCAGCAAGTGCCGGAGCGAGAAGGAAGCCAGCTCCGGCACTGAGTATTTTTTGCTCGCGGTTGTGGTAACGGTCAAGCAGCGCGCGCCGCCAGGCGGGGAGGGAGGCATACAGCCTCTCCTCGGCCGCGATAGACAGACTGCCAACATTGGCGACAAACACTTTTATCATTTTGATTGGTCACTGCCGGCGTCGTTGCTGCCGTTGCTTTCAGTGCTGGTGTCGTCCTTGTCATCATCGCGCTTGATGGCTAACAAAGCAATGCAGATCAGTCCGGCAATGTCGACAAATACGTGAGGTATCACCCATAGGATCCAGAACGGGAAGCTTCCGCCGCGGCTGTTGCCGGTGGTAAATGTGATTTGGCCGCGGCCGTTGGGAGTTTCAATTACCAGCGTGTGTCGGCCATTGGACAGCTCTCCAGACGGATGCAGCTCAAGCTGCTGTCCATCCGGGGACAACGTGTATTCATCGCGCGTATAAGGGCGCCCGTCGACAGTTATCAGCGTTACATCCGGGATAGCGGGATCGGTTTTGAAGATGGGCTTTTTACCGTCACCGTCATCTGTGCGTGTTATCTTTATTTCATTTTTATTGGGAGTATTGGATGTGGTATCATCGGGAGCGGTGGTTGTAGCGTTGCCGGATGGCGTGGTGGTTCCGCTGTCGGGGCGGGAGGTTTCACTGCCGCCGGGCGTGGTGGTTCCGCTGTCGGGACGGGAGGTTTCATGGCCTCCGGGCGTGGTGGTTCCGCTGCCTGGGCGGGAGGTTTCATGACCGCCGGGCGCCGTTGTCCCGCTGTCGGGGCGGGAGGTTTCATGGCCTCCGGGGACGGTGGTTCCGCTCGGAAGACGTTCCTTTAGAACCTTGCCACACACTGTGCATGTTTGCGGTGTCTCAGTGGTGGCGGGGGCGCCGGGTACATGATCCGCAACATCCGCCTTTTGGTTGCAGGATGTGCAGGTATGCCAGTGCTGCGTGTCGTTGACCTGCCAGCCGCTCCACTTGTGACCGAGTGCAGTGCCGGGATCGGTCACGGTGTCAACATAACCGCAAAGTGAGCATTTGCGGGTTTTGGTGCCGTCCGCGGTGCAGGAGGCATCGTTGTTTGACTTGTAATCCGGGAACATATGCGAGCAGTGATAGCCGCATACTGAGCAGTCACCATTTGAATCGCATTTGTGATTTTCACGGTCAAAGGTCTGGCCGCAGGGGCACTTGTGCCAATGCTCGGTGGCGCTGGTTTGCCAAAGTGCTATAGGCGTGTGCGTCACCGTGATTATGACCGTATTTGAATTCGTTGTTCCGGCGCTATTGGTTGCGTAGTAAATGAGTGACGCACCGTTATAAGAGCAGTCGAGCGTCGCGGATGGATCAAAATTAACAAATTCCGCGCCATTTATAAGCTTGATTTTCCATCCCTGTGATGTCACTGCGGCGCCCCATGTGGTAACTGTTGGCGGGGTTAACACCAGCTTGCTGCCGCGCTCGATGGCGGCGGGCGCTTTAAGTGGGCCCAGCTGAGGAGGAAGGCTTGAGTCAATGACAGACAGCGTGAAGGATGGGTCTGCAGTGGTGTCATCGTAATCAAGCGTCAGTGTGTGATTGCCGAGAGCAAAGGAATTCAGTGTATTGGCCGGTAAAGTGATTTCGTTGCTTGAAATGGTGAAATCATTGCCGAGAGCCAGCGTTTTTTCGATGGATTTAATACTGCCGGTGAAGGTGTAGTCGCCATCGTTTTTTGTAATCTTTATAGCAGTGGGGGCAGCCTTATCGAAGGTTACTGTTGCATGGCTCAGCTTTGGGGTGATCGGCTCCCGAACCTCAATGACTATGCTTGCGCTTGCATTTGCGGTTGCTGAATCTGATACAGCGAACGTGTAGGTGAAGGTGCCAATGCTGGATGTTGGCACGCGGTACGTGGTGTTAGTTGCTCCGGAGATCGACTTACCGTTGACCAGCCACTGGTAATTGGAATATGTCGGCGTTCCGCCGCTCGGAGTAGCGGAAAGAAGCAGCGTACGGTTTTTGGGAACAGAAAGCTTTTTTACCGATGCCTCGGACAGATTGGTGGAGAACGCAATGCTTATAGGCGGATTGACCTTGAGTGTAAGTCCACTCGTGTAACTGTGTGAGTCGGCTGTGACGGTGACATTGAAGGTATATGTTTTAGCCTTCGTCGGTGCGCCGGATATAATGCCTGTGTTGGGATCCAGCCTCATGCCATCCGGCAGCGAGCCGGAGGATATCTTCCAGGTGCACGATGCTGCGGTCGTATCGGCAGTCAGCCGATAGGAGTAATTGACGCCCTGCGTGGTCTCGGGCAGTGTGGTGGTCAGAATATATGGGTCTGGGAATATCAGCAGCGAGACGGGTGAAAAGGCGCTTGCCTTATCCCCAGTAGCGGTGCACTGCTCGGAGAAAAAGAGCAGATTGTATGTCGTGCTGACATTCAGCTCTGGCAATGCCAGCTCGACCGTGCCTGAGCTGGCGGCAGAGGATGTTACACTTTTGAGCTTCCCATAGTACAGCACCTTATCGGTGGCATCCGTTATGATGACAGAAACATACTCGTTGGCGCCTACGGTTGCACCGGAATATGTGAAGGATAATCTACCGCCTGTGACGGTAGAGGCTGAATTTTCAAACACAGAGAAACGGCGAGAGGTGTCTACTGTGGTGCTTTTATATTCGCCGTCACCGGTTGCGACTGCATTTAGCACGCCAACAGCGCTTCCTTTGGCACCGTCGAGATAATTAAACAATGTAGTTCCGGAGCCGAGCACTATGCCCGGTCGGGCTGCGAAGGTCGTAAGCATACCAAGCACCAAAACGGTGGCCGCCGCGATAAGCGCCGTAACGATGGGGAGAACTCTTTTTTTCATTTTGTTCACTTTAAACCTCCAAAACGGTATTTAACAAATAAACGCGCCCGCAATGGAGCGTCGTAAATAAAGCAATCAACCACAAATTGGCAACAAATTACTGACTATAATTATACACCGCCAAAGCCCAAAAATCAATAGGTTTTGTGTCAAAATCATCTGAATTTACAAATCGTACACAATATATTGTACAATTAATTCGATTATAGAGCTATATTGACGATTTTTGTGGATACAATTTGTAAAATCGGTTGACAGAGGCGCCGGGCTATGGTATAATCAACTGTGGTCAGTGCGCGAGAGCGGCGAGCCCTGACAAGTATGATCATGGCGGAGATCACGTCACTAATCGATTTATATAGCATGATTATTTGAAACAATTATGCTGCGGTGACTATGCAATGGAATTATAATACAGGAGGAATATATGAATAACTTTAAAACGCGCGACGTTGGAGCTGCGCTACGCAAAAACAGCTTCCCGGGGCAGGGCATTGTAGCCGGGCTGTCCAAGAACGGCAAGCATGCCGTGATGGCTTATTTTACACTTGGCCTGAGCGAGGATAGCCGAAATCGCGTATTTAACGACTTTGACGACCGTGTGATGGTGTACCCCTTTGATGCATCAAAGGTCAGCGATCCGTCAAGAGTGATCTATACTCCCGTGCACAAGCTGGGACGGCGCATCGTGGTAGCCAGCAGTGGGCACGGTGACGACATATGCGCTGCACTTGATAACGGCGGCTGCTATGATTGTGCGGTTGGTGGCGTCAGCTTTGCGGAGGATGCCGGTCTTACGCCTCGAATCAGTGCACTGATCGACACATCCGAAGCATATAATTACAAGCTGAGCATCGCCCGAGCTTCGGACGGTATCGGCGACGGCTGCGATCATGTCACCTTCAGTTATGCGCCGACTGCGGGCGTGGGCCATCTTATCACCGCGCTTTGTGGTGATGCTGCTTTCAGCGGTGAGCCGCAGCGCGTTACGATACTCAACAGCATTGACGCATTTTCCAACAAGATATGGGAAAACCTGAATCCCGACACCCGCATTTCGCTTTACGTGCGGTATATTTCGCTGGTGTCCGGGCGTTCGAGCGTCCGTGTGATGAATAGCAATCAGAAATAATTAATATAATTCAGCTCTCCCGCCACAGGCATGCCGACAGCGGAAGAGCTTTGCTTTTTTGTACTTTATTCTTGAGGCCTATGTCGCGGTTGTCTGCGATGCGGCGGAGGAGCGAGTTCGGCTCCGTCCCCCAGTTCACCACTTTCGTTCTCGCCAAGATAACGGCGAGCCTGCGTGGAGAACAGCTCGTAATAGCGGCCGCGCTTGGCCATGAGCTGCTTGTGGTCGCCCTCCTCGATTATCTGGCCATACTCCAGCACCACTATTTTCGAGGCAACTGTCGCGCTGGACAGCCTGTGTGAGACAAAAATCGTTGTTTTGTCTTGACGCAGACGATCAAACTGGTTGAATATCTCCTGCTCGGCTATGGGGTCGAGCGAGGCGGTGGGCTCGTCAAGTATCAAAATGTCGGAATCGCTGTAAAAGGCGCGTGCGATGGCGAGCTTTTGCCACTGTCCACCTGACAGCTCGATGCCATCCTGCTCGAAAATTCGCATAAGTGGAGTATCATAGCCGGCTGGAAGGTGGGAGATGTATTCGTCTGCGGCGCTTTGCACGGCGGCGTCACGTATTTCATCGGGATCGGCGGGCTTGTGTATGTTGCCAAAATGAATATTGTCGGATACGCTGACGGCATATCTGCCAAAATCCTGAAATATGATGCCAAAAATGCTGTATAACTGCCCTGTGTCGTATTCGCGGATGTCGCGACCGTCAAGCAATATGTGTCCCTCGGTCGGGTCATACAGGCGGGTCAGCAGCTTGATGAGCGTTGTCTTGCCGGCACCGTTAAGGCCGACCAGCACGACGGTCTCACCCGGACGCAGCGTGAGATTGATATTTTTGAGTACCATGCGGTCGGTTCCGGGGTAGGCAAAGCTGACGTTTTCGAACACGATAGTGTGCGGAACATTGTGCTCGACGGGGCGCGGCGGCTCACAGGTCGGGACAACGGTCTGCTTTTCCTTCATAAATGCTATCAGGTTGTCTATAAACAGTGTCCCCTCGTAAATGGTCGCCGAAACGCTGATGAGCGAGGTTACACTGCTGGCTATTGAAGACAGGGCACCGGTGTAAAGTGAGTAGTCACCAATCTTAAAGAGACCGCGGAAAACCCCAAGTGCGATCAGCGCATAGCAGAAGCAGTTGGTGACAGCCGAGATCACGGCGATTATGACGTGCCACATGCTCTCGCGGAGTATCAGCTGGCGTAGGCCGGCATAATAATGCGAAAATACGTTGTCGTATTTTTCAATAAAGGTGTCCGAGAGGTCGTACATGCGCACCTCCTTGACCATGTCCTTGTTGACCAGCAGATCGGAGTAATAGCTCATCTGTCTGCGATCCTTGGAGCGGTGACGCATATATTGGAAGTGCTTTTTGCGGTATATAAAGCTAATAACAGCCGACGGGATCGACACAACGGCGATCACCACTGCCGTCCACCACATGCCAGGAGCAGTGGCGAGGATTATAATGTAGCTGATAAGGCTGATGCTCGTGCTGATGACCGAAAAGGTTGCGCTGAGTATTGAGATTGGGCGGTTGCCGGCCTCACGGTTGGCGTTTTCAAGCTTTTCGTAAAACTCGGGTTTGTCAAACGAGGCGAGATCGAGCGTTTTTGCCTTGTTCATGATCTCTACCTTAACGTACCTGACCACCTTCTCGCCTGCAATGCGCGTAACGGCGTTAGACAGGCGGCTGACCACCCTGTTCAGTATCCGATATGAGAACAGCGCCACCAACAGCGCAAACACGGCCGAGCCGACAAAGGAATCTATCGTCTCACTGCCGGTGGATAGCTGATAGTCGGCTTGCAGCTGATTGAGAATATTGCGAGATATCAGCGAGCCGACGACAGGCATAACGCCCTCAAACAGTGCCACGAATGACATGGCGAACATTATCCACGGCCCCGCCTTCCAGACTAAGCCGAAAATGTAGAATAGCCGATAAAAGAATCCGCCGAGCAGCTCACGTAGAAAGCGCGGCATGTCGCGGAGGCCGGTGGGCGGTGAGACACGCTCATAGACGCTGTTGTGTCCCGGTCCCATGGGGGGAGGTCCCATCATAGTGATCACATCCTTGCTTTATTAGTACAGATATGATTATATCACAAATTAGTTGCATTTGCAACCATTTTTCAAAAAAAGATCAAAATATATTGATTTTTTTTGCGCGATGGTGTAAAATTAGTAGCAAAGAAAGCTGCCACAGTCGGGGCGAACCGTCTGCTGACGCCCGACGGAAAGGATTATTATATGAAGTCATGCTTTGTCCCGGCGGACATACTGTTGCCGGATTTTACAAATATTGATGGGACTCGCTGGGCGGTCGTCGCCTGTGACCAGTTCACCAGCCAGCCCGAATACTGGGAGGCCGCGAGAAGCTATATCGGCGATGCGCCGTCAACGCTGGATTTGATACTGCCCGAGGCATATCTGTCGCGCCAGGACGAGCTGCTGCCGCAGATATCACAGCATATGGAGAAATATTGCCGAGAGCTGCTGCACGAGCACAAGCAGGTATACATTTATGTCGAAAGGACGCAGGCAGACGGCCGCGTGCGGCATGGTATTGTTGGGGCGGTCGACCTCGAGTGCTATGACTGGCATCGCGGTGCTACCACGCCGGTGCGTGCGACCGAGGGGACGGTTCCCGAGCGCATACCGCCGCGTGTCCGCATACGTGAGGCAGCGCAGATCGAGCTTCCGCATATCATGCTGCTGCTTGACGACGCTGCCCGGCATGTGATCGAGCCGCTGGGAGTCGAGCACGATCAGCTGCGCCGGGCCTATGACTTTGATCTCATGGCTGAGGGCGGACATGTGCGAGGCTGGTTCGTCGAGGGCGAGCGTGCAGAGCAGCTGACGCGAGCAATTGCTGCCTGCGACAGTGCGGGCGGCATGACGATAGCTGTTGGTGACGGCAACCATTCGCTGGCAACGGCCAAAACGGTGTATGAGGAGCTCAAACGGCGAATAGGTGCCGACGCAGCGTCCGCGCACCCGGCGCGGTATGCGCTGGCGGAGCTCGTAAATATTCACGATGACGCGCTGGATTTTGAGCCTATCTACAGGACTATCACCGGCGTGGCGCCGAGGATGGTTGTGGCTGAGCTTGGCGAATATCTGCGGACGCAGAGCGGGGGAGAGCCGCCGCAGTGCATTGAATATTGCTGCGGCGACATGCGTGGCACGCTGGTGTGCGAGCATCCCGTTTCCAGCCTGACGGTCGGCACGGTGCAGAGCTTCCTTGACGATTTTGTGCGGCGGCACAACGAATGTGAGGTAGACTATATACACGGCGCCGAAAATGTGCGCGCGCTGGCTGTCGGCGACTGCGTCGGACTGCTGTTTGAAGGTATGGAAAAATCCGAGCTTTTCCGTGCAGTGGAGCTTGACGGCGCGCTTCCGCGCAAGACTTTTTCGATGGGACACGCTCAGGATAAGCGTTATTACGTCGAAGCGAGAAGAATTGTTGAGTGATTATCTAAAAAAATTTCAAAAAGCTATTGCAAAAAGCAGAAAAGTATGATATAATAACCCGGTAATGTGTGATATATTCATTCTACCGTAAAGTGAGGTGTTAAAGATGAAGGAAGGTATCCATCCCCAGTACGAAGAGACCGTGATCAGATGTGCTTGCGGCGAAACCGTGAAGACCAGATCCACCAAGGGCGGAGAAATCAGAGTTGATATCTGCTCCAAGTGCCATCCCTTCTTCACTGGTAAGCAGAAATTCGTGGATTCCGGCGGACGTGTCGATAAATTCAAGAGAAGACTCGAGACCAGCGGGAAATAAAACCGAAAAAATGCGGGCAAGCAATGTCGCCATGCTTTATGGCGCATTACTTGCCGCTTTTTATTCCATGTGAGGTGATAACGATGAACAGTAAAGAGATGCGTGCCTGAAGCCATCAGCGATCAGGTCACATATGCATAAATATGCTGATATTTAATAGACTGTTGATCGATCAGTGAGGTGATAACCTGTGGAAGGTATTGAAATGACAAATGCGGTGTTGGTCGCGCTCGCTGTGCGAGCTTGAGCGGCTGCTTGACACCGCCGGCGGTCGCAGCACCGCCAAAATGCTGCAAATAAGAGAAAATCCCGAGCCGGCGACATATATCGGTCGCGGCAAGCTGGCAGAGCTGAGCGAGCTCTGCCGCGCGCAGGAGGCGGAGCTGGTGGTGTTTGACTGCGAGCTGTCGCCGTCGCAGATACGCAATATTGAGGATGGCCTTGGTGACGGTGTTCGCGTCATCGACCGCTCGATGCTGATACTTGATATTTTTGCGCTGCATGCTACAACAGGCGAGGGGAAGCTCCAAGTCGAGCTGGCGCAGCTGAAGTATTCGGCCCCGCGACTGGTGGGGCACGGCAAGGATATGTCGCGCCTTGGTGGCGGAATAGGCACGCGCGGCCCCGGCGAGAGCAAGCTGGAGTCTGACCGACGGCACATGAAGCGTCGCATCGATGCGCTTGAGGAGGAGCTTGAGCGGTTGGAGAAAAACCGCCGCACCATGCGTACCTCGCGTGAGCGTAGCGGCATCAAAAAGGTGGCCATCGTCGGCTACACCAATGCTGGTAAATCGACGCTGCTCAATCGCCTGACCGATGCTGGTATTCTCGCAGAGGACAAGCTTTTTGCCACGCTCGACCCGACTACCCGTCGATACACGCTACCATGTGGCGAGGATATACTACTGACAGACACCGTCGGCTTTATTCGCAAGCTGCCGCATCACCTGGTGGAGGCCTTCAAATCGACGCTTGACGAGGCTGTTTGTGCCGATATTCTCCTTATAATAATAGACGCTTCGGATCCCGAGTGCCGCGAGCAGCTGAGCGTCACCGAGCAGCTGCTTAGCGACCTTGGCGCTGCCGATAAGCCGACATTGTACGTCTTTAATAAGTGCGACCGCGGCGCGACTGAGGTGCTGCGGACGGGACAGAGCTCCGAGTCGGCAGTGTGGATATCCGCTGCGACAGGGCAGGGGGTCGATATCTTTATCGATCGGCTTGAGCAGCTGGTTCAGGCAGGTAAGCGACGGGTCGAGTACCTGTTCCCGCACGCAGCGCAGGGGCTGGTCAGCCGACTATACAGCGAAGCAACGGTGGAGAGCTGTGAGTATGTGGGCGACGGCTGCCGTGTGACGGCAGTAGTCGACGAGCGTATACGCGGCCGACTGCGCGAATACGAGGTCTGAGCATGGCGACTGAGATATATACCACTGTTGGCGACTACGGCCGCGGTGAATATGAGGAAAAACGGTCGCTTTTCATCGGTCAGGCGGTGCATGCCGAGACCGAGGACGCCGCTATGGCGCATGTCAAACGTGTGCGGGCCGAGTATCACGATGCGCGGCATCATGTCTATGCTTATGCCTTGAAGGGCGGAGCCGTCAAATATTCTGACGATGGCGAGCCGCAGGGCAGCGCCGGACTGCCGGTTCTGGATTGCATACGCAAGGCCGGTATTGAGGACGCCTGCGTCGTGGTGACGCGCTATTTCGGCGGCATTTTGCTGGGTACTGGCGGTCTGCTGCGCGCCTACACAAAATCGGCGGTGGCAGCTATATCTGCGGCGGGCGTCGTCAGCTATGATCGCTTTATCGAGATGCAGCTGGACTGCTCGTATTCGGATTACCAGCGTGTTTCGTTTGAGCTGACGCGCGCGGGGGCCCACATAGACGGCGTCGACTACGCCGAGGCTGTCAGCGTGCGCTTTGCCGTTCACCATAGCGCGGCCGACGCGCTTGCGGCCCGCCTTGGTGAGCTGTGTGCCGGACGCCGTCCTGTGCTGCTTGGCGAACGATATGACAAGAATTAAAATACACAAGCCCTGTAGGCAATGCCGACAGGGCTAATTTTTATAATAATTGATTTGATAATTGGAGCGCTATCTCTTCTCCCTGGAGCGTCTGTAGCTGACCGTGCCTATGATGTATATCACCGCCGCGACGGCCAGCTCGAGCACGATGGCGGCATAAAGTAAGGTCGCGATCGCGTTGTGAATGTTGCAGGAGTTATAATAAGCCTCGCGCGTTATTACTGTTACCGGCATTTTGTCGACGGCGTCCTCGGTGAAGCTTATGCGGTAATATAGCTCGGGATTGTAGTAATATTCACAGAGCACTGTGCCGTTGGCGCCGACGATCTGCGCGGTCTCCCTTTGAGGATAATTCTCGGACTCGTCGTCGGGCGTGTGGCTCGGTGATGGGAGTATGGCCACAGCATTGCCGTTGCTATCATAATGGTAGGTCTCGCGGTAGTCGTCCTGCAGCACGGATTCCAGCCATGCGTCATAATCGTGCTCGACGTACGTCTTAAACTCCTCGGGACTGTTGAAGGTGAGCTGGGTGGCAAAGCGGTCGTATCCGAGACAGTTGAGGACAAATATGCCGATGCCGATCACCAGCGCTATCGCGGCGGAGATGGCTATCATGCGGAGAAGCAGAGCGCGGTCGTGGCCGGCGGTCTTGCGCTGACTGTCGGTCAGCACTATGAGGGCGCGGCGCTCAAGCGTCCGGCGCACGGCGAGGACGTACACAATGTAGAGCAGCACCAGCGCCACCAGTGCAAAGATGAGGCCGTATAGCATGAGGGAAGAGAACATGAGGCCGTAATTGCGTCCGTCTATCAGCAGGACGAGCGGCAGCATAAAGGCAAACGCGGATGCGTTGACAAATGACACCGTGACGGTGCGCTGTACTGTTCGCCCATTGAATTCAGCTATCTGCTCTGTGTGGCTGTCGTCGCCCTCGTCGGGCAGTATGCGGGCGCTGATAGTAAAGCATATTTGGCACAGCTCGCTTGCCGTAAACAGGGCGGTGGCGACGCAGAAGGCTATCAACCCGCGGGAGAAGCCGAGGTCGATGATCAGTGCGGCTATTATGCCGAGAATGGTAATGCCGAGCGAGATCAGCGTCAGGCTGCTGTGGCGCCGCCACTGTTTGTCGAGCAGCAGGCGAAATTGCTTGTCGCTCTTAACGCGGCGGCGGTCGGCGGCCTCGGCGTTGGACTCAAGCGCGGGACTGTTGCGCTCACCGCGCAGCAGTTCGTCGGCAGTAACGCCGAATATTTCGGCAATGGCGGGGATCAGCGAGAGCTCGGGCGTGCATTCGTCGCATTCCCAGCGGCTGACGGTCTTGTCTGATACGAACAGGCTCTCACCCAGCTCCTTTTGCGTCATGCCATGTGCACGGCGCAGCGCGGCGATGAACCTGCCTATTGTTTTCTTTTCCATTGAAAAAATCCTCCGTGATATGTGGCAGTCCCACTGTGCACCGTGGGGCTGTGCCATAATTCTATCATTCCAAGAGAAAAAATGCAACCCCGAAGGGTGGGAATCACTCCCGAAACGCGAGAATTGGTGTAATTTGCGCTCGAAAAGGCCAAAAAACTGCACACTGCGGACATAGTCAACAGTGTGCAGGTCGAATATCTGCGGTCGGCGATGCGCTTTTGGCTTGGCACGGCCGACTCGCGGATTTATTTTGCAATGACCTTCATAAAGCTCTTTTTGCCGCGGCGGAAAACGATGCCGTCGGCCAGCCCGGCCTTGGTGTAGCACTTATGTGTGTCGGTCACGCGCTCGTCGCCAGCGCTGACGCCACCCTGCTCAACGGCGCGACGAGCCTCGGAGCGGGAGGGAACCAGCTTGGCCTTTACGAGGATGGAAAGAATGTCGATGGCGCCGTCGGTGAGATCATCGTCGGACAGCTCGACGGTGGGCAGATCGGCCGTAGCACCTGCGCCAAACAGGGCGCGTGCGCCTGCTTGAGCGCGCTTGGCCTCCTCCTCACCATGAACCATGCTGGTCAGCTCATATGCGAGTATCTCCTTGGCGTGGTTGAGCTGTGCGCCCTCCCAGTCCTTCATGGCTTCGATCTCCTCGATCGGCAGGAAGGTCAGCATGCGGATGCACTTGAGCACATCGGCATCGTCAACATTACGCCAGTACTGATAGAAATCGTAGGGGCTGGTCTTGCTGGCGTCGAGCCATACAGCGTTGCCGGCAGTCTTGCCCATCTT
>CAYXBY010000044.1:0-12517 GCA_964463325.1 uncultured Lachnospiraceae bacterium | reverse complement strand
TGTTCATACGGCGCACCCATTCCATTTGGTCAGCCGCTTTCAGTGCTTCGGTCACGCCTTCCTGCTTTGACATACCGGAAACGATAACTTCTATACGCTCATTGCAGGCTTGGTCGATCTCCGCAAGGTGTTCAAACAGTGTTCCCTCCACCACATAATTGGTATACAGGATTTTGCGGTGTTCCTTTAGATAGGTACGACGCATACACCCGTATTTGCCTATCTGATAGTTACCTGTATCCGGCAGGGCAAGGTTGGGAATGAGATAATCACCCACTTGACGATATGTGCCGCCCATTCCCTCAAATATAGATTTCATAATATTTTAGCTCCTTTCTGCGTTGAATTTCAGCGGTTATAAGGTGTTTTTACTCCTTTCTTACAACTGCTTTTCAATTCACCACAAATGAGCCGCAGTCATATGTATTAGGTGGCAGAAACCACCCTTTACATATTAACTCTTGGCTTGGAATAAGCCTATTTTACTCCCCTTACCTGCTCTTGTTAACCATAATTGGCAAAAAAAATAAATAAAAAATAGGCAGAATAAGGTTGATTATGAACCAATCCTCCATTCTGCCATGTCCTGAATGTACATCGGCGCGGCCACGATAATAAATCGCAGCCGCACCGTTCCTGCGCCTCGGAGGGCCTATGATGCCCCCTCTCAGGCCTTTTTGTTCTTCTCCTTGGCGCGCTTATCCTGTATGATCTGCATGTGCTCGGCGGTAATGAGCTCGACACCGTTTTCCCTTGCCCAGTCTACGCATCCCTTAAGCACAAGGGACAGAAATACGCGCGGAACGCCGAGTATTGTCTCCAGCGCCTCGTCGGTGAATTTTATCTTATCGTCGGCGCGGTCGGCGGCATAGCGCACTGATTCCAGCGATGCCTTCCTCATTTGCAGAAGCTCGGCGCGCATGCGCGTTTTTCGATGGAACCAGAAATTTTTGGAGTCGCGATAGCCGTAATCGACGGGCAGCGGTGGGAAATCCTTGGCACGTACGCCGTTTATGATAGCGTCGCTGTATTTCTTTTTCATCAGGATCTTGTCCACGCGGAGGATAAAATGCGCGCCGAATTTGCTCGTGATACCGTTAAAATCGTGATACGGCCCCTCATATCCGTTCAGCTCGCCCGCGCAGTCGCGATCAGCGCCGTCAAGCTCGCGCATCCAGGTACATTCGATAGCCTCAATGGCGTCGGTCAGCACCATCGGCCGCGCCTCGCCGGTCTTCTCCTCAAGCAGGCTCTTCTCGAGGCGGAAGCCGCACTTGGGCATCTTGTCCGACGGCCTGTCGCCCGGCCACGACAGCTTGACGGCCTCCTTGAAGGTCGTGGGCTTGTCGTCGATGAAATTGAGGGCGCATTTGCCGTTGCGCAGCATGTTTTGTGCGGTGTTGGAGGAATTGCGGCAGCACAAAAGCATGGCATAGTAGTCCTTGCCCGCCACATAATAGGGCTGCACCAGAGAATACGGGCCGAGATTTGTGCTTCCATCCTCACAAAGCGTGCTAATAATAACGGTCGGCATGGGGAAATAGAGTGACGTTTGATAAAAATTGTCCACTATTCTGAGATCTTCAAAGCTACTCATGATTTTTCTCCTTAAGAAGTTTTTATTTGTCGGCTAAACCCTGTCGAATATATTATACACTTTTTTAAATTGGTTGACAAGCGCTTTGAACAATATTATTTCATGGCAAACCTCCTCTGCACACTTTCGCACAATGCCGGCAAATCCGTGCCAACAAATTCAAAAATAAATGTAGACAAGCCCGCGAATATGTGGTACAATAATATGTTAGAAAATATGCACGAGGAATGTATATGAAAATACTCAGCATCTGCCCCGATTCGTGGGGCTCAAACTGCTATCTCACCCTCAGCGGCGGGCAGGCGTACGTCATCGACCCCAGCCCGTCCGTCGAGGCGATACTGAGCGCGGCCGGCTCAGCCAAGATAGTGGGAATAATATTGACCCACGGCCATTTTGACCACGTCATCTCGGCCGAGGGGCTGCACCGCGCCACCGGTGCCCCCGTGATGATCCACCGTGACGACGCCGACGCGCTCGGTGACCCGGTGCGCAACGCCTACCTTAGCTTTTTCGGTCAGGAGCGGCGCTTCGCCCCCGCCAACCGCACGCTCGAAGACGGCGAGACGCTTCCGCTCGGCGACGAGGCGCTGACCGTGCTGCACACACCAGGTCACACGCCCGGCAGCATCTGCCTCACCTGCCGCGACTTTATCATTACCGGCGACACGCTGTTTGCAAACAGCTTTGGGCGCGTCGACCTCGCCGGCGGCAGCCTGCACAGCATGAAGGCATCACTGCTGCGGCTTAACGGTCTCGACCATTCGCTACCCATCTACCCCGGCCACAACGCCTCAGCGACGCTTGGCGAGGCGCTCGCCTGCATCCGCTTTCTCCGCGCATAAGTAAGTATCAAAAATCAACAAAAGGAATATAGAATCATGGACTACAATTATCTTGCACAGCTTCTTTTCCCCGACGTCACTCAAACGCCCGAGGACATGGAGCGCAAATATCCGCCACGTCAGCTTCCTGAGGGCGCCAAGGTCATGCGCTTCGCTCCCAGCCCCACCGGCTATGTCCATTTTGGCGGGCTGCTGCCCACCACGACCGGCGAGCGGCTGGCGCATCAGTCGGGCGGCGTGTTTTACCTGCGCATAGAGGACACCGACGCCCAGCGCGAGGTTCCAGGTGCCGCCGAGGCGCTGATAACCACGCTGGCCAAGTACGGAATACACTTTGACGAGGGCGCCGCGCTGGACGAGTCGGGGCACATCTGCGACAAGGGCGACTACGGCCCCTACAAGCAGAGCCTTCGCGGACCGATATATCACGTTTACGCCAAGGAGCTGGTGCGTCGCGGGCTGGCCTACCCCTGCTTCTGCACCGAGGAGGAGCTTGAGGCCATTCAGGCGGCCGACAAAAAGCAGGAGCTCAAGAACACGAACTGGCAGGAGGAGGCCGTCCGCCGCCACGAGCAAATGCTGCGCGCACGCCAGATAGAGCTGAGCGAGGTTGAGCAAAATCTCGCCGCCGGTAATCCGTTCGTGCTCCGCATCCGCTCCGATGGCGACCCCTCCCGCAAGACCAAATTCACCGATCTCGTCAAGGGCACGCTGGAAATACCCGAAAATGACGAGGATTTCGTGCTGCTCAAGTCGGACGGCATCCCCACCTACCACTTCGCCCACGCCGTCGACGATCACCTCATGGGCACGACGCATGTCATACGCGGCGAGGAATGGCTGCCGAGCGTCGCCAAGCACATACAGCTGTTCCGCTACCTCGGCTTCAAGCTGCCCAAGTACATGCACATCGCGCAGATAATGCGCCTTGACGAAAACGGCAACAAGAAAAAACTGTCCAAGCGCGACATGGGCGCCAACGTCTCGGATTATTCGCGCCTCGGCTATGCGCCCGAGTGCGTTTGCGAATATATCATGACGCTGCTCAACTCAAATTACGAAGAGTGGCACATGCAGAACCCTGACCGTCCCTACACCGATTTTCCTTTCAGCATAAAGAAAATGAGCGCGTCGGGCTGCCTGTTCGACGCCGTCAAGCTCAACGACGTCTCGCGCAACGTGCTCTCCCGCATGACGGCCGAGCAGGTGTACGACGGCCTGCACGGCTGGGCGCTCGAGTTTGATCCCGAATACGCCGCGCTGCTCGAGACCGACAAAAAGACGGCCATGGCCATCATCTCTATCGGCCGCGGCGGCAAAAAGCCGCGCAAGGACTACGGCACCTGGGTCGAGCTAAAGCAGTACAGCGCGCTGTTCTACGATAAATATTTTGCCGTCACCGACGCCTACCCCGAGACCGCCGACCGCGCCGATATCCGCGCCGCGCTCAACGCCTTCCTTGGCAGCTATTCGCCCGACGACGACCAGAACGTATGGTTCGACAAGATCAAGGCCATCGCCGAATCGCTGGGCTACGCCGCCGATATGAAGGCATATAAGGCCGACCCCACCGCCTATCGCGGCAGCGTCGCCGACATCAGCATGTTTTTGCGCGTGGCCGTCACCGGACGGCTGAATTCGCCCGATATGTACACGGTCATGGGCATTCTCGGCGAGGCGCGCGTCCGCGAAAGAATTACTAATATGCTTAATTCACTTTGAAAGCAGAGGATATAACAATGGAAAACAGCAATTTCATCCACGACATTATAAATAAGGAAATTGCCGAGGGCAAGTACGTCCCCTCGGAGATACACACACGTTTTCCCCCCGAACCTAACGGATATCTGCATATCGGCCACTGCAAGGCGCTGATAATCGATTTCGGCACCGCGCAGAAGTACGGCGGTCTCTGCAACCTCCGCATGGACGACACCAACCCCGCCAAGGAGGACACCGAATTTGTCGACGCCATCAAGGAGGACATCCACTGGCTGGGCTTCGACTGGGACGACCGCTTTTACTACGGCTCCGATTACTTCGAGCAGGACTACGAATACGCCGTCGAGCTCATAAAAAAGGGGCTGGCCTACGTCTGCGAGCTGACTGCCGAGCAGTTCCGCGACAAGGCCTATTGCGGCGACCTGACTCACCCAGCCGTCTCACCCTGGCGCGACCGTCCTATTGAGGAGAGCCTCGAGCTGTTCGCCCGCATGCGTGCAGGCGAGTTCCCAGAGGGAAAATACACGCTGCGCGCCAAGATAGACCTGGCGTCCGGCAATTTCTGCATGCGCGACCCCGTCATCTACCGCATACGCTACATCGATCACCACCGTCAGCACAAAAAGTGGTGCATCTTCCCCATGTACGACTTTGCGCACCCCATTCAGGACGCCATCGAGGGCATCACGCACTCGCTGTGCTCGCTGGAGTACGAGATACACCGCCCGCTGTACGACTGGGTCATTGAAAATGTCAGCGTCAAGAGCAAGCCGCGCCAGATAGAGTTCGCACGGCTGAATATTACCAACACCGTGCTTTCCAAGCGCTATCTGCGCTATCTGGTTGAGAACAACATCGTCGACGGCTGGGACGACCCCCGCATGCCCACGCTGTGCGGCCTGCGCCGTCGCGGCTACACGCCCGAATCCATACTTGATTTCTGCGAGCGCATAGGCGTCGCCAAGGAAAACAGCATGGTCGACATGGGCGTGCTCGAGCACTGCATCCGCGAGGATCTCAACGCTCGCGCACCGCGCCGTGTGGCCGTTATGAAGCCGCTGCGAGTCGTCGTCGACAACTATCCCGAGGGCAAGACCGAATATTTCGAGCTGCCCAACAACCCGACCAACCCCGAGGCCGGCACGCGCAGTGTTCCCTTCTCGCGCGAGCTGTTCATAGATGAGGACGACTTCGCCGAGCTGCCGCCGCCCAAGTTCTTCCGCCTCAAGCCGGACGGCGAGGTGCGACTGATGGGCGCTTATATCGTCAAATTTGCCGGCATCGAGCGCGCCGAGGACGGCTCGATAGCTGCCGTGCACGTCAATGCCGACCTTGAGACCGGCTGCGGCATGCCTGCCGACGGGCACAAGGTCAAGGGCACCATCCACTGGCTGTCAGCGCCGCACTCCATCAGCGCGGACGCCGTGCTGTATGACCGTCTGTTCACCGAGGAAAACATGAACGACCTGCCCGAGGGCAAGGGCTATCTTGATTATCTCAACCCCAACTCTGCCATCCGCGTCAGCGGCATACGCCTCGAGCCCTCGCTGGCCGACGCGCACCCCGGCGACCGCTTCCAGTTCGTGCGCACCGGGTATTTCTGCGTTGACACCAAGGATCCCGGCGTATTCAACCGCGTTGTCGGGCTGAAGGACAGCTTCAAGCCCGTATCGAGGTGACACCGTGACACTTGAGCAGGCGCTGACATTCCTTCCGTGGGTCTACCTCGGCGTGATATCGCTGGTGGCCGTTGTCGTCACCTGCTACGATAAAATCGCAGCACATCACAACCCACGTCACCGCACGCCCGAGGCGACGCTGCTGTTTATTTCGGCGCTGGGCGGCTCGCTGGCCATGTTTATCACCATGCAGCTGATACGTCACAAGACGCTGCACAAAAAATTTATGATCGGCATACCCGTGATATTTTTCATTCAGGTCGCGCTGGCTGTCGGACTTACGATACTGCTGCGCGAGGGAGGTATTTGATGGAAAAAGCCAAGCTTGAGCGCATCAGCGAGCTGACCCGACTGTCGCGTGAGCGTCAGCTGACCGCGGCCGAGACCGAGGAGCGCGAGCTGCTGCGCGCCGAATATCTGCGCGATTTCCGCGCCTCCATGACCGGAATACTTGACAATTCTGTCATCGTCCGCCCGGACGGTAGTCGCGAAGCGGTAAAAGATCGAAAGAAATAACGCCGCGACGTTGAGAATCCGTAAAGGATCATAAAAAGTAACGCCGCGACATTTCTGCCCCGCCCCGGCGGGGTGTCGGGGGAGGCGGCCGCAGGCGAACGCTCCCACAAAACCGGCGCCGAAGTATGAAATACTTCACCCTCGCCCAAGGCTGCAAGCCTCAAAACCACCCGGAAAGGAACATTATGGACATTCCATTCTCCACGATCACCACCTCGCCCGAGGCAACCGAGGCCGTCGGCGCGTCGCTGGCCGCCACACTGCAAAACGACGCCACCCTGCCCCGCTTTGTCGCACTGTACGGCGACCTCGGCGTCGGCAAGACCGCCTTCGTGCGCGGCTTCACCGTCGTCATCGCGCCCGGGGCGCACGTCAAATCGCCCACCTTCGCGCTGGTACACGAATACCCCGCCCGCCCGGCGTCAGTATTCCACTTCGACATGTACCGCATAACCGACGACGACGAACTATATTCCACCGGCTTTTACGACTATTTCCGTCGCGACGGCTTCATCCTGACCGAGTGGAGCGAAAACATCCCCTTCGCCCTGCCGGAGCGCTACCTCCGCGTCGAGCTTGCCAAAACCGAGCACGACCCCGACGAGCGCCGCATAACCGTCCGACTCATGCACAGCAACAAGGAGATATCATGATAATTCTTGCCATTGAAAGCACCGCAACGACCGCCTCGGCCGCACTGTGCAACGACGACCGCCTGCTGGCGCTCACTACGCTCAACGGCGGACTCACACACAGCGAAACACTGCTGCCCATGGTCGAGCAGCTGTTCCGCCTCACCGGCCTCACCGTTGACGACGTCAATATGTTCGCCACCGCCGAGGGCCCCGGCTCCTTCACCGGCGTCCGCATCGGCGCCGCCACCATAAAGGGACTGGCCTTCGGACGCAGCATCCCCTGCGTCGGCGTCTCGTCGCTGTGGGCGCTGGCCGCCAATCTCGCTGCCTGCGACGGCATTATCTGCCCCGTCATGAACGCGCGGCGCGAGCAGCTGTACAATGCACTGTTCGAGGCGCACGACGGCCATCTCACCCGCCTGTGCCCCGACCGCACCATAAGCGTCGAGGAGCTGTGCCATCAGCTGGCCGACGAGACCCGCCCGGTCTTTGTCTGCGGCGACGGCGCCGAGCTGATGACAGCGCTGCCGTCACATCCCGTCCCCGACATGCTGCGCTGGCAAAACGCATATTCCGTCGCGCAATGCGCCGCCGAGCTCTACCGCTCAGCCTGTGCCGACGGCACCGAGTCGCGCTTTAGCGACAGCGCACTGACCCCTACCTACCTGCGTATGCCACAGGCTGAGCGCGAGCGTCTGGAGCGTCTTGGCGCCGATAACGGCATCACAAAATAATAATTGACTACAATAATATGAAGGGAAATATTAAAATGAGCACTATTAAAAAGATCGCCATCGGCTGCGACCACGCCGGCTTTGAATACAAGACCCGCCTCGCTGCCCACCTGCGCGAGTGCGGCTATGAGGTCACTGACGTCGGCTGCGACTCCGCCGAGAGCTGCCACTACCCCATTTTCGCGCACCGTCTCTGCACACTGATACAGAACGGCAGCTGCGACGCCGGTATCCTCATCTGCGGCACCGGCATCGGCATGTCCATTGCCGCCAACAAGCACCGCGGCATCCGCGCCGCTGCCTGCTCCGAGGCCTTCAGCGCCCAGCTGACTCGCGAGCACAATGACGCCAATGTGCTCTGCCTCGGCGCACGCGTCTGCGATTATGACACCGTTCAGTCGCTCTCCGAGCTGTTCCTCAAGACCGAATTCATTGGCGGCAAGCATGCGACGCGCGTCGCCATGCTGACCGACATTGAAAACGGCAGCTTCCAGGAGTGAGTCATGCCGAGCAGGGCTGAACACCTCGCCAACACGCTGCGCGCCGTCAGCGGCTCGCCGCGCCGCATAAAGCCCACCTCAGCCATCATCGTGGCCGGCGGGCGCTCGACTCGCATGGGCGGCGAGCTGCCCAAGCAGCACCGAAAGGTCGGCGGTATGCCCGTCGTAGTGCGCACACTCAAGGCCTTTGAGGCCTGCGAGCTGATAGACGACATCGTCGTCGTCACGCTGCCGGGTGAGACCGCGCTTTACGAGGGCTACCGAGACATCTATTCGCTTTCCAAGCTGCACGCCATCGTCGCGGGCGGCGCGACGCGGCAGGAATCGGTGCTGTGCGGCTTTGAGGCTATCTCGCCGCGCTCCGAATTCGTCGCGATACACGACGCCGCACGCTGCCTCGTGACGCTCGACATGATCGAGGCCGTCTGCTTGACCGCCTACAAAACCCGCGCCGCCACCGCGGCCACCGCTGTCACCGACACCGTCAAGCTGGCGGACAAGCGCGGCTGCATCGCCGAAACAGCCGACCGCGACATAGTCTGGCTGGCGCAGACGCCGCAGGTCTTCAACGTAACGCTCTACCGCGCGGCGGCCTACACCGCCCGCGAGGCCGGGTTTGTCGCCACTGACGACAATTCGCTGGTTGAACGCATACAAAATCCCGTCAAGCTGGTCGAATGTGGCCGCGAAAACATCAAGATCACCACCCCCGACGATATTGCGTTGGCCGAGGAGATACTGGCCGCGCGTCGGCGTCGCGCCGAGGGAGGCTGCCAATGAGGATCGGACACGGCTATGACGTCCACCGTCTCGTCGAGGGGCGGCGACTGATACTCGGCGGGGTCGACATCCCGCACACACGCGGCCTGCTGGGTCATTCGGATGCCGACGTGCTGCTACACGCCATATGCGATGCACTGCTGGGAGCGGCGGCGCTGGGCGACATAGGCGTCCACTTTCCCGACACCGACCCGCGCTACGCCGGCGCAGACAGCCTGCGGCTGCTCAGCCGCGTGGGCGAGCTGCTTCGCGAGCACGACTATGCCGTCGGCAACATTGACGCGACTGTGATCGCGCAGGCGCCGCGCCTGTCGCCGCACATCCCCACCATGCGCCGCAATATCGCCGACGCGCTGGGGCTTGAGCTCGACTGCGTCAGCGTCAAGGCGACGACCGAGGAGCATCTCGGCTTCACCGGCGACGGCTCCGGCATCGCGGCGCACGCCGTTTGCCTTATCGTATAACGCAAAAGGGCCGTCCGCCGCGGCGAAAACGACCCTCAGTGCACGCCGCTGCGCGGCCATCTCGCACGTCCTTCAGCTTCAACACCGTCCGCGCAGCCGTGCGGCACGTATTTTGGCATGAACACCAACAACAGTTTATGTCATCGGGCGGCGCTGTGACAGCATCTGCCCAAATATTTTATTTTTCGTCACAAGGAGACCGCCACTCATGAAATACCTGCTCTCCCCCTCACTGCTGGCCGCCGATTTCACCCGTCTGGGCGACGAGGTGCGCAAGATCGAGCGTGCCGGCGCCGACATGCTGCATCTTGACGTCATGGACGGCATTTTTGTGCCCAACATCAGCTTTGGGCTGCCAGTGATCGAGTCGCTGCGGCCGATATCACAGCTTGCTTTCGACGTCCACCTCATGATAAACGACCCGCAGCGCTACATAGAGCGCTTTGCGGCGGCCGGCGCCGATATCATCACCTTCCATTTTGAGAGTCAGAGCGACCCCGCCGCCACAGTGGCCGAGATATTGCGCTGCGGCAAGCGCGCCTCCGTCGCCATCTCGCCGGACACGCCGGCTGACGTGCTGTATCCCCTGCTCCCGCAGCTGGACATGGTGCTGGTCATGACCGTCCACCCCGGCTTTGGCGGGCAGCGGCTCATTCCCACCACGCTCGACAAGGTGCGCCTGCTTCGCGAGCGCATCGCTGCTGAGGGACTGAACGTCGACATTGAGGTCGACGGCGGCATCACGCCCGACAATATTGGCGAGGCAACCGCGGCCGGTGCCAACGTCATCGTCGCCGGCTCGAGCGTCTTCCGCGCCCCCGACGCCGCTGCGGCAATATCGGCTCTGCTGGCCGCCTGCAATTGAATATCTCGCCCCGAACGTGCTCCGTTCGGGGCTCACTCAAATAATTGCATATCAAGAAGACAAAATATGCTGGATACCTAAATGCTGCAATACGAGGCTCCGACTATTCAACTTATCCGCCTAACAGCGGCGGATATCATCACCAATAGCCTTAACAATTTCGTCCCCAACTATGACGACATGCTTCAATAACACGACCGAGATGCAAAATGTCGACGACTACGGCGTTGCCATGAAGCAGATGACCGATCTTGTTTGGGGTCAGGGCTACTACATTTCAGGTAGCACTGTTTACACCAGCAACAAGGTAGTCGAATACAGCGTTCAGACCTACGCCGGCAACAAGCTGGGTATTCTGAGCAGCGGCAAGAGCAAAGTTGCCGACGGCAACGAGCACTTCTACGTAGAGGGCAACTGTCTTATCGACAAGGCCACCGGCACGGTGCTGTGCGCCGCCAATACGGCAGTTATGCCGGCAGGCGTAAAGGCGATCGGCAGAAACGCATTCTACCGCTTCGCCGGAACATCAATAGCTATTCCGAGCACAGTTACGAGCATCGGCGAAGATGCATTTTATAAATCCGCTATTACAAGCATCACCATACCGGGCTCCGTCACCGAAATAGCTGAGTTTGCTTTCCATTATTGTAAGGATCTCGGCCGCGTGGTCTTGCAGAGTGGCGTCAAAATCATCGGACTTGATGCTTTCGGCGGGGACCCCGCTTCGACCAATGGCGAGCTGACGATTTATATTCCCAAAACGGTCAGCTCGATCGGCGAGTATGCACTTGAAGACTGGAAAATGTTAAATATCTACTATGAGGGCACCAAGCAAGAGTGGGAGAGCATCGAAAAGGGAGAGCTCTGGGCTGCCGGCGTTGGTAATATCAACCTCAACTACGAGCAGGCTATCCCAACCGAATAACAGCATTTCAACGACATAATTATGGCTACCACGGGGCTTTGCCCCGTGGTAGCCTGCTTTTTTGCATAAAAAAGGGCAAGCGGGGATCGCTCCTCGCTTGCCATGGGAATTTATTTGTTCTTCATCAGATCGCGGATCTCGGCCAGCAGCTGCGCCTGAGCAAGAATGCTTTCATCCAGCTGCGCCTGCTTAGCGGCAGCGGCCTCGGCGGCAGCGGCAGCCTCGGCGGCCTTGCGGTCGGCCTCAGCCTTTTCGGCGGCAGCCTTTGCGGCGGCCTCGGCCAGCTTTTTCTCCTCCAGCTTGTTCTTAGCGCCCATTATGATGCGCAGGACGACAAAAATGCAGAAGGCCGTGATGAGGAAGTCAAGTATCGTCTGGAGCCAGGTGCCCCAGAGTATCGCGACCTCGGCGGTCACGACGGCGCCCGTTTCGGCGTCGAGCACCTCGGGCGTGATAACAGTCTTGATGCCATCAAGGCTGCCGCTCTTGATGAACATTCCGACGAAGGGATTGATTATGTAGTTGACAAGTCCGGTAACGATCTTGCCGAAGGAGCCGCCTATCACAACACCGACAGCCATATCAATGACGTTTCCGCGGGTTATAAAGGCCTTAAAATCCTTCCAAAAGGTGCTTTTCTTTTTCTCAGCCATTTTGATATCTCCTTGTAAGCTATAAATATTGTGCAATAATATTATAACTCACCGTGTGCGGCTTGTCAATCCCTTTTTCAAAATTGCGGCAGGCCGGCAAAGCCGCGGGCAAGCTCCTCGTCGGTGGGGATGTAGTCGGTCATGACGCCGTTGTTGAATTTTTCGTACGCCACCATGTCAAAGTAGCCCGTGCCGGTCAGGCCGAAGACGATATTCTTGGTCTCACCGCGCTCGCGGCAGGCGATGGCCTCGTCGATGGCGACCTTTATGGCATGCGAGCTCTCGGGCGCGGGCAAAATGCCCTCGACGCGGGCAAAATACTCCGCCGCCTCAAACACCTCAGTCTGCTGGACGCTGCGCGCCTCCATGAGGCCGTCGTCATACAGCTGCGAGAGCGTCGGGCTCATACCGTGATACCGCAGACCGCCCGCATGGCTAGCCGATGGGATAAAGCCGCTGCCCAGCGTGTACATTTTGGCCAGCGGACAAACCATGCCGGTGTCGCAATAGTCATAAGCAAAGCGGCCGCGCGTCAGCGAGGGGCAGGACGCCGGCTCAACGGCGATAAAGCGGTAATCCGCCTCGCCGCGCAGCTTTTCGCC
>CAYXBY010000043.1:0-12944 GCA_964463325.1 uncultured Lachnospiraceae bacterium | reverse complement strand
CGAACCCTCCGACAGCCGGTGACGCAAATGAGAATTGCCGTGAGCGATCGTTCCCCAAAAGCTATTGTCCAATTCTCATTTGCGGCATGATAAACGCCGGTCGGGACGTACTAAGCAGAAGTGGGGGGCTCCGACACTCGGCGTGTTCTTTGGGTTCAGACCGCCTTTGGCGGTCTGAACGGTTACTTCTCTGTCACGAGACAGAAAGTACCAAGAGTTGGATTACCGCTGACAATCGGTCAACTGGCCCCGCGGCCGTCGCCACAAAAAGCGCCGAAGTATGCAATACTTCACCCCAGCCCCGAGGCTGCAAGCCTCACCCCAGCGCTAAAGTATGCAATACTTTATTTCACCAGCTGAGCATCCAGCTTGTATTTCGCTGCAAGCTTATCCAGCGTGCCGTCTGCCAGCAGCTGCGAGATGGCCTCGTTGACCTTGGCGGTCAGATCGCTGCCCTGACGGAAGGCAATGCCGTACTGCTCGTCCGCAAATGCAAACGCAGGATCAACATCCAGCCCCGCAAACGACGTTCCCTCGCCGATCATGCCTATCGAGGTCACAAAATCGACCACACAGCCGTCAACCGTCCCCGCTGCCACCTCCATGATGGCGTCCTTCATGCTCTTGACCGGCGTGTAGCTCGCCCCGGCAAACAGCGCGTCCGTCTTGATGACCTCCTCGCCCGCCGACTCGGCCTCGGCGACCAGCTTGACATCCTTGAAATCATCCGCAGTCTTGTACTTGCCGACGTTCTCGGCCTTGAGCACCAGCACCTGCTTGTTGTTCATGTAGGGCGTGGAGATGGACATGGTCGCCTTGCGGTCGTCGTTGATGGTCAGGCCGTTCCAGATGCAGTCGATGGTGCGGCCCTTGAGCTCGATCTCCTTAGTCTTCCACTCGATCTCCTGGAAGACCGCCTTGACGCCCAGCTTGTCGCAGACAGCCTTAGCAAACTCGGTCTCAAAGCCGGTCAGCTCGCCGTTGGCGTCCAGATAGTTCATGGGCTCAAAATATGTGATCCCGATGATCAGTGTGCCCTTGTCGGTGACGTATTCGTAATCCGAGCCGCTGTCCGAGCAGGCGACGAGCGACATTGTGCAGAGAATGGCTGCCATCAGCAGGCAGAATATTTTAGTAAAGCGTTTCATGATTTTTTTGTCCTTTCGGTTTTTGCTTTGATGCCGATATTATAGCACTGCGACAACACTTTGTCAAGATACCACTTTAGCACTTTAGCATGCTAATACGTGATATTTTTTTGTGGAATATATACAATTATCCCGGCGTCGTGGAACGATCCAAGGCGCCGGGAGTGCAGCTTCAGCTATAAAAATCGTGGTTTCCGATGGACATGACAGGCGTGCAGTTGTTGACTATCCAAAAGCTGGTAGCGATGCGTGGATTGAGGAAGTACAGTATCTCGCGCGACAGCGAATAGCCCTCGAGGCAGACCTTGGCGGCGGCAATGCTGTCGGGCGAGGGGGTGCAATAGACCGTCCCGGTCGCGGCGGGTGTGAATTGAGTGCCGTGTCGGCGGTCGAAAATGACGCCCCAGATGCAGTTGGGGTAGGCGGGGCTGTCGACGCGGTTTAGCACGACGTTTCCGACTGCCACCTTGCCAAGAAACGGCTCGCCGCCCGCCTCAGCGTGTATGATGCGCGACAGCCAGTAGACCTCGTCGCCGTAATATATCTCGGACGCAGGCTGACAGTAGTCGTAGCCCGAGCCGTAGAGGCAGCAGCCCCAGCTGCCGTAGACCACCTCAAGGCCAAAGGCGGCAGCGAGCGCCTCGGCGGGCACGTGAACGACGCCGTCAGGGTCGAGGATGGGCTGCGAGGTAAAGAAGCAGCGGTCGTTGGCAGTTATGTAGAGCTGACCCGGCACGGCGGTGAGGTAGAGGCCGTCGGCGTCGACGTAGGCGCAGCCGTCCGCGAAGCTCCAGCCGTATTCGGTGCCGCCCAGCGTGTCGGCGAGCAGGTAGAGCGGAACGTAGACCTCACCGCCATAGCGCAGTCCGCGCAGCGTGATGTCGGGGCGCTCGACGTGTATCCAGGCCGTGCTCGTGCCGCTGCGGGCGGAGCTTGACGCGGCGTCAGCCGAAATTGACGCCGTTTCGGCGCCGTTGGCGGCAATTGACGGTGCGGTCGTTCGCTGCTCCGCGGCAGCCACCCTCAGCGACAGCCCGCCGAGCGCGGCGGTGGCGGCGAGCAGCGCGGCGGCGAGACGGACGGTGTGTTTTTTGAATGTTGCTTTCATGTTTGACCTCCTGATATCTGATCTGTTGCATAAAAATTGTATCACATGCAGCGCGCGACTGCAACGCAAAAAGCCTGCCAACGCAGGCAGGCAATGCGAATTGAGTGTATTTTTATGAAAAAGAGAACGGTTTCGCGCCATATCGCGGTATAGAGGTCATATATTTCCACGGAACCGGGGCGCTGTGGGTGCAAAGTGCCCCCGCGCGCACATTTGTGCGCGCGGGGGGGAATGAGTTTGGCAAGATACTAAATGCTAATTATATTCTGTCTTACTCGGGAATCACCTTAACATCTACTATTGCCTGATTTCTGATCCAGTCGTCTGGACCATCTCCGTGAGCGCCATATCTTAGATACATCGTGTTGGTACATTGTTCACCTTCAACGGTGAAAGTGAAGTATTCCCAACCCCATCCATCTTTTCCGCCACCTCCATGTGCAAATCCGGAGTTGCCAGCAATATTCGCGCCATTGCTGTTTCGCAGATAGATTTCCTGCCAGCCCTCGTCCTCCTCTTTCATATACAATGAAATTGAAAATTCGAGTTTATATCCTTCTTTCATAAATACGTACAAGTCTGAAATATCAAAGCAATCGTGGTTGTATTCATAAGACGCATCAATTCTTTTGTCACTCTTTCCCGAATCGTAGTGTACGGTTTTATAGTCCCATATGGCAGTTGCAACAATGTTATATGCGGGCATTGCATTTCCAAATGCGAAGCCAGTTCCACTGCACGACCATCCGGTAAAGTTATAACCAGCTTTTGTAGGCGAGGTAGGCTCAATTGTTAGAGAGTTATAGTCGTAGTACATTGTCTCAATAGTGGTCCCACCATTTGTTACAAATGTAATCGTGTATGTGTTTATTTTCCAAATTGCATACAATGTAATTGTTGTTCCAGCCTCAGTTGCCATGTTTGTGATGAGAGCACCGTCGGCATAAGATGTGCCAGTACCATCTTTTCTTGTATTCCATCCTACAAATGTATAACCGGTTCTTGAATATCCGTTAGTGGTCAATGCGGAAGAACTATCATATGTGTGAATTGACGTTTCTGTTATTCCGTATCCAGTGTTTGCGTCATATTTGATATTGTATATGTTTGGAATCCAAATTGCCGTAAGTCTAATTGTTTCTCCATTAGCGGCGAGGTTCGTTACTTCTTGCATATCTTGGAACATTACATCTCCGCTTTCCGTGCTCAGTTTCCAACCAGCAAATGTATATCCGGTTCTTGTGAATTGATTAGGATACAAGGATTGTGTCATACCATTGCTGAGAACAGAAATCGGCATTATGCCTTCTCCACCATTGGCATCATACTCTACATTGTAGAGCGAGGTGGAGAAATAGTTGTCAATCTTTTGGGTATCAACATCAAAAGCCAATGATTCATATACTGTGCTATTCAATTCATTAACATCTCGATAATACAGCATCATTTCATGCATATTGTCCAAAATGCTATATGTATCTAAGTGATATACTTTTGTTGAGGGATCATAGGTAACAATAGCATAGATTCTGATATTACCCGCGTGAACATAACTATAATATCCAATAGGCATATCCTTTGAAATAGTAATACTGGTTGTGACCGTATTGCTTATTTCTTTTTTGTAAGAGATAGTAGAAGAAACAGAATTGGATGTTTCCAAACTAGTATCCTCAGAACCTCCAGTCGAAGTCTTTACTCCCCAAGAGGTTTCATCTGTTTCAGAACCGCCGTATGTTCCTTCAACTGCAACTTTTATAGGTGCCCAATCTCCTCCACCCAGTTCTGCACTAACTTTAGTTTCCCAGCTTGCGGTCTCTGAGTGAGTTTTTGCCCATTCTTTGGTCTGTGCCCATTCACTCGATTGAGACAAAGATTTGGATATTTCTTTAGCAATCGAATCGGCAACACTATCTTCAATATTAACAGTGCTGGACAATTCGAAAGACAAATCAACAGAATTTGAATTGTACTTCAAATTTGTTGATCCCAGAATGATATTCTCTAACACGACGTGCTCAATTGTACCTAATTCGTAAATAAAGTGATACTTTTTCGTGTCTTCATTATACACAACGATAAGATCATCAACCTCTGTAGAAGGTGTCGCAATATTCTGTAATCTCTTCCAATTTGCCGTCAATTCAATATTTCCGGTTGTGCCTTTATCAATTTTTTTGCGGATGTTTCCGTTTTCATCTGTCCAATGTGAAAATGCAAGTCCGCTCCACTTCGGGGTGGTGAGATATATTTCATCCTCTATCGTATAGGTGAGAGGATTGCTGTTTACCGGGGCGTCAATATATCTGATATTGTAGGTGATCCGCTCCCAGCCGGCATACACGGTCACATCCTTTGTCGTTCCGACCGCGATCTCATCGACTTTTTTTGAGCCTTCTTCAGAGCCCTCAAACCAGCCAAGGAATTTATATCCGCCTCTGACCGGCTCCGACACATCCTCAAATGAAATGCCCAAATGCTCGGCAAACTGTGTGGTCTTGGGGCTTTCTGCGCCCTGCAGATTTCGATATGTGATCGAATGATACGTAGGCTGCAGTTTCGGAATCACCTGCTGCGCCACCAAAATCTCACCGCAAACACCGCAATGCGAGCCCTCGGTCAAGCCGGCGTCATCATATGTCGGCGCAACTGCCTCGTCTGTAACCGGATCATGCCCCCCTGCCTCGACCACCGTAGCGCTGAGCGCGATCTCGGTCTTGCAGGCGGCATCGCTGAAATACTTCCCACAATCGGCGCAATGCCAGTAGGCGATATTGCCGTCCTCGGTGCAGGTGGCGGGCTTGGCTGCGGTGGCTGTGAGGGTGCTGTGCGCACATACCACCTTTCCTGGCCGCAGCGTAACATTATAGCCATTGGGGTTGGTCTTGCAGCCGTCAACATAGTATTGGCAGAGCAGCAAAACGTCCATCATGTTTATATTGCCGCTGGCATCCACGTCGCCGGACAGTGCGTTGATGTTGACCCCATAGCCATTCGGATTATACCGACAACCATCAACATAGTACTGGCACAGCATCAGCACATCCAGCATGTTGATGCTACCATTGCTGTCTACATCGCCGGGAATATAATTGATCACCTTCACCGCGCCGTCAACTGCACTGACACTGACGCGCTGCTTCTGATCGTTATTGACGTCATCGCAGTTGACAGAGATGGCATGGTCACGATTTGCGGCTGCATCTGCCGACACGCGGAAGGTGAGCGTCAGGATGACTCCGTTATCGGTGACATTGTCCGTGCCGAACCATGCAAATATGCAGGAGTCGGTCACCGCGCCGCCATTTTTGAGCTGCGCCGGCACCGTCAGCGTGAGATCGGAAAATGCCTCGCCGTTTTTGGCGCCGATCAAGGTCAGCGCCTCGTCAAATGTAACCGTCATGCCCATGGTGGCAATGCCGGGATTGCCTGTAATGCTTACTGTAACGTCAACAGTCGAGCCTGCTGTAGCAGTGACATTCTGAACGCTGATAACGGCGCCGTCCGCGGCAAATATCGATAAGGTGCTGAACGGTATCATGCCAATCAGCATTACTGCTGTAAGCAGCAATGATATTAATCTCTTCATGATTTTTCCTCCATTTAATTATTTAATTTACTGTTATGTAGCCGGTATTCGCCCTCAGATCAATGACCTCGCGATTGCCATCAACCGTTCCGCCGTCATCCGGGCAGGAGACTGTGATCGCATGCTGCCCATTTGCGGCGCTCGAGTTGACGGTAAATTGCAGTATCATAATATCACCGTCGATTATCTCCTCGGGCAGGTCAGTGCTGAACCACGATGCTTTGCAGCCCGATGAAAGATCCTTCGGTTTGGTGAATGTGTAATCCGTATAATCCGAGCCGCAGGACACCTTAGTCAGCGTCAAAGCATCGGCATCGTAATCAATACTAAGTGCCAGGGTCAAAAAGCCAGGGTTGCTTTCAAGCGAAACAACAACCGTCACCCTGGTATCCCCCGCCCTGGCGCTCGCGCTGCTGACCGTAATCGTCGGCGCGGTGCTCACCGGCGCGTTCAGTATCGCATTCGCCAAATTATCCGTTTTGTACCCGAAATAGATCTGCGCCGAGGCGCCGTAATCCAGCATATCGCGCAGCAGCGTTTTGAGCTTTTCGTCGGTCGTGGGCGTGGCGTTCGGGTTGAGACCCAGCTTGTTGGCCGCGTAGGTCTGCACGCTGTAGGGCACCAGCTGGCTGTAAGCGTAGCCGTCCGCAGTCCGCACGTATGCCTGCGCGTAGACCATGTCGATCATCTGCTTGGCCGCAACGCCGTGCTTGAAGGATACGACATCCTTTTTCAGCGTGCTGTCGTACAGCAGCTCACCCTCGGCTTTGGTCAGTATACGCGCCTGCGCGCTGGCCTGGGCGTTCTCATAGGTGTACTGCCCGGCCGACTGCTCGGCGCTCCAGAATATCATGCCGTAATCAGACTCGGCGAACGTCGCGCCGCTGATCGACATGTCAAACCAGATGAAAACGCGATCCTCCAGCGACAGACTGGCCGACTCAATGCGGGTCGTGACCGCGGCGGCTTCGACAGCGCCGGCTGTGATGGGCGTCATTATGCTGCCGAGCAGCAGAGTGACAATTAATAATAATGATACTTTTCTCATGATGAGCCTCCTTAAAAGCTGTTTTGGTTTTCTGCTTGTTGGAAATAATCGCCCTCGGTGCGTGACGTAGTGATAATATCAGCAGGCGTCAGCAGTACGAGCGAGGCCGTGGGCGCTTCGTAAGCGGTCTTGGTGGCCACAGTGTTTGGAATCATGGCTTGTCCATCCTTTCAAAATGAATTGGGATAAGCTTACTACTTTATATACATTATGCAGTGGACGGCTTTTGGCCGCCTCGACACATAACCGCAAAAAGTGGCACGACAATAAGGCCAATGAAAAAAACGTCTTTCATTGGCCGTTTTGCTGTGCCCGTTATTGCAAAATATTGAATTATTGGAGAAAAAACAGCATTTTTTGACGCAAATCTATTGACATAGGTGCCAATTAGTGCTAAAATATACGTGTGATAAGCTTATTATTACCCTTTATTGTATATTATGTTGTATAGCCTTAGCACCGTAAAAGTCCCAGTTGCTGGATCTGCCGGCGATGCACCTCGCCACTCTCCATGGTGTAAATTCGCGTCGTGTTAATGCTGCTGTGACCGAGGACGTCGGCGAGGCGGACGATATCCTTTTGCCGGGTGTAATATGTGCGTGCGAAAAGATGGCGCAGATTGTGCGGAAAGACCTTGCTCCGCGCCACATTTGCCGCCCGGCACAGCTTTTTCATAGCCGTCCAAATGTTAGATCTATCAAGCGGATTGCCGTTTTTGGTGACGAAAACGGCGCCGCTTTTTATTTTGCGTTCGCGGGCATAATCGCGCAGCATGGTGCACAGCTGTCGCGGCAAAAAAACGCGCCGCCGCTTGCCCTTGCAGCTTATCTCGGCGACGCCGCGAGCCACCGCCTCAACTGTAACGTACCTCAGCTCGGACACGCGTATGCCGGTCGAGCAGATGGTCTGCATGAGCAGCTGCAGGCGGCGGTTGCCGCGCGCGCCGGCCGTGAGGAGCAGGCGCTCGTACTCGGCTCGTGTCAACTCGCGGTCGGTCGAGGCAAAGATCTGGCGCTGTATCCTGAGACTTTTCACACGCAGCTCGAACCATTCCATAAAGCTGAAAAAGCTGTTGAGCGACGAAAGCGCGGCGTTGACGCTGGTGGGGGCATATCGTTCGCAGAGCTCGGATTTGTATGTCAGAATTGACGTTTTGGTCAATTCGCACCCGCCGCTCCACCGCCCGAGGTCCTCGACGTCGCGTACATATTTGCGGATGGTTGCAGGGGCTTTTTCGGCATCGGTCAAATAGGCCTCGAAGGCCTCAAGCTGCTCATTTTTGATGATCTTCATGATTAATTCCTCCGTTTTGGATATATTTTATCACAAACAGAGCGTATCCGGCGCATTTTCGCGCAAAAAGCGTGGTTTTTGGGGCTTGATGGTGTATCGGCGCCGCCTGTGTGGCAATCACGCAGCGAGCCTGCTTTTACCATTTGCGCCTGCTCATATCATGTATAAAACTTCATTTTTTGCACAAAATAAGTCCTGCAAGCGGATATAGCCGCTTGTGATAAAGGTAATTGCCGGAGGATATTATATATAATGAAAGCAACTGGAATTGTTAGAAGAATTGACGACCTCGGTCGTGTAGTTATTCCCAAGGAGATACGGCGCACAATGCGCATCCGCGAGGGTGACCCGCTCGAAATATATACTGACCGCGAGGGCGAGGTCATATTCAAGAAATATTCGCCCATTGGCGAGCTGGCGGCGTTTGCGGGGCAGTACGCCGAGACGCTGCACAAGACCTGCTCGCTGGCAGTGGTGATCTGCGATCGTGACGCTGTTATCGCCTGCTCGGGCGTGCCGCGCAAGGAATACGTCGACAAATCGCTGTCGGACGAGCTGGAGGCCATAATCGAGGGGCGGACGCTGTATATGTGGCGCGAGGGCGGGCGTCGCCTGCCTGTGATCGCCGACAGTGACAATCATTTTTTGAGCTGTGCCATGCCCATTATCAGCGAGGGCGATATAATCGGCTGTGTGGCATCGGTGGCGGCGGTTGGTGCGCCCGGCAGTGATCGACCGCACGAGCTGCTGGGCTCGGAGGTTGAGTCCAAGCTGATACAGACGGCGGCGAGCTTCCTCGGCAAGCAGCTGGAAAGCTGAGGGGGTGGGGGAAGCATGAGATACCTCCCCTCCCACCCTGCCCCAAGCCTCAAAAAAAGCCCGGAGCGTAAACGCTCCGGGCGGTTTTCATCAAATAATATATAATCAAAACGGCGCACCGTTATTGATACCTGTGGGGTTTTATGTTAATTTTATATAATCCCATTGGGGAAAAATATTATTTGAATCCGGGGGATCAGGTAGCATAATCAACCGCGCGGCTCTCGCGGATCAGGTTGATCTTGATCTGTCCCGGGTACTTGACCTCTTGCTTGATCTTGTTAGCCATTTCGTGCGCTATGACCTTCATGCCGTCGTCATTGACCTGCTCCGGCTTGACCATAACACGAATTTCGCGCCCGGCCTGGATGGCATACGCCTTATCCACACCATCAAAGCTGACGGCTATCTCCTCCAGCTTTTCAAGACGCTTGATGTAGTTCTCCAGATCCTCGCGACGAGCGCCGGGTCTGGCCGCAGATATTGCGTCCGCCGCCTGAACTATGACGGCGATTATCGTTTGCGGCTCAACGTCGTTGTGGTGAGCCTCAATGGCGTGAATAACATCGCGGCTTTCCTTGAATTTCTTCGCCGCGTTTACGCCGATCTGGACATGCGAGCCCTCAACATCGTGCGGGAACGCTTTACCAATGTCGTGCAGCAGACCTGCGCGCTTGGCAAGGGTGCTGTCCACACCCAGCTCGTCGGCTATCATGCCGGAAATAAACGCCACCTCGACAGAGTGCTTGAGCACATTCTGTCCGTAGCTCGTGCGATAACGCAGTCGGCCCAGCAGGCGAACCAGATCAGGGTTCAAGCCGTGCACTCCAACCTCAAATACCGCTCGCTCACCGGCCTGCTTAACAGCCGTGTCGACCTCGCGCTTGGACTTTTCCACCATCTCCTCAATGCGGGCGGGGTGAATGCGTCCGTCAGAAATAAGCCGCTCGAGCGCCAGTCTCGCGACCTCGCGGCGCACCGGGTCAAAGCCTGACAGCGTAATGGCCTCTGGTGTGTCGTCGATGATAAGCTCAACACCCGTCAGCGTTTCAAGCTTCTGAATGTTGCGGCCCTCGCGGCCAATGATGCGGCCCTTCATCTCGTCGCTCGGCAGCGGGACGACGGATATGGCCGTCTCGGATACCTGATCGGCAGCGTAGCGCTGGATCGCCATAGCAATAATGTTCTTGGCCTTGGCGTCAGCCTCCTCCTTGAACTGCTCCTCGAGCTCGATCATGCGAGCGCCCAGCTCATCCTTGATCTCGTTCTCAACGCGGCGCATCAGCTCATCCTTGGCCTCATCCGACGTCAGCCCGGAGATCTCCTCCAGCTTTTTCTGATGACGTGCCAGCTCGACCTCGATCTGCGCGCGCAGCTGCTCGTTTTCGTGAAGCTTTTTGTCCAGCGTATCATTTTTCTTTTCCAGAGCCTCGGTTTTTTTGTCCAGAGTCTCTTCCTTTTGATTGAGACGGGTCTCCATGCGGGTAACTTCCTTGCGGCGTTCCTTTATTTCACGCTCAGCCTCATTTCGCTGACGAAGGATCTCTTCCTTAGCCTCCAGCAGTGACTCTTTTTTGACAGTCTCTGCCTGCTTTTTGCTTTCCTCGACTATGCGGTGTGCTTCCTCCTCAGCGGATCCTATCGCCGCCTCGGCCACTTTTTTACGGCGTGCGATGCCCGAGCGAATGCCCAGCAGCCCGCCAATAATGCCGCCTATCACCAGAGCCACGACCCCGGCAACAATGCCGACTAAAATAGCAGTGTCCATAATACACCTCCTTCATTTTTATTAAAATTCCAATGATCATATGCGTTATGGCTTTTTCGCCTTATACACATAGTTATATTTTACACAACTTCGCCACGTTTGTCAAGAGGAAGACACGCATTTGTGCAAAATTCGGTTTGATTTTTGCGTCTGAGACGGTGAAAAACAGAGAAAAACTTCCGATGCTGTCTCAGCGTAGCAATCAAGGCTGGCGGACTACACGCTGCCAAGCAGGGCTGCGCACAGCGCCACATAAGCCCGGCACATGGCCTCCATCAGTCGCTGCCACGCGCCGCCCGAGGCGGCTGCCCCGCTCCGCAGTGACGACACCACTCCAAGGTAGCAGTCCAGTCCGCAGTCGCCGCGTCCACGTCCCCGCAGCGCTGAGCAGCACAGTCGCAGTGCGCGCCCCAGCTCGCGACACTGACCCGCCTGCCGCCCATCGCTCTCGGGCAGCAGTCGAATGCAGTCATAAAGCGCCAGCGCCGCCGCGCCGGTGTCACTGCGGTCGAGCGGCGTCATAAAATCGTGAAAGATACCACGCATCAGCTCGCGCATCACGCCGTCGGCCTCGTCGTGCAGCGCCTCGAGCCGTCCCCGCTGCCCCGACACCGCCGCCTCTATCCCAGTCTCCAGCAGCGCCGCCAAGCGGCACAGCCCGCCGATGCTGTCCTGTCCCCTGACCGATCTCATTGACTCACCCCCATCAGATAATGCTACCAAACAACCGCTCAAGGCCGTAGCCCAGCGCCGCGCAGGCCGGGAAGGTCAGCGCCCACGCCCAAAGCAGTCCCCGCACCTCGCCGCGTCCGCGGGCACTCGGTCGCCCGGCGCCCAGCACCGCACAGGTTCGCGCGTGCGTCGTGCTGACCGGCAGCCCGGCCAGCGTGCAGCCGCCGAGACATATTACCGAGGCGATGTCAGCCGCCACGCCGCGCGGCGGGTCGAGACTGACCATGTCCAGCGCCACGCGCTTGATAATGCGGCGGCCGCCCAGCGCCGTTCCCAGCGACATCAGCAGTGCGCAGTAGAGCACCACCGGCACCGGTAGCCGGAAGCTGGCGCCCGCCTCGCCGCCGCGCCCCAGTATCAGCGTCAGTGTAATGATGCCCATGAATTTTTGGCCGTCCTGCAGACCGTGCAGCAGCGCTCCGATCGCCGCGCCCACCTGCTGCGCCCGAATAAATCGCGGCATGGCGTGCGGTCGATCCGCTCGACGGAACAGATACGTAACGAGCCGACTGCCCAGCCGCCCGAGCAGCAAGGCCGGCAGCGTCGAAAGCAGCAGTCCCAGCGCCACGCTGCACCAGCTGTGCGTGTCCAGCGCCGTCAGGCCGCCGCGAGCCACCGCCGCCCCCGACAGCGCCGCGAGCAGCGCGTGGCTTTCGCTGGTCGGTATGCCGAACCACCACGCCGACACCGCCCACAGCACCACTGCGCACATGCCGGCGCACATGGTCGCCATGCCGGCGTCTCCGCGCCCGAGCTCGGCGATGTAATAGACGCTCTCGGCCACCCGAGCCCCCAGTGGAAGCGCCAGCAGCGCGCCGACAAGGTCAAAAGCGGCCGCGAGCAGCACCGCCCGCCCCGCTGACAGCGAGCGCGAACCGACGCAGGCCGCCACGGCGTTGGGAGCGTCCGTCCAGCCGTTGACAAATATGACGGCGCTGACCGCCGCCAGAGCAAAATAAAGCATACCCGCCTCACATCAAGTTGTACGGTCAATAATATGCGCCGGCAACGGTAAAAATGCGGGCCCGCGGCTCTTTTTGAAGTACTGCGTACTTCTACGCACCCCTCACCCCCTGCCCCCTCTCCCGAGGGAGAGGGGAAAAGTTACTTAATGCAGGGGTGCCGGCCTGCGGCGTTGCTCCCCTGAACCCCGGGCTTTGAGCCGGATCTGAGGCGCGGCGTACACCGTTGCACCCTTATCCCCTTTGTTTGAAAGTTTCGCCCGTCTTTTCAAAGGCGGCGCGGGGGTGAGGCTTGCAGCCTCGGGGCTGACTCGAGCGATTGTCAGCCGTGATCCAATTCTTTGTACTTTCTGCCTCGTGACAGAAAGTACCAAAGAGCACGCCGCGAGGGAGGAACCCTTAGTTCCTCCCCCCGGAGCCCCCCATCTCCGCTTAGTACGTCCCGACCGGCGTTTATCATGCCGCAAATGAGAATTG
>CAYXBY010000042.1:0-13177 GCA_964463325.1 uncultured Lachnospiraceae bacterium | reverse complement strand
GCCGAAGACCTTAACGACCTTCTGACCCGCCATCATCTCCTGAATATAGCCCTCAGTCTTACCGACCGTCTTTTGCTGCCGCACAAAGTACTTGGCCGAGCCGCCTCCGATCTTTTTGGAGACGAATACCATCACCGTGATGCCCAGCATTACCACCAGCGTCATGGGGATGCTGTACCACAGCATGATGCCGAGCACCGTTATGACGATAATGGACGAGGACAGCAGCGTTGGCAGCGAGCTTGAGACCAGCTCGCGCAGCGCGTCGATATCATTGGTATAGTAGCTCATTATATCGCCGTGCTTGTGGGTATCAAAATATTTGATCGGCAGATCCTGCATGCCGTCAAACATGCGCTTGCGCAGCTTATCAAGGAAGCCCTGCGTGATGTAGGCCATCAGCTGGGTGTAGCTGGCGATAAACACTATCGACAGCGCATAGAGGCAGGCCAGCACAGCTATCAGCGGGACTATCTCGCGGCTGGCGGCTGCCCAGTCGAAGTTGCCGGCCTCGACATAGCTCGTTATAACAGCGAATACCTTCTGCGTAAAAATCGAAGGGATAGACGACACCACAGCGGACAGTATTATGCACACTGCGGTCAGCGGGATCAGCACAGGGTAAAAGCTTATCAGCATTTTGATGACGCGCTTGAGTCCGCCCAGCTTGGCGCGCGGGCGTGCGGGTGCGGCGTTTTTCTTATTACTCATGCTCCTCACCTCCGTTTGTCTGCTGCTCATAGACCTCGCGATATATCTCGCTTGAGGCAAGCAGCTGCTCATGGTTGCCGACCGACGAGATGCGGCCGTTGTCCATTACGATTATCATGTCGGCATCCTGCACCGATGCCACGCGCTGAGCAATGATGATCTTGGTGGTTTCGGGGATGTAGGACGCAAAACCGGCACGGATCATGGCATCTGTGCGGGTGTCGACGGCGCTGGTCGAGTCGTCGAGAATGAGTATCTTGGGATGCTTGAGCAACGCGCGCGCAATGCACAGCCGCTGTTTCTGGCCGCCGGAGACGTTGGTGCCTCCCTGCTCTATCCAGGTGTCGTAGCCGTCCGGGAAGGAGCGGACAAAATCGTCCGCCTGAGCCAGCCGGCAGGCCTCGATCATCTCCTCGTCGGTCGCGTCCTCCTTGCCCCAGCGCAGGTTGTCCTTGATGGTGCCCGAGAACAGTAGGTTCTTTTGCAGCACCACGGCAACGGACGAGCGCAGCGTGTCAAGATCGTATTCGCGCACATCGACGCCACCGACCTTAACGCTGCCATCGGTGACATCGTAGAGTCGCGAGATCAGCTGTATGAGTGACGACTTGCTCGAGCCCGTGCCGCCGATGATTCCGACGGTCATGCCCGAATCGATGTGCAGATCGATATCGGCCAGGGCGTATTTCTTAGCCTTGGCGGAATATTTGAAGCTGACGTCGCAGAAATCCACCGAGCCGTCCTTTACCTCGGTAATGGGGCTTTCTGGGTTCTGAATGGTGCTGCCCTCATTGAGCACCTCGACGATACGGCGAGCGGACTCGGCCGACATGGTCAGTATAACATATATCATGGCCAGCATCATGAGCTGCATCAGCACCTGGAAGCCATAGGTCAGCATCGAGGACATCTCGCCGACGCCTATCGTGCTGCCGCCGCTGCTGATTATCAGCTTGGAGCCGACGATCATGACGAACACCATGTTAAAATAGACGCAGAACTGCATCAGCGGGGAGTTTATGGCCACTATGCGCTCAGCATGCGTAAAATCCTTGCGGATATCCTCTGCTGCCGCGCCAAACTTCTCTTTTTCGTGATCCTCGCGCGAAAAGCCCTTGACGACGCGCATCGCACGCACGTTTTCCTCAATGGACTCATTCAGCTTATCGTATTTTTTGAAAACACGGGTAAATGCCGGCATAGCCTTGCGCGCGACCATGATAAGGCCGAAGGCCAGTATCGGTATGATGACTACAAACGTCGTAGCCAGTGCGCCACCCATGATATAAGCCATCACAATGGAGAATATCAGCATCATAGGCGCACGGATAGCTGTGCGGATGAGCATCATATAGGATATTTGGACGTTTGAAACGTCGGTCGTCATACGAGTGACGAGCGACGCCGACGAAAATTTGTCAATATTTTCAAACGAATAGGTCTGTACCTTGTGGAATATATCGCTGCGCAGATTTTTGGCAAAGCCCGAGGACGCCTTAGCAGACATAAGGCCTGCAATACCGCCGCAGCACAGCGATGCGAGCGCCAAAACGAGCAAAATAGCCCCCGTTTGCAGAACAACGGCTATTTCCGATCCTGCCTCGATCCTATCAACGAGCCTTGCCGTTATAAACGGTATAAAGCACTCGATAACAGCCTCACAAAGTATAAATAAAAATGTCAATACAGAGGGTAATTTGTATTCGCGAATACTCTCTGCCAGCTTTTTTAGCATACTTTCTTTTCCTCCTGAATTCTTGCGTCATTCCGACGCCCGTAAGTAATTATTATACCATAAATATGAGATTTTTTCAAGGGTATTTGCGATAATTAATAATGTAAAGCGCCAAAAAAATGTAGTCAAAAAGCACAAGCAACTATTAGCGTTACAATTTTTTAGTTAAAAGCAGCCGCAACGCCGCAAATGGCGGCGTTGCGGCTGAGCGTGGACTCAGTCTCTGTTAGCGATCTTAGCAGTCAGCATGTCGATAAATTCGGCCGGCTGCATATTGGTGGTCTGATCGGTGTCGCGGTCGCGGACGGAGACCGTTCCGCTTTCTATCTCGCTGGCACCGACGATGACCATGTAGGGCACTCTGTCGACCTGGCGCGCCTCGCGGATCTTGTAGCCGATCTTTTCATTACGATCGTCAAGCACCACGCGAATACCGTTCGCACGCAGCTCGTCATATATCTTGTGCGCGAAGGCGTGGTCGGTTCCTGGCAGTGTCAGCACCTTTACCTGGGTGGGTGCCAGCCATGTCGGGAACTTGCCGGCAAAGTGTTCAGTCAGTATGCCGATAAAGCGCTCGATTGAGCCGAAACATACGCGGTGAACCATTATCGGTCTCTGGCGCTGGTTGTTCTCGTCGATATACTCAAGCTCGAAGTTGAGCGGCATCTGGAAATCCAGCTGAATGGTGCCGCACTGCCAGGTGCGACCCAGGCAATCCTCAAGGTGAAAGTCGATCTTGGGGCCGTAGAAGGCACCGTCGCCCTCATTGATGACATAGGGCATGCCCAGCTTATTGAGCGCCGTGATAAGGCCAGTGGTCGCGGCCTCCCAGTCCTCGTCGCTGCCCATGCTGTTCTCGGGGCGGGTGGACAGCTCGACCGTATACTTGAAGCCGAACTTTTTGTACACCTCATCGATCAGGTGAACAACGCCGACTATCTCGTCGGTTATCTGATCGCGGCGCATAAAGATGTGGGCATCGTCCTGCGTAAAGCAGCGGACGCGGAACAGCCCATGCAGTGCCCCCTTGAGCTCATGGCGGTGCACCAGTCCCAGCTCACCGACGCGCATCGGCAGCTCTCTATAGCTGTGCGGCTGGCTGCGGTAGACCATAACGCCGCCCGGGCAGTTCATGGGCTTGACGCAGTAGGTCTCGTCGTCGATGATGGTGGAATACATGTTATCCTTGTAATGATCCCAGTGGCCGCTGGTCTCCCAGAGGTGGCGGTTCATAATGAGCGGGGTCGAGACCTCGACATAGTGCTCTCTTGTATGGATATCGCGCCAGTAGTCGATGAGCGAATTTCTCAGCGCCATGCCGTTGGGCAAGAAGAAGGGGAAGCCAGGTGCTTCGTCGCACAGCATGAACAGCCCCATCTCGCGCCCCAGCTTGCGGTGGTCGCGGCGCTCGGCCTCCTCAAGCAGCTTGAGGTATTCATCAAGCTCGGCCTGTGTGCGGAAGGCGACGCCGTTGATGCGGGTAAGCATCTTGTTATTTTTGTCGTTTTTCCAGTACGCACCGGACTGCTGCGTCAGCTTAAAGGCCTTGAGCGCCTTGGTGTAGCAGAGGTGCGGCCCCACGCACATGTCGATATATTCACCCTGCTGATAGAAGCTGATGACAGCGTCCTCGGGCAGATCGCCAATGTGCTCGACCTTATATTTTTCGCCGCGCTCCTCCATCAGCTTGATGGCTTCGGCTCTCGGCAGGATGAACGGCTTGATAGGCAGGTTTTCCTTGACTATCTTGGTCATCTCCTTTTCGATCTTGGCAAGATCCTCGTCGGCCAGCTTGGTGTCGCCGAGGTCTATGTCATAGAAAAAGCCCTTTTCTGTCGCGGGTCCGTATCCAAAATCGGCCTCGGGATACAGTCTTTTAACAGCCTGCGCCAGTATGTGAGCGGCAGTGTGCCGCAGCACCTGCAGCTCCTCCTCCACCGGGCACTCGGCCACTGTCCCATCCTTATAAATGATCTTCATTTCAAAAAGCTCCTTTACGTTGTATTTATATTAAAATTATTTGCAAAAAAGCGCACCCCGCCAGCAAAAAACGCTGTCCGGGGTGCGAAAAATAACGCACGGTTCCACCCGAGCTTTTAACTCATGTTTATTCAAATAACTGCGGGATCGGTACCCCCGGGGGCTCTAACGGAAGGGCTCTCAGCTTCCCCTTCTCTCTGTGCGTCGACATCCCTGCGGACATGCTTCCCACCCTGCGGCTTCAGAGGCCGCCGTGCAGCTTGCGATTATATTCGGAACGCGGATTGATAAACTCGCGCCAATCCAGCTCGCCCCTGTCAAGTGCGCAGACAAGCGCCTCGGCAGTTGCAATGTTAGTCGCCACTGGAATATTATAAAGGTCACACATTCTCAGCAGCTCATGCTCGACATCATTATACACGGTAGAAGGCCGCGTGTCGCGGAAGTAGAGCAGCAGATCGATCTCATTATAAGCTACACGTGAAGTTATTTGCTGTTCTCCGCCCTGCTCACCCGCCATCAGCCGCTCGATCGTCAGCCCGGTGGCGTCAGAAATATATTTCGCAGTAATGCTCGTAGCGCACAGAGTGTGCTTGCTCAATATGCCGCAGTACGCGATACAGAACTGCGCCATCAGTTCCTTTTTGATGTCGTGAGCCATTATTGCTATCTCCATATTACATCCGCCTCTCCGAAAAGTTCTACGAATACATTATATCACATTATCGGGTAGTTTGTCAATAACGATTTTAACTTAGTGATATTTTTTTATTGCATCAGTCATTTTGATCAATTTTGCATTTTGATGGAGGACCTTTATAGTTTTATGTGATAAAAAACACCGAAATTTGTGTTTTTACCTTGTTTTAATTGCTGTTTTGTAATATAATATATGCAATACCCCACTTTTGAAAGGAATCTCTGCCATGCTCAACGAAAATCTTCGCTATATAGACACCATCGATCCAGACGTCGCCGCCGCCATCCGCGCAGAATATACGCGCGAATCCGAGGGGCTTGAGATGATCGCCTCTGAAAACTTTGTCTCCCCCGCCGTGCTGGCTGCCGCCGGCAGCATAATGACCAACAAATACGCTGAGGGCTATCCTGCGCGGCGTTACTACGGTGGCTGTGCCTGCGTAGATGTGGTTGAAGAGCTGGCACGGTCACGCGCATGCAAGCTGTTCGGCGCCGAGCATGCAAATGTCCAGCCACACAGTGGCTCACAGGCTAATACCGCCGTCTATGTTGCCCTGCTTGAGCACGGCGACACCGTGATGGGTATGTCGCTGGCGCACGGCGGTCACCTGACGCATGGCAGCCCAGTCAATCTCTCGGGAAGATTTTATAATTTCGTGCCCTACGGTGTCGGCAGTGACTTCCGCATCGATTACGACGCTCTTGAACATCAGGCGCGGGAGCTGCACCCCCGCATGATAGTGTCCGGCGCCTCCGCCTACCCGCGTATCATCGATTTTGAGCGCATACGCCATATCTGCGACGAGGTAGGCGCCTATATGATGGTCGACATGGCGCATATCGCCGGGCTGGTCGCCGCTGGACTGCACCCCTCGCCCGTACCGTATGCCGACGTCGTCACCACCACCACCCACAAAACGCTGCGCGGCCCGCGCGGCGGCATGATCCTCTGCCGCGAGCAGTACGCTAAGGCCATCGACAAAGCCATATTCCCCGGAATACAGGGCGGCCCGCTCATGCACATAATAGCCGCCAAGGCAGTCTGCTTCAAGGAGGCCATGACGCCGGAATTTGCCGAATATCAGCGTCAAATAGTCGAAAATGCGCAGGCGCTCGCCGCGGCGCTGACGGCTGAGGGCTTTGATCTCGTCTCAGGCGGCACCGACAACCACCTCATGCTGGTCGACCTGCGCAGCAAGGGGATCACCGGCAAGGAATTCGAGCATAGGCTCGACGAGGTGCACATCACCGTCAACAAAAACGCCATTCCAGATGACCCGCAGTCACCCTTCATCACCTCGGGCATCCGCGTCGGAACACCGGCGCTCACCACCCGCGGCATGAAGCCAGAGCAGATGCGTCGCATCGCACACCTGTTCGCGCTGACCGCTGACAACTATGAGACAAGCGCCGACACCGTCCGTGCCGAGGTTGCCGAGCTGTGCCGTGAATTTCCACTGTACGCCGACCTGTGATACATTGACATACTCAAAGAGCCGAGGGCTTTTCAATGCCCTCGGCTCTGCTCGTCTCAATCTTTATTTTTGCGCTTCCCCGCCCTGTAGGCCTTGACGAAATACGGTATATACCACAGCCCGATCAACACCACGGCCAGCGCGGCGATAATACCCATATAGACGCCCCACTGCCACAACTCCGTCAGCTCCATGCCGATGGGCGTGAACTCGGTGAAAAAGAAATTCGTCGAATAATCAACGCTGACTAACACATCGTCGACGTAGGTCGGCACGGCAAACATGGAATTGAAATAGATCGAAATAAAGCCCATGCTGGCCAGTATTCCGAGACTGGAAAGGTAGTGCCGCGGCTGTATGTCCACCTCGCCCGACACCGCGATGTATATCCCCAGCACCACCAGCATGGTGTGAAACAGAAAAAACTGATATGCCAGTGGGTGTACGAACGCCTGCGACACCTCGATGGTTGAGGTGAAAATGGACGGCAGCGCCAGCGCAAACAGCGCCCCCAGCGTGCAGGTCGGGTACATAAAGGCCAGCAGCGCATCGCGCACGCGACCGTCACGCGCAAAGCGGACAAAAAAGATAAAGATTATCTGTATCGAGCACAAATGCAGCGGCAAATGCTGCATCTCGAGATACAGCCGCACCGAGGCGCCGTCGCTAGAGGGCACCATTTGCAGCACGCTGAGCGTTTTGATAAACTCCGAGAGCACGCATATAATGCACGCTACCGTCAGCACACGGCGCAGCGGCGGACGATGGCGTTTGAGATACAAAAACGCCGCCACGCCCAGTACAACGCATATTCCCAGCCAGATAAAGTGGTTTACAGTGAACATCCTAACATCCTCGCAACAAAAAATACAGCGGCCACGCCGCTATGGACAGTATACAATATCTGATGCTATATGTCAATGCGTCGTGAGAAACCTTAAATAATCCTAAATATTTTCGCGCCGCAGGCGCAAAAATGCCCCTGAGAGACCGGCTCTCAGGGACATAAATATTCTTTTACTTTTTCAGCGAATCGCGGTTGCGCCAGAAGCGGGGTTCCTCGCCGCGGCGCAGCTTGGCAGCCTCTCTAAACAGCATGGCGGGGCTGTCCGCGTAGGAATTGACGGTGTCGCCGGCGCGGTGGTTGGAGAGCGTGATGTTGTCGAGCGTCAGCAGCGGGTCGTCGGGATCAACAGGCTCATTCATAAAGACGTCGGTGGCGGCACCGGCCAGGCGTCTTTCACGCAGCATCTGGGCGAGATACTGATTATCAACCAGGTGCGGGCGCGCGTCGTTTATAAAGAATGCGGTTGGCTTCATGAGGCTAAGCTGCTCCGGCCCGAGGATCATGTCAAGCCCCGGCGTTCTCGCATGCAGCGTAATGACATCGGCCTCGCGCAGCACAGTCTCGTTGTCAGGACACAGCGTGACGTTAAGACGCGCAAGATCGGGGTCATCGGCCGTGACGTTGGGGTCACTGGCAATGATGTGCATGTTAAAGCCGGACATGCGCTCCGCCACCAGGCGGCCTATCGTTCCAAAGCCGATAATGCCCAGCGTGCGCCCGGTCAGCTCATATATCTGGCCGCTGCGCGGGAAGCGCTCGCGCCATACACCCGCCTTGAGCGCGGCATGTGCGCGTGCTATGTTGCGCATTTCAGAAATGATCAATCCCACAGTGTGCTCTGCCACGGCATTCGCGTTGTGCGCCGGGTTGCCGAGCACGGCGATGCCTCTCGCCGAGGCTGCCTCGAGGTCGACATTTTCGCTGCCGCCGCGATTGAGCAGTATCAGCTTGAGCTTTGGAGCATTTGCAATAAGACTTGCCGGAACCGGGCAAATATGCACCATAAGCACCTCGGCATCCTTGACCGCCTCGTACAGCTCTGCCGGAGCCTCGACAGCCTCGGGGCCGCCGCGCTCTATCTGGTAAGACATCTCGCGCATGACGCTGCGATCCTCAGCGCCGAAATGCACGACCTCGGTCAGCTCGTATTCCGGGAAGGCCTTGACGGCGTCTCGGTAATACTCTTCCTTCATAAAGACGTCACTTACTGCAACAAGCTTCATAAAAATCCTCCGCTTTTTTGAAATATCTGCTTTAAAGCAAGCAGGTGCGGTCGTCGCTCTCCCGCACCTGAATTATAGCACGTGTTGCCTTGAAATGCAAGCATTTTCAAGCATTTTTTGCGTTTTTATGATTATTGCCATGATTGACGCCGCCATGCGCCGACCACTCAGTCATTTTGACCAGTAGGCGCCGTACGGCAAGACAGCCACATGTGGATGCGTTACGGCACGACATATGATCACATATGCGTATTATTCGCGCTTTTTATAGGCGATATTAGCCACAAGTGATCACGACCCCGGCCTGCCGCGGCACAACACGTTCAGCAGGACATATACGCCGACCGCCACTGCGATGGCACCGCCGAGCACTATGTACATGCCACCGATGCTGACCTGCGTGTCAAAGAAATAGAGGTTGCAGTCAATGCCGTCCTTTATGACCTCGACTACCTGCTCGGGGAAGCCCTGCGCGAGCATCTCACGGTAAACTCCGGCCATGGCATGGTTGCGCACAAGGCTGGTACCATACGTCCCCGGCAAAAACAGCAGCACGCGCTGAAGTCCCTCCGAAAAGCTGGCTATCGGCATGTAGGCGCCGCACAAAAAGCCATAACCGGCGCTGACTATCGTCCCGACGACCGAGCCCTGACCGCTCGTCGACAGTGGGAAGTTGATGCAGGAGGCCAGTGCCGTGCCGAACAGCGACAGCAACAGCACGTCAAGCGACAGCAACAGCACGTCCGCCGCCGACATATACCAGCCCTTTATCAGCAGCAGCACCATACCTGCCGCCATTGCGCTGAAATTGATGATAAGCGTCGAAAACGCCGACGACGCAAAATAGCCCAGCGCCAGCGTCGAGCGCTTGACCGGCGTCACGGTAATATCGCGGATGGCACCGCTGATCTTGTCATCGATGCTGAGCAAATTGGAGCAAAACGCAACCGTCACGCAGCTGACAGCCAGCAGCGACGATATCAGCTGCCCCGCAACTGTCGCGTCGATGAGTGAATCGGCAACGGTAAAGCCCTGCGGGAGCGCCGAAACAAAGCTGTCGCGGTATATTCCGGCGAGGAAGGTGGCGTAGAGCACAAGAAGTATCACCGGGCTGATCAGTGCCGAGAAGAATTTGCCCTTATCCTTGAAAAAAAGCTTGATATTGCGCCCTGTAAAGCCTGCAAGTCCCATCATTATTTTGCCTCCTTAGTGTCCTCGGCCACACTGAGCGAGCGCCCCGTGACCGCCAAAAAAACGTCGTCCATGCGTCCCTTGGTGATTTCATAATCGTTAAAAAGCTCTGGGTGCTCAAGTATCAGCTGTGTTGCCGCGGCCGTGTCGGGGACCGAAACACGCACCGCGTCGCGTATGCACTCATACGGCCGCTCCAGCGCCTTCGCCTGCGCCTCATCCACGCCATACAGCGTGATGAAATCACCAGTGTAACTGTTTTTCAGCTCGAGCGGTGTGCCCTCAGCGACGATACTGCCGCGGTCAAGTATGACGACGTAATCGGCATCGACAGCCTCCTCCATATAGTGCGTTGTCAAAAATACCGTCATGCCCTCGCGGTGCCGTAGCTCCGTCACAACCTTCCACAGTAGCTGCCGCGTCTGCGGGTCGAGGCCGGTGGTGGGCTCATCAAGTATAAGTATCTCGGGGCGGTGCAGCAGAGCGCGCGCTATGTCTATACGGCGCCGCTGTCCGCCGGACAGCTTGCCGACGGTGCGCCCGAGCAGCTCACTGATGTCAAGAAGTGAGCAAAGCTCGCCCAATCTCGCCTCAAATTCGCGTCCTGTGATGCCGTATAGCGCTGCGCGACTGCGCAGATTGTCGCGAACGGTCAGCGGCTGATCCAGCACCGAGCTCTGAAACACCACGCCCAGCTTGCGCGTGATGCGATCCAGCCCGTGCTCAATGCTCTCGCCACAGATCGTGACGCTGCCGCTGTCCTTTTGCAGTTGGCCGCACATGATAGATATGGTCGTCGACTTCCCCGCACCATTTACGCCCAAAAAAGCGAAAAGCTCGCCCGCGCGAACGTTAAAGGACAGATCCTTCACCGCTCTAACCTCACCGAAGGACTTATTCAAATGTTCAATTTCGATAATATGACTCATACATCCTCCATGTAGTCCGATTTGCAAATGCCATGCACCATTATATACCTTATGTACCCAATTGTCAATAGAACACTTCTCATTTTTATGATGATTCGCACCACTTGCAAGCACATGCTATCGTCGCCGCCACCGGGATGTTCTCGCCCCCATCCTACTATTCTATGCTCATCGTCAATGCGGCGGCTCCAATATCCGCTTTTACCGTACTTAAGCGGTTCAGGCTTACCGATGCCTTCATAACCGTTTCGCGAAATATCCTCGATCAGATTATTTATGCGCTTCACCATTTTGGAATTGGTTCGTTGCCAATATAGATAGTCTTCCATGCTGTTTCAGCAAATTGGATATTACCCATTCTCCATCCGCCTCAGTTCTTCTAAAGTCTTATTGACAACGCGCCCCTCCTCGACGTCTTTTATCCCTTTTTCTATTGCCGCCATATTGCTTTTGGAATAGAAGGGATCCAGCGCCATGTCAAATGGGATGCGCTGCTCGCGCACGGCTTTTTTCACGAATATCGTGATTGCGGTCGACATTGTAATGCCGAGCTCGCTGCACAAAGCGTCGAAGTCGTTTTTTAAGCGATCATCCATGCGGACATTAATGACCGATTGTATCATAATCAGCACCTCCTTTTATGATCGATATGTCAGCTGTGTGCTGCTGACACTATTGTTATAACACATTGTCGTCGACGAGTATATCGAATCGCGCACCGCCGTGCTTTCCCCCTCAACGATAGCAGGCTATTGTCAGAAAGGTATAAAAAGCATTGGGCCACAAGGAAATCTGCGAATCTCCTTGTGGCTCAATGCTTTTGGCCTTTGGTGGAGGCGAGGGGAGTCGAACCCCTGTCCGAAAATCCTTCAATACAGCTTTCTCCGGGTGCATTGTATCATTTAGAGTTCCCGTTGGCAGGCGCCGATACACAGGCTCAAGCCGTCAGTAGCCATTTTGTGCGTGACCCGCCAAATGGCGAAGGACGGATGCACGTTCATCGCTGATTGACGCTCAGTCCGAAGCCGCGATACTCCTCGGAGGAACGGGCAGCCTTATAGGCTGCGGCACCGCTTACGCGGCCAGAGCTAAATTATCGTTAGCGTTTAATTTTAAGATGGGCCTTTATAGAGGTTGCCCGGCTCTACCCGCTTACTGTATATCAAAATCCCCGTCGAAACCTTTACGCCCCCATTATATATGATCACAATTGCAAATATTCACCTGCTTTCGTAGGCATATATTTGTAATGGTGATCACATGTTAGACAGATCAATACCTTCGATCACGATCGCGCATGCGGCGCTCTATCTCTCGCTCCCCCTCACGTGCAGCCTCAGCGTCGCGCTTGTCGTACAACTTTTTACCACGGCATAGCCCAACCTCGACCTTCACGTTAGAGCCCGAAAAATATAGCGACAGCGGCACTAGCGTGTAGCCCTTCTGTGCGACAAGTCCGGAAAGCTTTAGTATCTCCTTCTTGTGCATCAACAGCTTTTTCTCGCGCAGCGGCTCACGGTTGAAGATGTTGCCCTTTTCGTAAGGACTTATGTGCATGCCGACTGCCCACAGCTCGCCGTTTTTGATGGAGCAATACGAGTCCTTGAGGTTGACTCCACCGGCGCGAATGCTTTTGACCTCAGTACCAAAAAGTGCGATCCCGGCCTCGTATTTTTCATCGACAAAATAGTCGTGCCAGGCCTTTTTATTCTGGGCGATAATTTTACCGCCACTTTTCTTTTTGTCCGCCAAGCGTGCTCCCTCCCTTCCTCGGTTGCTTTATTATACACCATTATTATCAAAAAATCAATAGTTTTTTCAATACTTTGCAATAATACTGCGCCACTGGCGGAAAATTTGTTTCGCAGAATGGTCAGAATGTCGTCTTCAGTCGGCTCAGAAGTACGTCACCACTCGCAATTCAATTTATCGTCCCAAGCCATAAAAACACTCAGCCTGTTGAATAAGCAGTATTTTTCACACTTCCCTATTGCAAATTGATTTGGATTGTGGTAAAATATATATGATCAAAAATAATCCCGAAAGGATAACGATATCAATGAAAATCTATGAAGAGCTGGTAGCCCGTGGCCTTATTGCGCAGGTTACCGACGAACCGCAGATCCGCGAAATGATCAACTCCGGAAAGGCCACCTTCTACATTGGCTTTGACTGCACTGCGGACAGCCTGACTGCCGGACACTTTATGGCACTGACGCTCATGAAGCGCCTGCAAATGGCCGGTAACAAGCCCATCGCGCTCATCGGCGGCGGTACCACCATGATCGGCGACCCCTCAGGCCGCACCGACATGCGTAAAATGCTGACCAAAGAGGACATCGACCACAACGCCGAATGCTTCAAGCGCCAGATGGAGCGCTTCATCG
>CAYXBY010000041.1:0-14185 GCA_964463325.1 uncultured Lachnospiraceae bacterium | reverse complement strand
CCGCGCCGATGATCTTGCGCTTGGTCTCGGGATCGTCCACCCCGGCGAGCTTATCGAGGAAGCGGTCGACTGCGTCCACATAGATCAGGTCCGCGCCGAGCTGATTTTTGAACACCTCAACCACCTGCTCGGGCTCGCCCTTGCGCAGCAGGCCATGGTTGACGTGCACGCAGGTCAGGTTTTTGCCGATGGCGCGAATGAGCAGCGCGGCGACGACGGACGAATCAACACCGCCGGAGAGCGCCAGCAGCACCTTGCCGTCGCCCACCTGGGCGCGGATGCGCTCGATCTGGTCGTCGATGAAATTGCGGACGTTCCAGTTCTTTTCGGCGTGGCAGGTGTCGAAAACAAAGCTTGAGAGCAGCTTGCGGCGGACGTCCTCATCCTCGGGGATGGGGGCGGAGCCCTTATAATCGAAGCTGAGTGTCGGCACAGGCAGTGCGGAAATGGCCGCAGAGGGCTCGACGGCAACGCCGTCAACGATATTGTTGGGTCCGCCGCCGAGAATGACGCCCTTTATGCCCGGGATGCGGGAAAGCTCGGTCTCGCTCAGGTCATAGGGGTGTATTTCGGTGTAAACGCCAAGTGCGCGGATCTCGCGGGCGAGCATGGCATTGTGCTCACCACCAAGGTCAATAATGATTATTGTATCCTGCTTCATAGGGGTACTCCTTACAGAAAAAAATTCAGCTATATTATATCAAATAATTCGCGTTTTTTCAATCACCTGAAGCAAAAAAATCAATTTTTTTGCCTGCCGGGCGATATTCGTGTAAAATTACAAAAAAATACTCAGTTTGATGAAAAAACTGTTGCAATGCGGTGCATAGCAGTGGTATAATGTAAGATATGAAGGATGTGCCCCCGCAGGGGGCTTTGTCGCAAATCTCAGCTTAGAAAGGAATCTACCATGAAAAATCAGGAAATGTCCCGCGAGGCGGGCTTCGACTTTGAGTCGGCACACGGCAAGATAATCGCCGCCGTAGACGAGATCGAAAAGGTCATCGTCGGCAAGCGTCCCGAGATAGTTATGCTGTTTACAGCGCTGCTCTCGGGCTCGCATGTGCTGATCGAGGACGTCCCCGGCACCGGAAAAACGACGCTTGCCGCCGCTATGGCCAAGGTGACCGGCCTCAGCTTTAATCGCGCTCAGTTTACCCCCGACGTCATGGCATCTGACATAACCGGCTTCAACATTTACAACCGCCAGAAGGAGCAGTTTGAGTTCCGTCAGGGACTGGTCATGTGCAACCTGCTGCTGGCCGACGAGGTCAACCGCGCCTCACCAAAGACGCAGTCGGCGCTGCTGGAGGCAATGGAGGAGGGAAGAGTGACCGTCGACGGCGTGACCTATGACATCCCGGATCCCTTTATGGTCATTGCGACTCAGAACCCCACCGGCTACGTCGGCACCTACCCGCTGCCCGAGGCACAGCTCGACCGCTTTGCGCTCAAGCTCAGCATGGGCTATCCGTCGGCTGACGAGGAGGTAGGCATACTTATGGCGCGCCGCGGCGCCAACCCGCTCGACGCTATCGAGCCCCGCCTCAACGGCGACGATATCCGCAGTCTGCGCCGCTTTGTGGCCGACATTCGTGTTGAAGAGCAGCTGTATCATTACATTGTCACACTGGTCAACGCCACACGCCGCAGCTCCAAGCTGGTGCTGGGCGCCAGCCCGCGCGCCTCTGTCGCGCTCATGCGCCTGGCGCAGGCCTATGCCTTCATTCGCGGCCGCGACTATGTGCTGCCCGATGACATCGGCTCGCTGTTCCGCACGGCGGTGGCGCACCGCCTGATGCTGCGTCAGGAGGCCAAGCTCGCCAACCAGAGTGCCGACGACGTGCTGACCGAGATACTCCGCACCACCGATGTCCCCTACCACGGCAAAAGATAAGGCGGGCGGTGCCCAATGAAGGATACTAATATTATCAGTCAAAAAAGGCAGAAGGGCGTGTCACTGACGTCCAATTTTGTGCTGTACATCGTCCTGCTGGTGGGTGCGCTGATATTCACGCAGGCGTTGCGCGCGCGGGCGTCCAACATACTGTTCTCCTTTATGGTGTTTTTGCCGCTGGGCTCGCTGCTGTATGCCCTGACCGGGCGTGCCGCGCTGCGCGTGCAGCTGCTGACAGGCTCTGCCGAGGTGGCCAAGCGCCAGCCCTACGAATATAAAATGCGGCTTATTAACGAGTCCGTCATACCCTACCCGTTTGTTGACGCCGCGCTGTATCTGCCCGAGCGGGAGAGCGTGCGCTGCACACTGCGCACAGTCAAGCTTGCCATGTCGCCGCGGGCGGATTACACCGTTAGCAATGTGGTCAGCTTCCCGTTCCGCGGGCAGTATGAGATAGGCGTGGATTGCCTTTATGTGTATGACTTTTTGCGCCTTTTCCGCGTGCGCGTGGAGATAGACAGCCTTGAGACCGTCACTGTGCTGCCGCGCCGGCTCGACCTTGAGCTGAGTCAGTCGGGCGCAGTGTCGGATTCGGCGCGCAAGACCCGCCGCGATCCCAATTCATACGAAAAGATCGAGATCAGCGACATTCGCGAGTATCGCCTCGGCGACCCGCTCAAAAGCATACACTGGAAGCTGTCCTCCAAGGCTGAGGACTTTATTGTCAAGAGCTACGACACCGGCACCTCGCGCGAGACGTTCGTTTTTTGCGACATGTCGGCGCATTTCCCAACCGAGCCGCCGGCCACGCCGGTGATGCCCGAGACCGTCGAGCCGGACAAGGATAAACACGCCGTCAAGGCAAAAAAGGCGGCCAAGCCCAAAAAGGCGGCTGAGTCGGCGGACAGGGACGATAAAGCTGCCGAGGCCAGGCAGACGTCCGAGAGGGCAGAGAATGAGGCTGCGGTTGACGTTGAGCGTCTGTCCGAGGAAAGATATTATAACGACATGAACGAATTCTGCGCTGACGGCGTCGTCGAGCTGGCGGTGGCGGCGGTGCAGAGCGAGCTGCGCGACGGCTGCACCTGTACGCTGGCCTGGTTTGACGCGCGGTCGGAGGGCGGCGTTTATTGCTTTGAGCTGCATGACATGTTCGACCTTGATGCCATCTTCCGCCTTATCGCCACCGCCCCGCTGACCTCGCCCGAAAACGATGTCACACGGCTGTCGGGGCTGATGAAGGACGCGCAGGACATAAAGCAGATGTACGTCACCGCGGCGCTGGATCCCGAGTCGGTGCGCCGCCTGTGCGCGCTGCCCTGTGTGGCAAACGGTGCGTCGGGGGCGGCGGAGGTCGTGCTTTACAACCCCGAGGAGCGCTATGCCGAGCGTGCCCAGCGCAAGCTTTATATTGAGGGCTGCCGCGAGCAGCTGTTCTCGCACGGCCTGCGGCTGATCGAGGGCAGAATTGAGACCGGAGGTGCTGCCAAATGAGCAAAAAAACAGATAAAAAGCAGCGCCGACGCAGTGCTGTGCTGCCGCCGGACGCCCGCCCTGTCATCTGCCCGCCGGACAGAGCAGGAAGGAGTCTCGGCGTGCGGATAGGCGGCATGGCCTGCCGCATGCTGGCAATATTTTTCGCGGTGCTGGGGCTGGCGCTGTTCGCCTGCGACGCACTTCGACTGGAGCAGCAGGAGATAGTCATATCGACCGGCTTTTTGGCGCTGGTGTCGCTGGGCTTTGTGGCGGTCTATTCTGCTATGGCGCTCTCGGGCATTGGACGCATCTGCGGCGGCGTGCTGCTGGCCGGCGGCGCGGCGGCGATGGTGCTTATGTCGGGAAATGTGGCGCAGCTTATGCCGCGTATCGCGCTGACGGCCAAAAACGTAGTCCTGACAAGGCTTTTCAACATCGGCTACTATGGCATGTCGCGCTATATCAGCGAGGTCAGCTACCCGGCAGGGCTGGGACAGGAATACTATTTCAAGCTGGCAGTTGTGCTGCTGATCGCCGTTGTGGCGCTGGTGTTTACGCTGTCCTGCATCAAGCGGGTGCACATTGTGGGGCCGGTGGTGGTCAGTGCGCTGATCATCGGCGCGGTCTTCACCTATAATATTTCACGCACCAACTGGGGCGTGGTGCTGATAATCGCGTCGTTTATCGGGCTTATTGCCATGTACACCTACGACCGCATTTTCACCGATCGTCCAGACCCCGAGCGCTTTGACTGCGAAACAGTGCTGTTCCCGCCCGAGGAGCGTCCGACGCTGCCGGAGGGTGAGTTGACGCCCGAGGCGGCTCGACAGGCACGTCGTCAGGCTCGCCGGAGAGAGCGCGAGAATGCCCGCAGACACAAAAAAGAGGGCACGCAGCAGACGGTGGCCGAGGAGCTGGACAGCTATTTCGCCACCTCGGTCAAGGCAGGGCGGCGAGAGGACGGTGGCAGTGGTCTTACGCCGCAGCAGCGCAGCGAGCAACGCGCCAAGCAGCGCGAGAGACGGCGGCAGGTGCGCGCTGTTATGAAATATGACAGAGCGGTCATCACCTCGCGCCGTGCACAGGGCGGCTTTGCGGCGGTCGGCGCCTTTGTGCTGGCCATGATACTGCTGCTGATGCCGGCGCTGACTGTTACCGGCAGCTTCAATACCATTGAAGCTATTGACCAAAAGATGGAGTACTACCGTGAGTACGTCACGGCGCTGCTCATGGGTAACGATCCCATTCTTGACGAGCTGGGCTATCAGAACGATAGTAATAATTTCATGCCGCGCTCGACGCTGGCGACGCCGCGCTACTTTACCGGTAAGCGGCTGATGACGGTCGAGTCACAATACGCTACTAACGTATATTTGCGCGGCTGGATAGGGACGTCGTACAGCGACGGCAGCTGGAACGCCGTGGACGATGACGCTCTCGAGGCTTACCGCAGTTATTTTGGCACGACGCTCGATGCTGACGAGCTGCTTTTCCACTATTTTTATTCCATAATGGATCCGTCTGTCGTGGAGCCCAAGGATTACACCTCATCCAGTCTTTCAAAGCTGAAGTACGGCTTTGTTGGCATGCAGGTCAACATCAAGCGGGATGAGACGGAGGATTCGCTGGTCTATATGCCGGCGCTTTACCGCGTGGACGACGATCTGCGGACGCATCGCGCCAATTCGCACGGCGTTTACGCCTACGGCACGTCCGAGGTCATGGAGGACACTACCTTTGTCAACTATTTCGACGGCATTTACACCGGCCGCAAGTTTATGTCCGAGCTGGCATACGCTTCGGTGGCCTACACGGCGCTCATGCGCAATGGCGAGTGGTATAAAAACGTAGCTGCGCTGATAGCAGAGTACAACGAGGGCTACGAGGCGGCCTACGACTATATTGGCAAATATGTTAAGAGGCTGACCAAGGGACAGCGGGTGTCGTTTGACGAGACGCTTGCTAATATTTTCACCGAGGATTCGACGAATTTTGTATCGGCAGAGGTCGGCAGCGAGGTCAACACGGTGGACATCGTCATGGATCACACGCGCGGCAGGGTGCGTTACACCTACAGCGCGGCGACGGGCGAGCTGCTGAATTACGAGATCCTTAAGCTGACCGAGTTTACCACTGTCGATCCCGAGACGGGCGAGGTATCGACTTATACGCTGGCATTTTCGCCGCCCGGGGTTGACCTTTGCACCCGCTTCCGCTATCTTATGACCGACGAGCAGAAGCGTGCGCTGGCCTATTCCTACTATTGGGCTTACATTTATGAAAGCTTTGTCTACAACACCTATTTGACCGAGGGAGATGATATAAGCGACACCGTCCGCGCGACGCTTGACACAGTGGTGAAGGCTTATGACGCCAAGAGTGCCGAGTACAACGGCTATGCGCTGCTCGACAAGGCGGCGCTGAGACGCTCCTCAGATGCTGAGGTGTACGAGGCGCGTCACCGCTTGGTGATGGCGATCGTCAATTATCTCAAGGAGAATTACACCTACACGCTGACGCCGACGCTGCCGACGGATGCCGCGCTTGACGGCGTTGACAACTTCCTTGCCGTCACAAAGGAGGGGTACTGCACGCAGTTTGCGTCGTCGCTGGCGCTCATGCTGCGGGCGGCCGGCATACCGGCGAGGTATGTTGAGGGCTATGTGGCCTGCGATTTTGGACGCAATTATTCGTCGGAGGCTGTGGCGAGATACGTTACCACGGTGCGCGATTACAACGCTCACTCGTGGGTCGAGGTGTGGTATGACGGTGTCGGCTGGATACAGTATGAGGCGACGTCGGTCTATTACGACGACATGTATGTTACTGCAAGCGGCTCCTCGAGCAGCAGTCGCCCCTGGTATGACAATGATAACGGCGAAGAGCTCAGCCCGGAGGAGCAGGCCATGGAGGACGCTTCGGCGTCGCTGAGCCTGTCCGAGGGACTGATCGAGTCGATGAGGGACGAGCTTGGTCTGCTGATCGGCGCCGGCGACATTCGTTCGTCGCTGGACGCGCTTGAGCGGCAGGTGTCCGACGATCGCGCGGCGCTCGAGCGCTGCCGGGATGACTATTCGCGCCTCTCGGCGGAGGCCGGATGGGATTCATCCGATTTCTTAGAGCGGGTGGAGGTCATTGGGGCTGATATTGATGAAAATGTCATGCCGCAGCTGCTGCTGATCGGCGATCGGATCGAGCTTTTGGCCGGGATTAACGCTGCTGTGCGCACGGTGCTGATCGTTGTTGTGCTGCTGGCGCTTGCGGCGGTGGCTGTGATAATGCTTGACAGACGCGCCCGGGCTATTGATCGTCAGCGCAGGCAGCTGCTATCCTCGGTCGAGGCCGGCACGGATGACGCCGCCTGCCGCCGCGAGACAGCGCGTGGTATTATCGACTGGATGACGGCACTGCTGGCCGCGTACGGATCATCGCCGCGCCCGGGCGAGTTCCGCGAGGACTACGCACGGCGGCTGGAGGCTGAGTATATCGGGATATTCGGACGGCTCAAGCACACCGACAAGGCTGACGGCGAGCAGGTGGTGGAGCTGGTTAGCGACACCGACATTGTGCGTCTGCTTGAGGCGGTGGCCGCCGAGGAATTCGGCAGCGGTATGACGGACGCCGAGCTGCGTGAGCTGGCTGTCTTCTGTCGTCGCCTGCGCGAGGCCGCTAAGCTCAGGCTGTCCCGCCCGGCACGCGTGTTCTTCCATTTTGTTAAAAGAATTATTTGATGCAGGGGGAACTCTCCCGGGGCGCTGCCACGGACAACGCAAGCTCATACAGGGCTCCGCCCTGTACCCGGCAGGGGACTTTTGAAAAAGTCCCCTGCACCCCCAAAACTTTCAAACAGCTTCGCAGGGAAAACGCAAAAAACCGGTTAAGGTGACGAACGCTTTAGACGTTCACGACCTTAACCGGATTTCTTTTTCCCTAATTGTTTGAATGCTTTGCGGAGTCCGGGGCTTTTTTAAAAGCCTCTCGGCATAAGAATTGTGTCACATAATGCCTGTGGGACACTATATATAGTGTTGATATTATTATTATGTGACAATTTGTGCGAACTGTCTTTTTTTTCGCGGATTTTGTGATATAATAATGATGTGAAAATGTATTAATCCGCCGACAGGCGGCATGGAGGTCACGATGAATTCATATACTATTAAGATAGCTGATTACGATCTCAGATTGCGTTGCGATCTGACGCAGGAGGCGCTTGATGAGATAGTCAAGAAGGTCGACGGCTACATTACAGCAATGTGTGCACGCAGCAACAACATTTCCAAGACCGAGGCGGCGATACTTTGCGCGCTTGAATTCTGCTCCGAGTGCGAGCAGAACGAGCAGAGCCGCAGCGAGGATGACGGCGAGCGCGAGCGCCTGACCGAGGAAAACAAAAAGGCCGCCGCACAGATAGCTCGTCTTGAAGAGCGGCTGGAGAATCAAAAGAAGAAATATGAGTCCGCCGCGGCTGATCAGAAGGCACGCGCGGAGGCTGCCGTGCTGACCCAAAAGGAAAAGTATGAGGGCCGCATTGAGAACATGAAGGAAAAATATGAGGCTCGCATAGCTCAGCTTAAGGCCAAGGTCGACGAGCTGCGCTCGGGCGCTGCACAGCAGATGAGCATGGAAATCCCCACCGAGGCAGACACACAGCCCGAGGCACAGCCTGAGCCCGCAGTCGAGAGTGCACCGGTCGAGGTCGCGCCCGCGCCCGCGGCTGAGACTGCCGCCGAGAGCGCACCGGTCGAGTCCGCTGAGAAGGCTAAGAAGTCCAAAAGCAAGGTCGGCTCAATGTTCGAGCTGTTAACATACGGAGATGTCTGATAGGACGATACGCTCCGCAGCATCAGGCCGCGTCCGGGGCAGCTCGGGCGCGGCTGATTTTGTGCAGGAGAACGAAAAGCTGCCCGAGCTGCTGGCGCCGGCCGGCTCGCCGCGCGCACTGGAGGCCGCCATTGAGGGCGGCGCGGACGCCGTCTATTTCGGCGGCGTGCGCAACAATGCCCGCGCACTGGCGCAGAATTTTTCGCCCGACGACATTTCCGACGCCGTCAGGCTGGCACATCTTTACGGCGTCCGCATGTACCAGACTGTCAACACGCTGGTTACCGACCGCGAGCTGCCGTCGGTGCTCGAGGACGCACGGCTGGCCCGTGAGGCGGGCGTGGACGCGCTCATCGTCGCCGATCTCGGCGCGGCAGCTGCCATTCACGCTGCCTTCCCCGATCTGCCGCTGCACGCCAGCACGCAGGCCTCGGGGCACTGCGTCGAGTCGGCGCGCCAGCTGGCGCGACTGGGCTTTTGCCGCATGGTGTGCGCGCGGGAGATGTCCTATGACGACCTCTGCCGCTTTACAGCCGCCTCGCCCATCGAGGCTGAGGTGTTTGTGCACGGCGCACTGTGCGTCTGCCATTCGGGGCAGTGCCTGTTTTCGTCGCTGGTGGGCGGGCGCAGCGGCAACCGCGGCGAGTGCGCACAGCCCTGTCGGCTGCCGTATCGCGTCGGCGGGCGCGAGCGCTACCCGCTGTCGCTCAAGGATCTGTCGCTGGCGGGGCATATACCCGAGCTGATAGCAGCCGGCGTCGCCTCGCTAAAGCTGGAGGGGCGCATGAAGTCGCCCGAATATGTGCTGGCGGTGACGCGAGTGTTTCGTCGTCTGCTGGACGAGCGCCGCGCTGCCACGCCCGAGGAGCTGCGCTATCTTGCCGCCATCTTCTCGCGCGACGGCTTTACCGACGGCTATTTCACGGGGCACGTCGGCTCAAATATGCTGGGCGTCCGCCGCGAGCAGGACAAAAGCTCCACCCGCACGCTGGAGGCGTTCGGCGGGCTGCGGCGTCAGCTGCCGCTGGACGTTTGCGCCGAGGTTCGGCGCGACCGCCCCATGCTAATGACAGTTCGACACGGCGAGCGGCAGGTGTGTGTCACGGGCGAGGTGCCTGAGGCGGCGTTGCGGACGCCGTCGGAGCATGACGCCGTGCTGCGCAGCCTGACCAAATTTGGCGGAACGTCCTTCTGCCTCGGGCAGGCGCAGCTGACGCTGGATGACGGCCTGGCCGTGCCGGTGTCACGGCTGAATGCGCTGCGTCGCGCCGCGCTGGAGGCCATGCGCGAGGCGCTCAGCGTCCCGCCGACACGCCATAAGGTGTCAGAGGCGTCAGAGGCGTCCGATGAGCCCGAGGTGACAGTAAAAAGCACGCCGTCGGGCGTGCGAGTGCGCCGCCGCACGGCGCGATTTGCCGGCGCGGAGCAGATAACGCCGTCAGCGCGTGAATTTTTTGATGTGATATACCTGCCGCTGCACGACTACGCCCCGGTGGCCGACGGCGTCGTGCTGCCGGCGGTGATATTTGACAGCGAGCTGAAGAAGGTCGAGCGTCAGCTGGCGAGAGCTGTGGCGGATGGAGCGCGTGAGGCGCTGGTCGGCAATCTCGGGCATGTCGCGGCGGCGCGGCGCGCGGGACTGGCTGTCCATGGCGATTTTCGCCTCAACGTGACGAGCTCGCGCAGTGTCGCGGCGCTGGAGGCGCTTGGCATTGACGACGTTATCGCGTCGCCCGAGCTGACGCTGCCACAGCTGCGCGATCTGGGCGGCAGCACGGCGGCCGTTGTCTACGGCAGGATACCGCTGATGGTGCTTGAAAAGTGCGTTGGGCGGGAGCTGGGCAGCTGCGCCGACTGCACCGCAGGACGGCTGCGGTTGACTGACCGCCGCGGGGCGTCATTTCCCGTGCTGCGCGAGCGGCCACACCGCAGTGTGATATATAACAGCCTGCCAACCGGCATGTCCGACCGCGAGACTGAGCTGGAGCGAGCCGGGGTGATTGATCAGCATTTCATTTTTTCAGTTGAAACGCCAGCGGAGGTCGACGCCGTCATCCGCGCCTACCGCGATGGCGTGGCGCTGGGGATGCCGGTGAGACGAGTGTAGCGGGAGCCGGTGAGACGAGTGTAGTGGGGAGGTGAAGTATTGCATACTTCACCTCCCCACAAAAACTATTGACATTTTAATAATAATATTATATAATTAATAAAATCACGCTTGCTCTGTTAAGGAGGATAAAATGGAACAGCAAAAAACAGCAAAACTGAAGCAGGTCGCCGCGAATATTCGCCTCGGCGCGCTTGAGGGAATCCATGCGGCAAAGTCCGGTCACCCGGGCGGGTCGCTGTCCATCGCGGACATTCTCGCCTACCTCTATTTTGAGGAAATGAACATCGATCCCAATAACCCTAAGTGGGAGGATCGCGACCGCTTCGTGCTCTCCAAGGGTCACACCGCGCCCGCGCTCTACGCCGCACTGGCTGAGTGCGGATATTTCGACAAGTCCGCCCTCAAAACACTCCGTCAGACCGATTCCTTCCTTCAGGGTCACCCCGATATGAAGGGCACTCCCGGCATCGATATGTCCACGGGCTCGCTGGGTCTCGGCATCTCGGCCGCCTGCGGCATGGCGCTCGCCGCGCGTCTGGCCGGCAAGAGCTACCGCGTCTATACCATCCTCGGTGACGGCGAAACGCAGGAGGGCCAGGTCTGGGAGGCCTCCATGTTCGCCAACCACTATAAGCTCTCCAACCTCTGCGTCATAATCGACTGGAACGGCCTGCAGATCGACGGCCGCATCACCGACGTCATGAACCCTACCCCCTACGACAAAAAGCTGGAGGCGTTCGGCTACAACGTCGTCACCATCGACGCGCATGACTTCGATTCCATCGCCGCCGGCTTTGCTGCCGCACGCGCCTGCACCGATCGCCCCACCGCGCTGATCGCCGTGTCCACTAAGGGCAAGGGCGTTTCGTTCATGGAAAACCAGGCCTCCTGGCACGGCTCCGCCCCCGACGACGCCCAGTATGAGCAGGCAGTCGCCGAGATACGCGCATCGCTCTAATTCAGTGAAAGGAACTAACCAAAATGGCAGATAAGATCGCAACAAGAGAAGCCTACGGCAACGCGCTTGCCGAGTTTGGCGATAAATATGACTTCGTGGTGCTGGACGCAGACCTCGCCGCCGCCACCAAGACCGGTATCTTTAAGAAAAAGTTCCCGCAGCGCTTTTTCGACTGCGGAATTGCCGAGGGCAATATGATGACCGTCGCTGCCGGCCTCGCCGCCGCCGGTCAGATACCCTTCGCCTCCACCTTCGCCATGTTCGCCGCCGGACGCGCCTTCGAGCAGATACGCAACTCCATCGGCTACCCCCATCTCAACGTCAAGATCGGCGCAACGCATGCCGGCGTCACCGTCGGTGAGGACGGCGCAACACACCAGTGCCTCGAGGATTTCGCTACCATGCGCACCATCCCCGGCATGGCCGTCATCAACCCCGCAGACGCCACCGAGGCGCGCGCCGTTGTCGAGTGGGCAATTAACTATTACGGCCCCGTTTACATGCGCTTCGGCAGAGCCGCTGTGCCGGTGCTGTTCGACCGCTCGAGCTACAAGTTTGAGTTTGGCCGCGGCATCACACTGGCCGACGGACAGGACGTCACCATCATCGCCACCGGTATAACGGTGGAAATGGCGCTCATCGCCCGCGAGCTGCTGGCCGCCGAGGGCATTTCAGCGCGTGTCATCAACATGCACACCATCAAGCCCATAGACCGCGACGCCGTGCTGAGCGCGGCCGCCGACACCGGCGCCATCGTCACGGCCGAGGAGCACAATATTATCGGCGGACTGGGCTCGGCAGTGACCGAGGTGGTCTGCGAGGGTCGTCCCGTGCCGGTGCTGCGCGTTGGCGTTGAGGACAAATTCGGCCGCTCGGGCAAGGTTCCGGAGCTGCTGGAGCTGTACGGTCTGACGCCCGCCGCGATTGCCGACAAGGCTCGCCGCGCCATTAGCCTGAAATAATTTTTCACCGGGTTACCTCAATATAGAGCTTCCCGTCCGGTGCCTCTTTGTCCGGGCGGGATGCCGCTAAAGGAGAATCAATGATATGAAAAGATGCTTCATCATAGTACTGGCGCTCTGTCTGCTTCTCCCGACGCTGGCTGCCTGCGCCGATGGTACCGGCTCGCCTGCGGACACCACGCCGGCCGACACGACTCCCGCGGACACCACTCCTGCTGATACCACTCCCGCGGACACCACTCCCGCCGCAACGACAACCCCCGAGGTGCCGTCCGAGCCGGTCGAGATAGCTGTCAACTGGCACCTCGGCTACGTCGGCTCCTCCACGCACTCGACGCACGCCTACAAGATCAACGCGACCGGTGGAAAGTATTCCTACAGCGACGTTATCGTCATTGAGCGTGCGGGCACTGAGATCAGCTTTACCGACGACAACACAAATTCCGGCGGCGACACATATTTCGCCTCGGATGCGGCATTTGTCATCTCCAGCTGGACCGCTCAGGGCAGCGGCTGGGTCATCGATCGCGACGGCATCAATATCGCCGGCTCGACCGACAGCTCAAGCGGAATAGTCTATTCCTCGGGCGGCGCCATAACCTATAAGTACGTCACCGACCGCGACAATGAGTGCATCCGACTGTGCTACCGCTCAGGTCAGACGTCCTCCTTCACGCCGCGCGTCTATCCCAAGGTGTACATGCGCACCGGCGTCTCGCCCTCAACGGCGGCGCTGCTGGGCCAGTCCTCCACGGAATACAGCAGCTGGATCGAGGAATCCAAAAAGACGTCCTATTACAGCAATCTCGAGGGGCTGAGCTTTAGCGTCATTGGCGACAGCTACCTGGCCGGCGACAAGCTGGATACAAAGCACGTCTGGTGCTCCCTGATCGCCGAAAAGTACAAAATGACCTACACAAACAACGGCCGCAACGGCTCGACCATGTCCAACTACGTGACCAACAAGGCTCCCATGGTTGAGCGCTGGGCAGAGGCGGTCAAGGGCAACCCCGACATTATCATTCTTGAGGGTGGCCGCAACGATTACAACAAGGATGTTCCCATCGGCACGAACACCGATACCGACACCCGCACATTTAAGGGTGCGGCGCGGTTTATGATCGAAAAGCTGCGCTCCAAGTGCCCCAATGCGCTGATAATCTGCATGACGGTATGGAACATCAGCAGCACCAATTCCATTGGCAACAACTGCCAGGACTACGGCCGCGCACTGATCGAGGTGTGCGAGCAGATGGGCGTCCCCTGCATAAACGCTATGGATGTCAGCTTCTGCGGCGTTGACATGAACAACGCCTCCTTCCGCGCAAAATATTGCCAGACGCCGACCGATGTCAGCCATCTCAATCAAGAGGGGCACCGCATGGTCATGCCGGCGTTTGAAAAATACCTGTCCGAGCAGTATGAGCTGCATATTTCGAACAAAAAATAATGGAGACCAAGCGTTTTTCAAAAAATGACAGCGGATTTGTCTGCGCCCACTGCGGGCGGCAGGTCGAGCCGCTGGGATATTCCTCGCGCAACCACTGCCCATTTTGCCTGTGGTCGGTGCATGTGGACGAAAACCCGGGCGACCGCCTCAACAGTTGTGGCGGTCTGATGGAGCCCATCCGTACCGAGCCGGACGCGCGGCGGGGGTACATTATCGTGCATCGCTGCACCAAGTGTGGCGAGATACGGCGCTGTCGCGCGGCGCACGAGGCGCCCGTGCAGCCGGATGATATTAAGCTGATAATTCGGCTTACCGCCGGGCGGGGTGGGTGAAGCATTGCATGCTTCGGCGCTTGTGAGGCTTGCAGCCTCGGGGCTGGGTTGACCGATTGTCGGCGGTGATCGATGATTTGTACTTTTCTGTCTTCTGACAGAAAAGTACCAAAAGAACAGCCCGCGGGGGAGGAACCCTTAGTTCCTCCCCCCGGAGCCCCCCACTTCTGCTTAGT
>CAYXBY010000040.1:0-14344 GCA_964463325.1 uncultured Lachnospiraceae bacterium | reverse complement strand
CTCAGCTGGATAGAGTGACTGGCTACGAACCAGTAGGTCGGGGGTTCGAGTCCCTTACGACGCGCCAAACCAAAAGGCAGGGTGCCAAAGGCACCCTGCCTTTTGGTTTCGTCCGTCTTCACGACGCTGAACCCCTCAATTTGCAACGCAAATTGATTGGTTCCCGGCCGGAAATCGAACGCCTCGGCTGAACAATACCGGGAACCGTGGTTCAGAGTCCCGCGGCTTTCAGGGTGCCAAAGGCACCCTGCCTTTTGGTTTCGTCCGTCTTCACGACGCTGAACCCCCTCAATTTGCACCGCAAAGGGCTGAAAAAGCTCTCGACCGACATGAGGTTTGAGGAGCTCAAAAATATACTTGAGGCCTACGGCTATGTCATGAGGGAGACCGGCGGCAGCAGTCATGCAACCTTCAGGAAGCCCGGCTGTACGCCGATAACCGTGCCGAGGCATACACCGATAAAAAAGTCTATATCGAAATGGTCAAAGTCGTGATCGAGAAGGAGGAGAGCAATGAAGGATCTTAATTATTATATGTCGCAGAATTATCGCATGGAAGTGATACCGGATGCCGAGGAGGGCGGTTATGTCATAAGCTACCCGGAGCTGCCCGGCTGCATGACCTGCGGTGCTACCATTGACGAGGCCATCAAAAACGCGGTCGACTGCAAGCGAGCGTGGCTCGAGACGCAGCTGGAGGACGGCGTGACCATTCCGGAGCCGACTACGCTCGATGACTATTCGGGCCAGTTTAAGCTGCGGCTGCCGCGAACGCTGCATAAGGAGCTCGCGGAGCGCTCACGGCTCGAGAGCGTGAGCATGAATCAATACTGCGTCTATCTGCTGTCAAAGGCGCTGGCACAAAAATAACACGATATCAGAAGCCCCGGTGGGATAAGCCCTGCCGGAGCTTTTTATTTAGCTCGTTACCATAATGCAGCGGCAAGCTCACTGCGCGCCTCAAAAAAGAGGCGGGAAGCTTGTTGCTCCCCGCTTATTTGTCCGCTGTCTCGGCGGGCTCGCTCCGCTTGAAGACAAATATTCTCGAGATGAAATAATTCGACACCACGACCGCCACCTGCGCCACCAGCCAAGCCGCCATTTCGTTATATTTTTCAAGCGAAATGCCAAACAGACCGTCCAGCCAGCTCAGCGCCAGCGCGTGCATGGCCAGCAGCATGAGATAGTTGAGCAGATAGTCCAGTCCCAGCGTCAGGACGCGGCCGCCCGCAAAGACGACCAGCTGACGCGCCACCGCATTCCCGCGGCTTGAGTCGTGAAATACCCATTTTTTGTTAGAGAAAAAGGCAAACAGCACCGCGCACAGCCACGACACCACCTTAGCCACCGAATAAAGCGCCAGATATTCGCCCGACGTCGTGTCGGTGATGCCGAGCAGCCACTGGCCGCCCCACAAAATGCCGAAATTCGACACCATTGACACCGCCGTTGTAAAAACGCCGAACAGCAGATACCGCGCGATCTCGCGGGCGAGGCCGCCGCGCTCGGGAGCAGCCTCACCCGCCCCCACGACGGCGGCTTTTTTCATATTATTCTTCATCAGCTCAGCTTGTAGGTCGTGCCCTGCGGCGTGTCGACCAGCGTGACGCCCTCGGCGGCCAGCTCGGCGCGTATGCGGTCGGCCTCGGCGTAGTTTTTGGCCTTTTTGGCAGCGGCGCGGGCAGCGATGCGCTCCATTATGGAGGCGGCGCGGGGGTCGTCGTCAGACCTGGCCTCGGGTGCCTCGCGCAGCTTGTCGGCAGCCGCGATAAGCCCCAGCGACAGCACGCGGTCAAAATCCTCGATCAGCGCCAGCTTGGTGGCGGCGCCGGTGTCGGCCTTGAGCACGTCGTACAGCGCCGTGACGGCCAGCGAGGTGTTGAGATCATTGTCAAGCGCGGCAACAAAGCCGGCCTTGAGGCTGTCAAAGGCGGCGGTGTCCACCGTCTCGCCCGCGGCGGGGGTCAGCGCGGCAATGCGCGCTACCAGCTTGCTGTACGCCGTGGCGGCGTTGTCCAGATTCTCATATGAGAACACCAGCGACTTGCGATAGTGCGACTGCAGGCAGAAGAAACGGTAGACCAGCGGGTCATAGCCCTTCTCACGCAGCAGCGACAGCGTCAAAAACTCGCCCTTGGACTTGCTCATCTTGCCCGATTTTGTATTCAAATGATAAACATGGAACCACACATTGCACCATTTATGTCCCAGATAGGCCTCGCTCTGAGCTATCTCGTTGGTGTGGTGCGGGAAGGCGTTATCGATGCCGCCGCAATGGATATCCAGCCGCTCGCCGAGGTACTTCATGCTGATGCAGGAGCACTCGATGTGCCATCCGGGGTAGCCAACGCCCCAGGGGCTGTCCCATTTGAGCTCCTGGTCATCGAACTTGGATTTTGTAAACCACAGCGCGAAATCGGCGGGGTTGCGCTTGTTGCCGTCCTCGGTCACGCCCTCTCGAACGCCGACCTCGAGGTCATCCTCGTTGAAATCGTGGAAAACGTGGTACTGCTCGAGCTTGGAAATGTCAAAATAGACGTTCCCGCCCGAGAGATAGGCATAGCCCTTATCGATCAGCGCCTGCGTGACGCGGATAAAATCCTCGATGCAGCCGGTCGCCGGCTGGACGACCTCAGGGCGCTTGATATTGAGCAGTCGGCAGTCCTCAAAAAAGGCGTCGGTGTAGAACTGCGCTATCTCCATGACGGTCTTGTGCTCGCGACGGGCGCCCTTGAGCATTTTGTCCTCGCCGGTGTCGGCGTCCGAGGTGAGATGACCGACATCGGTGATATTCATGACGCGGCGCACCTCAAGGCCGCTGTAGCGCAGATACTTGTCCAGCACGTCCTCCATGATATATGTGCGCAGATTGCCGATGTGGGCATAGTGATACACCGTCGGGCCGCAGGTGTAGAGGCTGACCTGCCCGGGTGTGTTGGGGACGAAGGTCTCGCGAGTCCTCGTCAGAGAATTATAAAGCTGCATGTTAAATGCCTTCCTTTTAGTAGTATATGAGCGTCGTTCAGCCGACCTCATTCAGCCGATCGACTGCCGCACGCACGGCCGCGGCGACCTGCTCGATGCTGCCGGAGGTGTCGATGACGGCGATGTTGTCGTCAAGCGACTCAAAGACGCGGTAATAGCTTTGCCGCACGGCCGTCAGCGTATCCCTGGTTTCGTATATCTCGGTCGAGGCGCGGTGAGCGCTTATGCGCTCGAGGCAGGCATCGACGTCGAGGTCGAGAAAGATGCAGAGATCGGGGCGCCGTATCTCGGGGCAGTCGACATTCATGCGCCGCACCCAGTCGAAATCCGTCAGCGCGCCCTGATAGGCCAGCGACGAATAATAATAGCGGTCACATATGACGTCAAAGCCCTCGGCGAGCAGGTGCTCGATGCCCGAGGTGGGGCTGACGTTGTGGTGTATACGGTCGAGCACGAACAGCGCGGCCATTTCGGCCGCCGTGCGGGGCGTCTCGCCCGACAGCGCGTCGCGCAGCATGCCGCCGCTGACCGACTCTGTCGGCTCGCGCGTGACGGCGACGCGGCGCCCCTGCTCTGTCAGATACTGCTCCAGCAGGCGCAGCTGCGTGGTCTTGCCCGAGCCGTCAAGCCCCTCGATGACGATAAATTTTGGCTTTGGCTGCATCCCGCACCTCATATTTCGGGTATGACGACGGGTATTTCATGCCCGACGCGTGCCGACTCAACTATGCCCGAGATGATGGCCTGATTAATGATTATCTGCGAGGTGGGCACGGGGGCGGTGCCTCCGTTGGCCACGGCATGCAGGAAGGAGCCGACCTTGCGCTCGACGCGCCCCAGCCCCTTGAGCGGCAGCACCGGCACCTCGTATTCGACCTGCTCGCCGGCCACCTCGGTGTATATCCTCATGGGGCCGCCGACGGTGCCGTTCCAGCACTCGGTGGAGGGTATGCGCAGGCCGCCGCGCGTGCCGAGAACTATGGTGTCACCGGCGGTGTCCATGTTCATGGCCCAGGAGATGCGGAAATCCAGCACGATATCGCCCTCAAGGCGGATAAAGGCGGCGGAGAAGTCGTCAACGCCGAAGCGCTGCGCGTATTCGGGGTGCTTGTCGTAATAGGCGGGGTTTTGGCCGAAATAGGACGAGCTGTAGCCCGAGACGGTCAGCGGGCGGGGGTAGCCCAGCGCGTTGAGTATCATATCGAGCGAATAGCAGCCGATGTCGCCGACAGCGCCGATGCCGGCGGTGTCGTTGCGGATAAAGGTATCGCCGTGGCCGACCGGGATACCGTGGCGGCGTCCGCCGCCGGTCTGTATGTAGTATATCTTGCCCAGCACGCCCGAACGGAATATTTTTCCTATCATTTGCATGTTGGGGTCAAAGCGGGGCTGGAAGCCGATGGAAAGTATGCGCCCTGTCTGCTTCTCGACGCGGCACAGCTCAACCGCCTCCTCCAGCGTGACCGTCATGGGCTTCTCGAGCAGCACATGCAGACCGTGCTGCATGGCGTACATGGCCGGCTCGGCGTGCTGGCGGTTGTAGGTGCAGATCGAGACCGCATCCAGCTGACATTCAGCGATCATTTGGCGGTAATCGGTGTAGCAGCGCACGCCCTCCAGCTCATATTTTGCAAAAAACGCTGCCGCCTTGCCGGGGATAAGATCCGCGCCGGCGACCACCTCGACCTCGGGGAAGCCAAGATAGGCCTTTATATGTGAATTTGCTATGCCGCCCGTGCCAATAAAGCCCACGCGCAGGCGGCGCCCCAGCGTGTCCAGCTTAAAGCTGTCGCTCGTCGGCAGCTGCTTGAACAGATCAAGATTTTTTTCGTCGTTGCCCATAATAATCTCCCTTTTGGATTCATATAATTTTTCACCATAATTATAAACCATCTCCCCGCATTTGTCAACCCGGCGAAGCGAAAATGCAGGGACGGCAAACACGGGGGGCTTTTGGGGCGCCGGGCACGTTATAATATCGAGTGCAGCGCAATCGATACAGGGTATATCGATAACAGCAATACCGATATGCAATAATTGTTACTTCACAAATCGCCGCACATGTGGTACAATGATATCAGCAACAGGGAAGGAGGCGCAGTATGCTCTCAAAAGCCACGATCGGCCGCCTGCCGGGGTACCTCGAGCACCTCGACAGCCTGCCGCCGCGAACCGAATATATCTCCGCCACCGCCATCGCCCGCGCACTGGGCCTCGGCGAGGTGCAGGTCCGCAAGGATCTTTCCGCTGTCTGCGGACGCGGCAAGCCCCGCGTCGGCTACCACGTCGCTGACCTCGCCGCCGCACTGCGCTCGGCTCTCGGTGAGAGCTCGGGCTGCGAGGCCGTCATAGTCGGCGCCGGCAAGCTGGGCTCGGCGCTGCTGGGCTTCGGCGGCTTCGAGGACTACGGCATCTCCGTCCGCCGCGCCTTCGACACCGACCCCGCGCGGCTGTCCGATTCCGTGCTCCCTCTCGACGAGCTGCGTCCCTACTGCACACTGCATCAGGTCGAGATAGGCGTCATCGCCACGCCGCCCGCCGCCGCACAGCAGGCCGCTGAGCTGCTGGTGCACAGCGGAGTTCAGGCAATATGGTGCTTCTCGTCCACGCGACTGCACCTGCCGCCCGGCGTCACGGTGCAATACGAAAACCTCGCGCCCTCGCTGGCGCACCTTCATCAAAAAGTCAAAAATACTCATTCAAGCTGAGGAGGATAATATGCAAAACCAAGCAAGACCCATCATTGACAGCGTCGAGGCGCTCGAGGCGGCTATCTCGCGCGTAAGAGCCGCACAGAGACAGTTTGCCACCTACACCCAGGAGCAGGTCGACGCCATCTTTAAGGCGGCCGCCATCGCTGCCAATCAGGCTCGCATCCCGCTTGCCAAGCAGGCCGTCGCCGAGACCGGCATGGGCGTGGTCGAGGACAAGGTGATCAAAAACAACTACGCCGCTGAATATATCTACAACGCCTACCGCGACACCCGCACCTGCGGCGTCATCGAGGAGGATAAGGCTTACGGTATAAAGAAGATAGCCGAGCCCATCGGCGTCATCGCCGCCGTCATCCCGACGACCAACCCCACCTCCACCGCCATCTTCAAGACGCTCATCGCGCTCAAGACGCGCAACGCCATTATCATCAGCCCCCACCCCCGCGCCAAGCAGTGCACCATTGCCGCCGCGCGTCTGGTGCTCGAGGCAGCCGTCAAGGCCGGCGCTCCCGAGGGCATTATTGACTGGATCGACGTCCCCAGCCTCGACATGACCAACCTGCTCATGAAGGAGGCCGACATAATACTGGCCACCGGCGGTCCCGGCATGGTCAAGGCGGCATATTCCTCCGGCAAGCCCGCCCTCGGCGTCGGCGCCGGCAACACGCCCGCCATCATCGACGACTCTGCCGACATCGTCATGGCCGTCAGCTCCATTATTCACTCCAAGACCTTTGATAACGGCATGATCTGCGCCTCGGAGCAGTCGGTCATAGTGCTGGACGGCATTTATGACGCCGTCAAGGCCGAATTCGCCGACCGCGGCTGCTATTTCCTCAACCCCGCCGAGACCGAGAAGGTCAGAAAAACTATCATTATTAATGGCGCCCTCAACGCCCGCATCGTCGGACAGCCCGCTGCCCGCATTGCTGAGCTGGCCGGTGTCAAGGTGCCGGGCGGCACCAAGATACTAATCGGTGAGGTCGAGAGCGTCGAGCTCTCCGAGGAATTCGCGCACGAAAAGCTGTCCCCTGTGCTGGCAATGTACCGCGCCGCCGACATACACGATGCCTTCGACAAGGCCGAGCACCTCATCGCCGACGGCGGCTATGGACACACCTCGTCCATATACCTCAACGCCGTCACCGAGCAGGCCAAGCTTGACGAGTTTGCCGCTCGCATGAAGACCTGCCGCATACTGGTCAACACACCGTCCTCGCACGGCGGCATCGGTGACCTCTACAACTTCAAGCTCGCCCCCTCGCTGACGCTGGGCTGCGGCTCCTGGGGCGGCAACAGCGTGTCCGAGAACGTCGGCGTCAAGCACCTCATCAACATCAAGACCGTGGCCGAAAGGAGAGAAAATATGCTGTGGTTCCGCGCTCCCGAGAAGATATACATCAAAAAGGGCTGCCTGCCTGTGGCGCTTGACGAGCTCAAGCAGGTCATGGGCAAAAAGCGCGCTTTTATCGTCACCGACACCTTCCTGTACCAGAACGGCTACACCGCGCCCATTACCGCCAAGCTTGACGAGTTGGGCATCGCGCACACCACCTTCTTCAATGTTGCTCCCGACCCGACGCTGGCCTGCGCCAAGCAGGGCGCCGAGCAGATGAACGCCTTCGCGCCCGACTGCATCATAGCTCTGGGCGGCGGCTCGGCCATGGACGCCGCCAAGATCATGTGGGTGATGTACGAGCATCCCGAGGTCGACTTTATGGACATGGCAATGCGCTTCATCGACATACGCAAGCGTGTTTACACCTTCCCCAAGATGGGTGAGAAGGCATATTTCATCGCCATCCCGACCTCGGCCGGCACCGGCTCCGAGGTGACGCCCTTCGCCGTCATCACCGATGAGCAGAGTGGCATCAAGTACCCCCTCGCCGACTACCAGCTGCTGCCCAACATGGCCATCATCGACACCGATTTCCACATGTCCGCGCCCCGCGGCCTGACGGCTGCCTCGGGCATTGACGCCGTCACGCATGCGCTTGAGGCATATGCCTCCGTCATGGCGACCGACTACACCGACGGCCTTGCCAAGCAGGCGCTCAAGGCCATCTTTACCTACCTCCCCCGCGCATATGACAACGGTCAGACCGATGTCGAGGCGCGTGAGAAGATGGCCAACGCCGCTACCATTGCCGGCATGGCCTTTGCCAACGCCTTCCTCGGCGTCTGCCACTCCATGGCGCACAAGCTGGGCGCCTTCCACCACCTGCCGCACGGCGTGGCAAACGCGCTCATGATCGAGCAGGTGCTGCGCTTCAACGCTGCCGAGGCACCCGTCAAGATGGGCACCTTCTCGCAGTATGACCACCCGCACACGCTGGCGCGCTACGCCGAGGTAGCCGACGCGCTGGGTCTGGGCGGCGCCGACGACAGCGAAAAGCTGGAGAACCTCATCAGCGCTATCAACGAGCTCAAGTCTCGCGTCGGCATCAAGGCCACCATCCGCGACTACGGCATCGACGAGGCTGATTTCCTTGCCCGCCTTGACGACATGGTCGAGCAGGCCTTCGACGATCAGTGCACCGGCGCCAACCCGCGCTATCCGCTCATGAGCGAGATAAAGCAGATGTACCTCAACGCCTACTACGGCAACTCCGTCTTTGAGGAGCCCGAAATGCCGACCGCCGACACGCTTCCGGCCGCCGACGCCACCGATTTCAAGCAGGCATATCGTCACGCACACAAAAATATAAGCAAATAAGGAGGAACCGTCAATGAAGCTCGACAGAATAATTGCAGTCAGAAACAACAAGACCGTTTATCGCGACGGCGACCTTTGCATGAAGGTCTTCGACGCCACATATTCCAAGGCAGACGTGCTGAGCGAGGCGCTCAACGTCGCAAGAGTCGAGTCCACCGGGCTGGACTTGCCCCACATCCGCGAGGTGACCGTCATCGACGGCCGCTGGACCATCGTCAGCGACTATATCAAGGGCAAAACGCTGGCGCAGCTGATGAAGGAGGATCCCGACAACCGCGATAAGTACATTGAGCGGCTGGTGGACGTCCAGCTCGAGGTGCAGTCCAAGGTCTGCCCGGGGCTGACCTACCTGCGCGACAAGATGAATCGCAAAATATCCCAGACCGACTTTGACGCCACCACCCGCTACGAGCTGCACACCCGTCTTGACGCCATGCCGCGCCACAACAAGCTGTGCCACGGCGATTTCAACCCCTCCAACGTCGTCATCACCGAGGATGACCGCGCCTTCGTCCTTGACTGGGCGCACGCCACCCAGGGCAATGCCTCGGCCGACGCTGCCCGCACCTATCTGCTGTTCTGGCTCGATGGCGACATCGAGGGGGCAGAGAGGTACCTGTCGCTGTTCTGCCAAAAGAGCGACACGGCACGTCAGTATGTTCAAAAATGGATGCCCATCGTGGCCGCCTCGCAGTCGGTCAAGGGCAACGAAAAAGAGCGCGAGTTCCTCCACAGCTGGGTGAACGTCGTCGACTACCAATAAGGAGATTAGCACCATGAAGGTTACTGTTTGCATCGGCTCCTCCTGCCATATCAAGGGCTCTCGCCAGGTCGTTGAGGGGCTGCAATATCTGATCAATAAAAATGAGCTCGGCGACCGCGTCGAGCTGGGCGGCACCTTCTGCATGGGTCGCTGCCAGGAGGGCGTCTGCGTCACCGTGGACGACAGGTTCTTCTCCGTCTCGCCCGACACTGTCGAGGATTTCTTCGAGAGGGAGATCAAGGCACGGGCATGACGTTCATTGAGGTCTGCGTCGGAAGCTCCTGCCACCTTAAGGGCGCTCCCGAGATTGTCGAGCTGCTCCAGGCTCGCATCACCGAGGAGGGGCTCGAGGACGATATCATCCTCAGCGGCAGCTTCTGCGCCGGTAAGTGCAATCGCGTCGGTGTGACCGTTACCGTCAACGACGTTATCTATACCGGCATTACCCCCACCACCTTCTCCGACTTCTGGCGTACTGCCGTTTTGCCGGTCGTGAAGGAGTGATTACTGGGGGGAGCTTTCTGAAGAAAGCTCCCCCCAGACCCCCCGCAAAGACTTTCAAACATGGGCTCTTTTTGGGGGTGAGGTGTGTCCGCGAACCGTTCATGCCCATACAGCCGAGTGATCGAACCGCGGATACGCGTCACCCTTAAAAATCCCCTGCTTGAAAGTCCTTGAAGGGGGTCCGGGGGAAACTTTCTTCAGGAAGCTTCCCCCGAAAAAACCCAGGAGGTTTAACGATGGTTAGTTGTTTAACGTTAAAAAAATCGAATTGCAAGAATTGTTATAAATGCATACGGCACTGTCCGGTCAAGTCGATACGCTTTTCGGGCAACCAGGCGCACATAATAGAGGACGAGTGCATATTATGCGGGCAATGCTTTGTGGTATGTCCGCAGGGCGCCAAGCAGATAGTTGACGAGACCGAGCGTGTGCGCGTGCTGCTTCAGACAGGCGACCCGGTATATGTCAGCTTAGCGCCGTCGTTTATAGCCAACTACCGCGGCATCGGCATTAGCGGCATGCGCAAGGCGCTCAAGCGGCTGGGCTTTGCCGACGTTGAAGAGACGGCCATCGGCGCCACCATTGTCAAGAACGAATACGAGCGCATGCTGGCCGAGGGCAGCAGGGACGTCATAATATCGTCCTGCTGCAACTCTGTCAATCTGCTGATCGAGAAATATTTCCCCTCGCTGCTGCCCTGCCTGGCCGACATACTCTCCCCCATGCAGGCGCACAGCGCCGACATAAAGCGCCGCCATCCCGGCGCGCGGGTGGTGTTTGTGGGGCCCTGCGTCTCCAAAAAGGAGGAGGCACAGCGCTATGACGGCTATGTTGACGCCGTGCTCACCTTTGAGGAGCTGACCGCCTGGCTGGCGTCCGAGCGCATCGAGCTCGAGCCCGACATGGACGCCACCGCCGCCTCCCGCGCCCGCTTTTTCCCCACCACTGGCGGCATACTCAAGACCATGACGGCATCCGGCGCCGCCGAGGGCGTCAGCGGCACCACCGGCTACAGCTACATGGCGCTGGACGGCGTCGAAAACTGCATCGCCGCGCTGCGCGAGCTCATGGCCGGCAACATACACCGCTGTTTTATCGAGATGTCGGCCTGCGTCGGCAGCTGCGCCGGCGGCCCCGTCATGGAAAAATACCACCGCGCGCCCGTCATGGATTACATGGCAGTCGCCGCATACGCCGGTGAGCGGGATTTTGAGGTCGAGCAGCCTGACAGCCTCGAGCTCAAAAAGGCCTTTGTGCCCATCGAGGTGCACACCGGCCACCCGTCCGAGACCGAAATTGCCGCCATACTGCGCAAAATGGGCAAGGTGCGCCCCGAGGACGAGCTCAACTGCGGCTCCTGCGGCTACAACACCTGCCGCGAAAAGGCCGTCGCCATTTACAACGGCAAGGCCGAGATATCCATGTGCCTGCCCTACCTCAAGGACAAGGCCGAGAGCTTTTCGGATTGCATCGTCAATAACACGCCCAACGGCCTCATCGTCGTCAATGATGCGCTGGAGGTGCAGCAGCTCAACGCCGCCGCCCGCCGCATAATGAACATTCGCCGCGCCTCGGATGTCGTCGGCGACCAGCTCATACGCATACTTGACCCCACCCCCTTCCTCAAGGTGCTCGAGACGCACCGCGCCATACGCGACGCCCGCGTCTACCTCGCCGAATACGACCGCTATGTCGAGCAGACCATCGTCTATGACGCTACATATAATATGCTGGTCTGCATAATGCGCGACGTCACCGATGAGGAGCACGCCCGCGAGAAAAAGGAGAGCATCAGCCGACAGACGGTCGAGATAGCCGACCGCGTCGTTGAAAAGCAGATGCGCATCGTGCAGGACATAGCCTCGCTGCTGGGCGAGACGGCTGCCGAGACCAAGATCGCGCTGACCAAGCTTAAGGAGAGTATTTCAGATGAATGAGCTGTGCGCCGATATCGGCTACAGAAGCATAAATCACTACGGCGAGCAGCTGTGCGGCGACCATGTTGACATAGTCGAGCAGGGTGAGACCTCGAGCGTCATAGTGCTCGCCGACGGCCTCGGCAGCGGTGTCAAGGCCAGCATACTGTCAACGCTGACGTCCAAAATAATCTCCACCATGATGGCGGCGGGGCTGTCGCTGACCGACTGCGTCGAGACCATCGCCCAAACGCTGCCCATCTGCTCGGTGCGCGGCGTCGCCTATTCCACCTTCACCATAATGCACATAGTCGAAAACCGCGAGCTGGAGCTGATACAGTACGACAACCCGCTGACCATAGTGCTGCGTGACGGCAAAAGCTGGGATTATCCCCGCACCGAGATGAGCATAGGCGGAAAAAAGATATATCAGTCGGTCATCAAGCTCAAGGAGGACGACGTCTTTATCGCCATGAGCGACGGCTGCCCGCACGCCGGCATTGGCACGGCTTACAACTTCGGCTGGCAGCGCGAGGACATAATCGGCTACATGGAGGCCGTCGCGGCGGGCGGCTACGCCGCCAAAACGCTGGCCACCATGCTGATCGACGAGGTTAACCGCCTCTACGCCGAGCGCCCGGGCGATGACGCCACTGCCTGCGTCGTCAAGATACGCCGCCGCGTGCCCATGAATCTGCTGTTTGGCCCGCCCCGCGACCGCGACGACTGCAATCGCATGATGGCGCTGTTCTTTGCCAAGGAGGGCAAGCACATAGTCTGCGGCGGGACGACGTCGTCGATCGCGTCCAAGTACCTCGGCAAGCCGGTCAAGGCCAGCCTCAGCTTTGTGCGCGGCGACGTGCCGCCGACGGCCGAGATAGAGGGCGTTGACCTTGTGACCGAGGGCGTCATCACCATCAACCGCGTCGTCGAGTATGCGCACGACGCGCTGGGCGACAACAGGCTGTACGAAAAGTGGAGCTATGGGCAGGACGGCGCCTCGCTCATCTGCCGCATGCTGTTTGAGGAGGCGACCGACATCAATTTCTTTGTTGGCCGTGCCGTCAACCCCGCGCACCAGAACCCTGAGCTGCCCATCAATTTCAATATAAAGATGAATCTGGTCGAGGAGCTGTCCGAATGCCTGAAAAAAATGGGCAAGCGCATCAAGGTAAGTTATTTTTGAGGTCTGAATATGAGAAAATTTGATACAAAGGTGCAGCATTTGAAATACAAGGTGCTGCGCGAGGTAGCGCGCGTGGCGTGGGAGGGCAGGCTGGCGGAGTCCATCGTGGACATTCCCAAGGTCATCGCCCCCGGCAAAACGCCCACCATGCGTTGCTGCATATATAAGGAGCGCGCCATAGTGTCCGAGCGCGTCAAGCTGGCCATGGGCGGCGACCGCGATAACCCGAATGTCATTGAGGTCATTGACATTGCCTGCGATGAGTGCCCCATGGGCGGCTTTGAGGTGACAAACGCCTGCCGCGGCTGCCTGGCGCACCGCTGCGAGGACGTCTGCCGCTTTGGCGCCATTACGTTTGACGCGGCGCACGTGGCGCACATAGACAAGTCCAAATGCCGCGAGTGCGGCGCCTGCGCCAAGGTCTGCCCCTACAGCGCCATATACAAATACACCCGCCCCTGCGAGACGGCCTGCAAGGTCAAGGCCATCACCATGGGCGAGGACAAGCAGGCCTGCATCGACAATTCCAAGTGCATTTCCTGCGGCGCCTGCGTCTATCAGTGCCCCTTCGGCGCCATTACGGACAAGTCGTTTATCCTTGATGTAATTGACATTTTGAAGGGCAGCGAGCGCGGCAAGAATTACAAGGCCTACGCCATTGTGGCGCCGTCCATCTCGAGCCAATTTACATATGCCAAGCTGGGTCAGGTGATAACGGGACTCAAGCAGCTGGGCTTTTACACCGTCATTGAGGCGGCGCTGGGCGCCGACATGGTGGCCGAGGCGGAGTCGCGTGAGCTGGCCGAAAAGGGCTTTATTACCAGCTCCTGCTGCCCGGCATTTGTGGATTATATTGACAAGAATTTCCCTGAGCTCAAGCCATTTGTCTCGCACAATCTCTCGCCCATGGCGACGCTGGCCAAGTACATCAAGCAGCGCGAGCCGGGCTGCAAGACGGTGTTTATTGGTCCCTGCACTGCCAAAAAGATGGAGGTGCAGAAGGACGAGGTGCGGAAATATGTTGACGTTGCGATGACGTTTGAGGAGCTGCAAGCGCTGTTTGACAGCCGTGATATCGACATCACGACGCTTGATGAGGACGTGCTGGACAATGCGTCGTATTTTGGGCGCATATTTGCCCGCAGCGGCGGACTTTCGGACGCAGTTGCCGAGGGCATACGCGAGCAGGGGTTGCAATTTGTGCTCAAGCCCTGCGCCTGTGACGGTATTGAGCAATGTCGCGTGGCGCTGCTGCAAAAGAGCCGCGGCAAGCTGGAGGCCAACTTTATCGAGGGCATGGCTTGTGTGGGCGGCTGCATTGGCGGCGCCGGCTGCCTGACTCATGGCGAGAAAAACAAGGCCGAGGTTGACAAATATGGGCGCGAGGCGCTGGAGAAGACCATCGCCGATGCTGTGGCGGTGTTGAAGTGAAGTATTGCATGCTTCGGCGCTCGTGAGGCTTGCAGCCTCGGGGCTGGGTTGACCGATTGTCAGCGGTAATCCAACTCTTTGTACTTTCTGTCTCGTGACAGAGAAGTAACCGTTCAGACCGCCAAAGGCG